>DATIBX010000612.1:0-3407 GCA_035457105.1 Pyrinomonadaceae bacterium
CTCCGTCAGCGTTGATTTCATTCGTGACTCGGCGAAGCGCCTCTTCGTTTCGCGCGTTCAGGACAACACGAGCACCGCGCTTCGCCGCCATCCGTGCAGTGACGAGTCCTATACCTGACGACGCACCAGTAATCACTATGACCTGATCCTTGAGATTCTTAAGTTCGAAATTCATGCCCGTCCGTCAGCAATTTCATTGCCAAGTCCACAAGACAGCACAAAAAAAGCACAAATGTCATTTTCAGATCATTTGTGCTTTCTTTGTGCCCTTTTGTGGCTAGGTGTTTACTGCTCTTCGATTACCGACAGAACATTTCCTGCTGGATCTTTGAACCAGGCGATTTGATGTCCCGGTCCGCGGAAGATTCCGCGTGTATCAGTCTTGATGTCAGCGAGATTGTAGTGTTCGAGATTCACTCCCACTGAAGCGAGTTCATCGATCGCTTTCTCGATGTCGTCAACTTGAAAATTCAGAACGGTGAAAGAGGCCGGGGTATGGTTCGGTTTCGGATACAAAAACACCGTGTTGTTGTCAGTGTTTAGCTCAAGTCCTTCCGGTGTTTCCGACACGTCGAGTCCAAGCATTTGACCGTAAAACTCTTTGGCCTTTTGCAAATCGTTTACGGAAAAACTACAAAACGACTTGGCTGCCTTGAAAATATTCGAGGCTTTCTTTCGGCTTGGCATTGACGCTGCTTTTGCTGTCATTACTAGATCCCCTTTCAATGAAATTACGGAATCATTAGACAGCAAAACATCTTCAAAGGTGTCGCAGTTCTCCGATCTCGTTGTTACGTTTTAGTGGCAGGATCAAATAATAGCGGGAAGAATTGACCGCCCATTTTTTCGCCTGTCGGAATGGACGGAACGCCCTCCAACATTGGTGCATCAGAAGCCGACACCACGCCATCACGAAAGGCATTAATTACTACTGCGCGTCGCGGACGCGGCGTCTCGTTAGCATAAGAGCCATGGACCATCAGCGGGTGGTGAAACGAACACTCACCTGCTTTCAACTCGATCGCAACCGGCTTGAACTCAGCTCGCTGCTCAGGCGTTAACGAATCGAGGATTGCATCCATCTCGTTTGCGAAACTCGTGCGCGGTAACAATGGCCAGTGATGACTTCCGGGAACATAATGCAAACATCCGTTTTCACGAGTCGAATCGTCAAGACCAATCCAACAGGAGAGATGGGCCACAGGCGTGGTCCTGGTCCAATACGAGTAGTCCTGGTGCCAGATCACTACACCGCCATGATGTGCCGGCTTGTAGAAGATCTGGTCGTGCCAGAATCGCACTGGTCCATCGAGCAATTGCGCCGCCGCAACCACAAACGCCGGATTCCATAAGAGATCGTGCAATCCGGGCGTAACTCGCCACGCGCCAAGTGCATGAAAGAGTATCTGATCAGGATCGGCAGATTCGTTTGCATTGAACTCGTAGAACAACTGGTGGCCGGGATGCGCAGGATCTGTGAGTTCCAATAATTCCCGGCGCAGCACCTCGAGCTGTTCGTCGTTCAGCATTTTTACTCCAGCCAGGTACCCGTGCTCACGATAAAAGCTTACCTGCTCGCTACTTAGTCGATAACGTTCCCGGTCTTCGAGCTTCGGAAATAGATCGGTTACAGGCGTGTGATGGCGCGATAAGTCTTCAAACATTAACGAAAGATTACACGATTCCCTGAGCCATGGCAGACGGTTTTTACGCGTTACGGAGTTAGGAACCTGAAGGAGGTGTTCCAAAAATGCTCGACAGATATACCTATCAATCTGCCCTTGCAGCGTCAGAGGCAATTCACTGGCGCATCGAGGACATCATTGGTGGCGACAAACGGTTGGACTTCACCAAGTCATTTATGCCGGAGTCGCTCGCCCAAACGGAGCCCCTGACCTTTTTGACAGCAGACGAGAAACGAATACTGAATCAGATTCGAGGAAATGCTTATTTATGTATTTTCGGACTCGTTGAGGAATTCATACTACCTTTCATACTGGACCATGCGCGTCCACAACTGCGCGGTGACGATTACCGTGTCAGGGCGTTGCTTCAGTTTGCTGGTGAGGAAGCTAAACACATTCAACTTTTCAAGCGTTTTCGACAGGACTTTGAAGAAGGTTTTGGAACGAAATGCGAGGTAATTGGACCACCCGAAGCAATCGCGGCTGAGATACTGAAACACGATCCGCTCGGCGTTGCGATTACAACGCTTCACATCGAGTGGATGGTGCAGCGACACTACGTCGACAGCATCAGAGACAATCAGGATCTCGATCCGCAGTTCAAGAGTCTGCTCAAACATCACTGGGTCGAGGAAGTGCAACACGCAAAGCTCGATACTTTGATGGTCGAGGGGATGGCGGCGGCTCGCAGTGAAGCTGAGATCCTGGTTGGTGTTGAGGAGTATCTCGCGATCGGTGGTTATATCGATGGCGGGTTACAGCAGCAGGTGGAATTCGATCTGCAAAGCTTCGAGGCAGCTAGTGGAAGGAAATTGACCGATGTTGAGCAAGGCGTGTTTCGACGCGTGCAATTACGCGCGAATCGTTGGACGTACCTCGGCACCGGTATGACGCACGAGAAAGTGCTCAATACGCTCGGCTGGCTTTCGTTGAAAGCGCGGCAACGCGTGGAGACAGTTTCACCGGCGTTTTGTTAGGGTTGGTATTCTCTGTGCATCCTCTGTGTTCTCTGTGTCTCGGTGGTTGATTCCACCACAGAGACACAGAGAACACAGAGGAATGCACAGAGATGAAATTATGTCCCCTTCGCGGCCCGAATCGTTAACTTGAGCACGACGTTGTCGCGAATCAAGTTGTCCTGCGCGCCCGCATAATTGATCCCGAAATCCTTCCTGTTAATCGAAAAGTTTGCATCAACATTCGCAGCGTCCGGCGTCACACTGATCGTTGCCGGAAACGTTACCGATTTAGTGACACCATGCATCGTCAGATTTCCGGTGATGGTGTGACTCGCTCCACTCGCTCCGCCGGGTGCGATCTCGGTCGAGGAGAATGTTGCCTGTGGAAATTTCGCTACATCAAAGAAGTCGGCCGTTTTTAGATGTTTGGTCAAATTCGGATCATCTGTCGTGATGGAGTCAGTTTCCATCGTGACGGTCACCCGACTCTTGTCAGGCGAGCCAGCGTAATCGATCACCCCGGCAAACTTCTCAAATGATCCATTGTGGCTGCCGGTCACTTTCGAACCTATAAACTCGACCTTCGAATTCGGCGGCGAAATGACATACTTTGTGCCCGCGACGCTCGGCTGCTGCGGCGATGCCTGCGTCGGGGCTCCAGTAGTAGCCTTCGGCTGGTCGGCGGCAGGATCGTTGCAGGCAGTAATAACCATCAACCCCATTAGAATCGTCAACACAATACCTAAACGCATCATTCTCCTCC
>DATIBX010000613.1:0-2240 GCA_035457105.1 Pyrinomonadaceae bacterium
TTTCGGTGGCCCAATTCGGTGAATTTCACACCCCAGGGCAGTGTCGTTGGTTTGCCCCAGCAACAACCGGCAGCGAAACATCCTTGACGTCCAAAAAAATTACCGATGGCGATCGCGGGTGCACAGGCATCAGCAGTCTTCCACCAGGGTAACTTATAACGCCGCATTAAGACGTAACCGGCGACTACGGCGCCAATAAGACCTCCGTAGAAAACGCCTCCGGAGCGAAGAAAGTCCAACGAAAGAAGTTGAATCGGGTTTTCGCGGTATTCGGGCTCCGTAAAGAGCATCAACACCTTCGAACCGACCAATGCTGCCAGCAACATCCACAAGCTGAGATCGTAGATCTTCTCGCGTGGTAAGCCATCGCGCGCTGCCAGCTTTACCGCAATCAAAATCGCACACAGAAAGGCGACAGCGAGAAACACACCGTAGGTATTAATGGGGAAGGAACCAATGTGAAATATTTCTGGGTACATGGATGAAAAGCGAGTCTTTGGCTTTGGGGACCTGGTCTTTGTTGTCTTTTCGAGCAGTCTCAAAGACCGAAAACCAAAGTCTAAAGATCAAACCGTCAAGTCTTTGAAGACTTCTTACTCCCAAATATCATGTCGTATGCCAATAGCACGGCGCCGATTGTTATGCTGGCATCTGCAACATTAAATGTCGGCCAGTGATAGTTGCCGGCATGTAAAACGATGAAATCGATCACATAGCCGAGCCGAGCGCGATCAGTCAGGTTGCCTACTATTCCGGCAAGCAATAACGCGCACGCGCCGAGTACTCGATCATCATTTCGAGGCGTTCGCAGGAAGTAATAAAACACCGCGATTGTTGCGCCCACTGCCAGCAACACAAAGAACCAACGACCAAACGCCCCGCCTTCTTGCAACTGCCCAAAGGCGATGCCGGGATTCTCGGTATAAATAAAGTCGAGAAAGCCACTGATGATCGTTTGCTCCTGGCCAAAACGAAGAGCGCGGACCGCCCATGCCTTCGACGCCTGGTCGACTAAAAAGATTCCAAAAGCCGCCAATAAATAGCCCGCACGCCAACCGAAACGGGCGCGAGTGGTTGTTCCAGCAGTGGGTGTATCCGCACTCATCAGATAAATAAATCGCTATGATGCCAGGCTTTCGTCCAACGCCCGGGCACATCGCTCACACACAGTCGGAAATTTCTCCGATTCACCAACGTGAGTCGAGTAATTCCAGCAGCGTTCACATTTTTCGCCATCGGCCTGTGTCACGGAAATCGAAACGTCCTTAACATCCTTAGATTCCAGTAACTCCACTTGCGATACGATGAATAGATAGCGCAGTTCGTTTCTCTGACTGGACAATAGATCAAAAGTTTCACCCGAAGCTGAAAGCGTGACTTTCGCCTCCAGCGAACTTCCAATTTGTTTAGCGACTCGAGCTGTTTCCAGTGCACGGAGAACCTCATCGCGAATCTCAAACAGACGGTTCCATCTGGCGACGAGGGCCTCGTCCTTGCCGCTATCGGCTGACAGGAATGTCGCGAGGTGAACCGACGGCTCGGCTTGTTCTCTGCCGGGTAGGTTTTCCCAGACCTCGTCGGCAGTAAAAACAAGAATAGGTGCGAGCACTCGCGCGAGCGCGTCTGCGATTTTGTAAAGCGCCGTTTGCGCCGACAGCCGAGCCTTATTGCGTGGTGCGAATGTGTAGAGACGATCCTTGATTATGTCAAAATACCTGGCGGACAAAGTCACAGTCGCAAAGTTGTAGACGGCGTGATAAACGGAGTGAAACTCATAAGCGTCATAGGCCACCTTAACCTTTGCGAGAAGACTGTTCAGTTCGGCCAACGCCCACCGATCGATCTCCTCCATTTCATCGAGCGGAATTGAGTCGGTCGCAGGATCAAAACCATATAGATTCCCCAATGCGAACCGGGCGGTGTTGCGCAATTTGCGATAACCATCGGTCACGCGTTGCAGGATTTCGTCTGAGGCACGCATGTCGTCGAAGTAATCTGACGAGGCACACCAGAGTCGAATGATCTCAGCGCCGGATTGCTTGATGATCACGTCAGGCTCAACCGCGTTCCCGGCAGATTTATGCATGGCCCTGCCCTGACCATCGAGAGTCCAACCGTGAGTGATGACGGCCTTGTAGGGCGCACTATCATGCGCGGCGAGCCCGACCATCAGCGAAGAGTTGAACCAACCGCGAAACTGATCGCCTCCTTCGATATAAACATCAGCTGGCCAATGCAGT
>DATIBX010000614.1:0-3777 GCA_035457105.1 Pyrinomonadaceae bacterium
GGTCTTGAGCCATCCTGCTTTAGGTAAGCTCGTTTCGTTGGGGACTTGGCGTCACCAACATTTTAGACCATTCTCCGGGGAGACCCGGCTTTCATAGTTTCTTCCCAACTGCGGGATTCTGGTAAGTTGATGACATCTGCATCCCTACTCAAAACTAAATCATCCCCTTTACTTGCAAATGGTGGTCACGTCGGGTCAAACTGAATTAGCTCAGACAAATTTCATTTGACCTAGTAAACCATGTCAACCACTCCACAAACGCAGCTCGACGTCGCATCCACCACCGAGATTAGAAAACACTTCCCGGCGCTGGAGCGAATCCATAACAATTTTTCGGTGGCTTACTTTGATGGACCAGGTGGTACCCAGGTACCGCGTTACGTGGTTGAACAAATGAGCGACTACTTGTTTCACCACAACGCAAATACTCACTGGCAATACCCGACTAGTTCCGAAACGGATGTGGCCATTGAGAAGGCTCGTCAAATATTTGGCGAGTTCTTGAATGCATCTCCAACCGAGATCGCGTTCGGCTCCAACATGACAACCCTCACATTTCATCTATCGCGGACATTAGGTCAAAACCTTTCATCCCAGGACGAGATAGTTGTTACCGAGCTAGACCACCACGCTAACATTGATCCGTGGCGCCGCTTAACTAAAGAGCGTGGCGTTGTGGTGAAGAGCGTCAAGTTCGACCTCAACAGTGGCACATTGGACCAGCACATGCTACAGCGAGCGATTGGGCCAAAAACAAGAATCGTCGCTATTGGTGCGGCTTCAAATGCACTTGGGACGATCAACGATATCAAATACGCAATCGAGCTTGCTCACGAGGCCGGTGCACTCGCTTTTATCGACGCAGTCCATTTTGCCCCGCATGCTTTGATCGACGTGCAGGAACTTGATTGTGATTTCCTGGCCATGTCTGCTTACAAATTCTATGGACCGCACATTGGAGTGTTGTTCGCAAAGCGTCGCATCTTCCAAGAACTCGACTTTCCAAAGCTGGTGCCTGCGCCTGATTACGCACCGGAGAATGCCGAGACTGGAACGCAAAACCAGGAAGGCATGGTGGGAGCGGGCGCGGCAGTGGAGTTTCTTGCCTCTCTGGCAGGCGATAGCGCAATTCGCAGTGGATTGGACAACGTTTTCAGGGTGACTCACGATAGAAACATGAAGCTATTTGCCAGGCTTTGGGAAGCGTTGAGTAAGATGTCGCGAGTGATACTTTATGGTCCTTCCCCTGAGCAACCGCGAACGCCGACTATCGCCTTTACTATCTCTGGACTCGAGTCATCAAAGGCCGCAAGAAGACTAGCTGAGAAAGGGTTGTTCCTCTCCCACGGTGATTTTTATGCGGCCACAGTAGTAGAGAGGCTTGGTCTTGCAGATGAAGGACTCTTGCGTGCCGGGTGCGGTATTTACACAACAGAGGAAGAGATTGAGCGTCTGATAGAGAGCGTAGCAGAACTTGCTGCAGCTTGATGGCAGGGTGTCAGCAACTCATCAGAATTCCGCAGTCAGGAAGGGCCATTTATTTTCCATTTCTCATTTTCTATTTTCTATTTTCTATTTTCTATTTTTCTAACTGTCAACTTTCAACTATCGGATTATTCATACTGGCAACGATCCGCAATGAAAAATGACAAATGGAAAATGATATATGGAAAATACCTGGGCCTGCCTTGTCCATCAGTTGTCTTCTCTTACTGCATTTACAAAATCGGCCAGGAGACCATAGGCGGTGCTCTGCAAATTCGGGCGATGAGAAATTATGGTCAGCCCGGGAATCATGTCGAGTTCGAAGTGCACACCAAGTGAAGTACCGCGAACACTGCCTAGTGGATCCGATAACGACACTTGTTCAGGTCTAACCGAGGCTATGAACGTTTCGTCTTCCCCCAATTTAACTCTCGAAACTAATTTGAAGGGCTTCCCTTCCGCTTTGGCCGCCTGGAGAGACTCAACGTCAAGTCCCCGTATTCCTTCGCGACGAACGTCAGACGGAAGCAGGTTTGCTTTCAGAATGACGCGCGCGATGGCGCACACCTTCATGATCGAATCCCAGCCTTCAACATCATGACCAGGATCAGTCTCCGTAACTCCCAGGTCCTGGGCCATACGAACGCCCTCGTCAAACGAGCGACCAGTTTCCATTGTTTCCAGGATCACGTTAGTAGTTGAGTTGAAAATGCCCGTGAATCCCCGCAGCTTGACCAGCGGCAACGTTTCGCGAAATAAGGAAAATACGGGAGCGCTGTCCAGTACCGCCGACTCAAAGCGATACTTTCTATTTTGTTCAGCTGCGATCTCTCGCAGTTCATCGTAAGCGTAGACGATCGGAGCTTTATTAGCGCTGATTGCATGAGCCCCGGACTTGAGTATCGTTTTTAAGTAATCAATCGCCGGTTGGCCAGAGTCTGGATTCAGGGAGGTAGTCTCAAAGACGATGTCTGGGGTTGTTTCATGCAGCCAATCCTGAATGTTCGATTGCGCGGCGGCGCCGGCAAAATCTCCGGCCACGATTTTTTGAGTATCAAAACCCTGGTCTGAGCACAACCAGCCAAGCCTTCGCGTGGCGATTCCATTGATTCGCGAAACAATGCCATAGGTGTCGCGGAGCTCCATTGCCTTAGTCGACAGCAGCCGCGCGAGGGCACGCCCAACATTTCCGAAACCGAGAAAGCCAATTTTGTACTCTTTCATTCGACACTCTTTCCGTTATTATAGTCGTCGTCGTTAGCCTACTGATCAGTTTACCGTTTTCGAGAAGTGTCCTAATCAGAACCGTCTCTGTGCAACCTTGGTGTTCTCTGTGTCTCTGTGGTGGCTAAGATACTAAGAAAGACCCCACCACCGAGACACAGAGAACACAAAGGTTGCACGGAGTAAACTAAGCATAGACACTTACCATTTTCGAGATGAAACAATATCACGATCTGTTACGCTCAATTTTGCAGCACGGTACGGCGCACGAAGACCGGACCGGCGTGGGAACGATCTCCCATTTCGGCTTTCAGACCCGGTTCGATCTTCGTCGCGGTTTTCCCATAGTCACGACCAAGCGAGTTCCCTTTCGTTGGGTAGCTGAAGAACTGTTTTGGTTTCTATCCGGAGATACTAACGAAGAAAACTTAAGCGCACGCGGCGTGGATATTTGGGCCGAGTGGGCCGACAACGCGCATACTGGAAAGTTTGGTCGGGTAGCCGGCGATCTTGGACCAGTCTATGGTTACCTGTGGCGGTCCTTTGGCGGTGATTATCCGCAGCGGAACGGAGTGGATCAGATCGCCCGTCTGCTGGACCAAATTTCTTCAAACCCTGATTCTCGACGTTTGCTTGTTACCGGTTGGGATCCGCGCCAGGCAGACAATGTGGATCTACCACCTTGTCATACCTTGTTTCAGTTCAAAGTAGAAAGCCGGCGAACGTTGCATTGCCAGCTTTATCAACGTTCGGCAGATGCTTTTCTGGGCGTACCTTTTAATATCAGTTCCTATGCTTTGCTCACTCACCTGGTGGCCCATGTTTCCTGCCTCGAGGTTGGTGAGTTCGTATATACGCTGGGAGACTATCACATCTACAAGAACCATCTCGAACAAGTGAATGAACTTTTATCTCGAGAACCGCTGCCATTGCCTGAACTGAAGATTGAGGATCCCGAAAACAAACTTTGTGGTCTTGATGGAATTTTAAATGTAAAGTACGAAAATCTGAACTTGATGGGTTACAAGTCGCACGGCAAGATTGCGGCCCCGGTAGCGGTATAGACTT
>DATIBX010000615.1:0-4089 GCA_035457105.1 Pyrinomonadaceae bacterium
GGAATCTTTGATCGCTCGTTCGATATCGTCTGGAGACATCCACGCCCGTCCCCGGTTGATGAGGTCGGATTGGGCGTTGGCGATGGATAGGTTGAGTGCAAGCAGGGAGAAGAGAATTAGGAATGTTCGACTCATGGATACTCCTCGTCTTCTGTGAAATTGGTGACCAGAAATACCAGCCACAGGAAGAAGAAGTCTTGAGAGAAGTCTGAGGTTTTGTTTAAGGAGTTCCGAGGGTCTCGAGATAAGGGAATTATCGTGCTCTCGCTCCGAGTTTTAGTCCCTTTCCGGTAATTAATCCACTCACCAGAATTTTGCAAGTTGGGAAGGGCCAGCTATTTTCCATATACCATTTTTCATTTCTCATGTTTCATTTGCTGAACGCTCTGTGCCACCTCTGTGTTCTTTGTGCCTCGGTCGTGGATGGAAAGGATGGCCCAGGACTCCACCACAGAGACACAGAAGGCACAGAGGTGGCACAGAGGAATGAGAAATGAAAAATGATATATGGAAAATAAAAGGGCAGGATTCTGGCTGGTCGAGTTAACGGAAGTCTTCGACGAGCATGATGTCGCTAGTCAACGAGTCCTGTTGCGTGTACAAAATCTCTTTGCCATTGGGTGAGGTCGCGAGTCCGGCAAGAAAGGTGTTTACGTTTGCTAATTCGACTACGCGTGTGACCTTTTTTGTTGCAAGGTTATATAACGATACTGACAGCCCCTCAGGCTTGTAATTGATGAAGTAAATGCCGTTGTCAGCCAGCGTCCACTGTCCCCAGTTTCCGGCGCCACCATCATTCAACACGAGGGTCTCGTCACCGCCCTCTGCTGGGCTCCGCCAAACGCCGGGACAACCGTTGTTCTTCGCGTAATAAATGTAGTGTCCATCGGTTGATTCGAAGGCGGTGAAGCCACCATGTCGCGTAATTTGTACGGCTGGACCACCTTCAACTGGCGTCTTCCATATTTCCAAACTTCCAGTGCGGTTTGAGGCGAAGTAGAGATACTTTCCGTCTCTGGACCAACTTGGCACACTATCGTCTGAATCTTCGGTCGTCACTCTTCGCGGCACGCCCCCGGTTACGTTGATGACATAAACGTCCGACATCCCGGAGGCGCGATAGTCAAAAGCGATCTGGCTTCCATCTGGAGACCACTGCGCCGTTCCCGCGACGCCTTTTCTGAAGAATGTTAATTGAGTGAGGTTGCGCCCCTGGTTGTCGCACATCCAGATCTCGGGATTGCCGGTGCGATCCGATTGAAACACCACTCTCTTACCGTCAGGAGAATATCGAGGTGACGCATCCTCCCTGGTTGAGGAAAGAAACTTCGTCGCTGCCGGATGTTGATTCGGTTGGGTGGTGGCCTCGATCCGGTAGATAGGCGTGCCGCCGGAGACTCTTGTGTACGAAAGACGATGCCCTTGCAGAGAAACCGATGGGTAGTAACTATTGTCGCCTCCGACTGGTAACCGCTCAGGCTCTCCGCCGGCTAGAGCGACGCGCCAGAGACTGGGTAATCCTCCACGAGTCGATGAAAATATTAGTTCAGATCCGTCGCTGGTCCATGCGAGACCGCCGATGATTCCACTATCGAAACTGTAACGCGCGTTGTCGAAAGTGACACGCCGCGGCTCGCCACCGGTGGTAGGCACGACATATATGTCTCCCGTGATTGGAGAGTTCTGACGAATGAACGCGACATATTTGTTATCTGGCGAGAACGCTGGGGTAGTGTCAGACCAATACTGCGGAGGCAATGTGGTCAAGTTCCGTTTTTCTCCGGTGTCCACTGAAAACAAGATGATGTTCGTATTCTTCGAGCCGGGCGACGCGTCAGAAGTTGCGATAAGTTTTCCATCGGGTGACCAGGATAGAGTCCCGGGGTCATGATTGACGGTGAACAACAATCGTTCAGGAGCAGCGGCCAGCGCAGACGCAACAAAAATCGACAACTTAGGTTCGTTACCTATTCGCAGAAAGCAGATTCTCTGGCCGTCGGGCGACCAGGCTGGTCTCAAATCGAGAGCTGGGTCAGTAGTAATTCGCAGCGGTCGCTCGCCGCTTACGGACTTAACGTAGATGTCAGCGTTGTCATCTTTCTCGCCTTCCCAAACGAAAGCTATTTGATTGCCATCGGGCGAGAGTACACCTTGGTCTTCTCGTCCGGGAAAACTGGTGAAGGGGATCACGCGCATCGACGTTTTAGCTGCGCTGGGCCCAGGTCGCGAAACATAAAGCCAAACTCCGATTGAGGTAAGTGCTAAAAGCAGAATGGCCCACAGTAAACCTCGGGAGGCGAGAGTCGTGGAGGGAAAGGTGATGAGAGTTGACTCAGTTTTTGCTTGATCGTGAACGACCGGGGCAATCAAACGGTAACCTGTTCGAGGAATGGTTTGAATGTAGCGAGGTTCTTTACTATCGTCGCCAAAGACTTTGCGAAGTTCTGAAATCGCGCGAGTCAAAACATCATCACCGACAAAGGTATCGGCCCAAACCACCTTGATGATCTGATCCTTTGCTACCACATCACCTGCAGAGTTGGAGAGGCAGGAGAGTACTTGCATCACCTTTGGCTCGACGTGAATAGACTGGCCGTGGTTGATGATGTTGTTAAGCTGCGGCTCGATGAGAAACTCACCGATTCGGAAGGAGGTATTCACGCTCTAACTCTCCTACCAGACAAGCTCCGACGACGAAAAGCTTGTTTACGTTAACTCAGCGCAGATTCTTTCCAAATAAGCATGCGACACGTTCATAATTTCGGTATGGCAGGGCTGCAAACCTGTTGTAACCCTGCTTTACGTGAAATTGATGTCCGATGTTCAAAAGATTGAGCGCCGCAGACTATTCAGACTATATCGATTCCGAATTCTGTTGTTAGGATGCCCGAGAGTAGAGAAGTGTTAGCGATGGTGACTCAGAAAATTTCGATGCCTTAATTTTTCGATTAACAGTCACGGAATTTCGCACAGGTTTTTGCTGCCTGAGGAACTCATCAGAATACCGCAGTCAGGAAGCAAGACTTATTTTCCATATATCATTTTCCATTTTTCATTTTTCATTTGCTCAACCTCTGTGCCACCTCTGTGCCTTCTGTGTCTCTGTGGTGGAGACCTGGGCCCTCCGCTCTATCCACCACTGAGTCACAAAGAACACAGAGGTGGCACAGAGGATTCAAATGAAAAAGAGAAATGAAAAATGATATATGGAAAATAATCGACCTTCCCAACTGCGGATTTTGGTGAGTTGCTTTTCTGTCACGAACTTAAATTTTTACAAGCTCTTAGTTACTTTCTCATGCTTAAATGCACTCATGGCAAACGCAGATTCGAATCGACACACCAAGAACTCCAAGGTCATCAAGGCTTCTCCGGAAAGGATCTACCGAGCTTTTACTGACCCCGATGCGCTCGCAAATTGGCAGGCACCCGGTGAGATGACCGCGCGCGTTCACCACTTCGACTTGCGTATTGGCGGCGGATATTCGATGTCGCTCTTATATCCGTCGAGCCAGAGTGGCCGAGGTAAAAGCTCCGAACGCGAAGATCGATTTACGGCTCAGTTTCTTGAACTGACACCCTTTAAGCGAATTGTTCAGGCCATCAAATTTGATTCTGCAGACCCTGCTTTTTCCGGAATGATGTTCATGATGGTGACTTTGGCCGAAGCTGAGCTTGGCACTGAGGTGACGATTCAATTTGAGAATATACCTCTGGGCATCAGACCAGTAGATAATGAAATTGGCACTCAGTCATCACTGGAAAAATTGGAGCGATACTTGGTGGGGTAAATGGATTTCAAGTGAATACAGTTTTGGCGGCACATGTATTCAACTCAAGCAAAACCCCGTAGTTGGGAAGGGCTATCTATTTTCCATTTCTCATTTTCCATTTTTCATTTTCCATTTGCGCGATCATCCAGAATACCGCAGTCAGGAAGGGTGGCAGAGCGGCATATACACTCAGCTCACATACTCGAATCCAGCGTCGCCCCCGCTGACTCTCCTGATCATCAAATTATTTCAAAAGAGGATGCTTAGAACTGTGCAGTGGTCCAAAATGGTGAAGAGCGGGGGCGTCGCTGGGTTC
>DATIBX010000616.1:0-2117 GCA_035457105.1 Pyrinomonadaceae bacterium
CGGGTCCAGAAGAGCTGAGAATGGAGTTAGCTGGTCTCGGTTCGATCTCACCTTACGCTTCGTAGTGCTATATGTCAAATGAAGTATATACTACATACGCACTATACCTGCTGAGCGCGCGATGCGAACGGTCGTTATTAAGTCACGACAGTATGAAGTAGGTTTTGGTATCGGGTTCATTTGAGCCATTCGCTCCCGAACCTCAAGTTGCGAATCAACTCGCCAAAGGCACCAAAGAGAAAAGACAAACCCAGGGCGACGAGGAATACGGCGAACGCGAGGACTAAAATCGACGAGATGCCGCGGCCTTTATAAGTCCTAACCGTGGTCCATGCTGCACCACCTAACAGTATTACGCCTATTGCTATTTCTATCAGTCGCATAGCTCTTGTTAATTCTGACACGGGCTGGCCCAAAAAGGATTCCCGATTCCTCTCCTTTGTTCGTCATCATTGTAAATGACACATTGCCTGAGATCACTACCTACGGTATGTGTGTTAGAGCACAGACCCTCTGCTCTCTGAACTGCTATACGATTGAACGATCTGAAAAGAGAGGGAAGCAGGCGAGAGAGTCAAAAGTGGAAATTACTAAGACATTAAATGCTGAAAAGGACCAGCCGCCGCAGCTAAGCCTCGTGGAGCCCCAAGCAGCCGAAGCGAGCTTCAGACAACCAACGGCAGCAGAGGTATCTATTCTTACCTTTTATAAGTTGCGCTACGCTCGCAGTCATGCACAGGAGTTGAGAAACGAATTCGCGCGTCTCCTGAATCGTGGATCATCGCTTGAATAGCGCCCCCAAACGTGGTCTATCGCCAACTTCAAAACTATATGCGGCCTAACGCACAGACTGTTGAGCTTGTTTAGCCTACCGTCATGATTGCGGAAAGGCTTTTTATGAGCGATATCTATGTCATGCAACGTGCCGACGGCGATGTGTTCGCCCTTGACGATCACGGGCGGTTTCGTGTGCCACTATTTAATAGTAGCAGCGACGCGTTCCTCGCCCGTTTACGTAACTTCGGAATGCTGCTTTTCAAACCGGTGCAGCTTGATAACGACTTGCTCAAGCAACTCGTACCGTTAGGCGGCGCAGCCGAAGTCGACTTTTGGTTGGTGAACGATCCACAAATCAATCTCAATCGTGGTCGGCTCGTACAACCCGAGCAACTTGCCTTACTGATGGGAAATCGAGTCAAACTTAAAACGGTCCCAGGTTGTGCAACTAGCGATGAAACTCCGAGCCTGAGCATGTCTACACACAGCAACAGCAATGCAACAGCGGTTTGGGAAGATGAAGGGGGCCGGTATTCGAAATGTGCGTGAGCTTTGGCCAAATCTGCAACGGGCACAAAAATGGTCCGCAAGCAAGGCACGAATAGTAATCATCACCGTCATGGGCCCACCTGCTAAAACCATTCAGTAATTAGTTAGGAAAGAAACATGAGAACCGACTCGAGTCTATTCGAGCAATTCACCCTTGGCATTGAAGAAGAGTTTCAGATCGTCGATCCGAACACCCGCGAGTTGCGCTCGCACGTCTCTGAAATTCTCGAAGAGGGCAGGATGCTGTTAGGCGAGCAAGTCAAACCGGAAATGATCCAGTCAATGATCGAAGTGGGCACCGGCATCTGCGCGGACATAAAAGAAGCCCGCACCGATATCACCAATCTTCGCAGCATTCTCTCAACGCTTGTGCGCAAAAAGGGCCTCGAGATTGTCGCTGCCGGCACTCATCCGTTCTCACACTGGCAGGACCAGAAGATCTTTGAGAATGCAAGATATGAATCGATCGTCGAAGAGAATCAGATGATCGCACGGTCGTTGCTCACTTTCGGTCTCCACGTCCACGTGGGCATTAAGGATCCGGAGCGGGCAATCCAGATAATGAATGCCATACGCTACTTCCTGCCGCATGTACTCGCGCTTTCTACTTCATCACCTTTCTGGCTCGGCGTTCACACCGGATTGAAATCCTATCGCTCGGAAGTCTTCACAAGGTTTCCCCGGACTGGTATACCTGACCACTTCGATTCGTACAGCGCGTTCCAACACTACGTCGAGCTACTCATCGAAACCGGATGCATCGACAATGGCAAAAAGATCTATTGGGATGT
>DATIBX010000617.1:0-9570 GCA_035457105.1 Pyrinomonadaceae bacterium
GTGATACGCACCTGGGCGGCGACGACATCGACGAGCGGTTGATCGAATGGATCATCGAGGAGTTTAAGAAAGATCAAGGTATCGATCTTTCCAACGACAAGATGGCCTTGCAAAGATTGAAAGAGGCTGCTGAGAAGGCAAAGATCGAGCTCTCGAGCACGATGGAGACGGAAGTAAATCTTCCCTTTGTCACTGCAGACCAATCAGGTCCGAAGCACCTGGCAATGAAATTAACTCGCGCCAGGTTCGAGCAGCTTGTTGATCCAATCCTGACCCGATTGCGCTCACCAGTTGAACAAGCACTGAAGGATGCGGGCATCGATGCCAAGAAAATCGACGAAGTAGTGCTCGTCGGCGGTTCGACTCGAATTCCGAAGGTCCAGGAAATCGTCAAGGACATGTTCGGCAAAGAGCCAAACAAGAGCGTCAACCCTGACGAAGTCGTAGCCATCGGTGCGGCCGTTCAAGCTGGCGTTCTCTCAGGTGAAAAGACCGACATCTTGTTGCTCGACGTTACGCCACTGAGCCTGGGCATCGAAACTTTAGGTGGTGTGTTCACGAAGTTGATTGAACGAAACACAACCATCCCCACGAGAAAGTCCGAAATTTTCTCAACTGCTTCAGACAACCAGACATCGGTCGAAGTTCACGTTCTTCAAGGTGAGCGACCGATGGCGAGTGACAATCGCACGCTCGGTAAGTTCCATCTCGTCGGAATTCCACCAGCACCGCGCGGTATGCCACAGGTTGAAGTTACATTCGATCTCGATGCCAACGGTATCGTGAACGTGTCTGCCAAGGATATGGGCACCGGTCGAGAGCAGAAAATCACCATCACCGCGTCATCCGGTTTGTCCAAGGACGAAATCGATCGGATGATGAAAGATGCAGAGTCGCATTCGGCTGACGACGCTCGGAAGAGAGATGAAATCGAAGCACGGAATCGTCTCGATGGTCTTGTCTATCAAATGGAGAAGACGTTGAGTGATAACCGTGATAAGGTCGGAGCAGTAGCTGGTGAAGTTGAGACGGCGATTGCCGATGCTAAGAAAGCCTTAGCAGAGGGCGGCGTTGAAAAACTCAACGATGCTTTCAATAACCTGCAGACCGTTTCGCATAAACTGGCTGAGGCTCTTTATCAGCAGGCGCCACCTGCCGGTGACCAAGCGTCCGGAGATCAGGCGTCAGCCGCTGGAGCTTCTTCGTCTGGTGGTTCGGGCGACGATAACGTGATCGACGCTGAATACGTCGACGTTGACGAAAACAAATAGATTTTCAATTCGTATCTTCCGTTGCCGATTGGTTGCGTCCTGAATCGAGCCTATGAGTTAAAGCTGGATGAAGGGGCAATCAGTCGGCAATTGCTGATTGGAAATCAATATTTAAATGGCTAAGCAAGACTACTACGAAATTCTCGGCGTCAAGCGAGACGCGAAACCCGACGAGATCAAAAAGGCCTATCGTCGGCTCGCTCGAAAATATCATCCGGATGTGAATCCAGGTGATAAAGCCGCGGAAGAGCGGTTCAAGCTAACCTCAGAAGCGCACGATGTGCTTTCTGATCCAAAGAAGCGCAGCGTATACGATAAGTTTGGTCAGTACTCTGACAATCTGGCGGACGCTGCGGCTAGAGGCGCTGGTCCATCGAGCGGCACCCGGACGGCCCCAGGCTTCGACTTTACGGGGTTCGATTGGGGTAATACCTCCTCAGGCACCAGCAGCGGTGGCGGCGGAACCAGCTTTCGCGACATATTTGCAGACCTGTTCGGAGGTGGTGCCGCGAAAGATAAAGAACCTCCTCGACCACAGCCTCAGCGTGGCGCTGACATCGAAATGCCACTCGCGCTCTCTTTCGAAGAAGCGATCAAGGGTCTTACTACAAACATCACGGTAAATCGTTCTGAGCAATGTTCGCGCTGCAATGGTGCGGGCGACATCGGTGGGCCGGTAGTTGTTTGCTCAACCTGTAAAGGCACCGGTCAGGTTCAGCGAGCGGGAGGTCGACTACGCTTCGCGCAGGAGTGCACCGACTGCGGTGGAACGGGTCGACGCCGTTCACCGTGTTCGTTGTGTAAAGGCAAAGGAACTCTGCCGAAGACCGAAACAGTTAAAGTAAGAATTCCCGCGGGTGTCGAGACAGGTTCACGAGTGCGCATTCCTGGAAAAGGTCAAGGCGGACGACTAGGGGCACAGGCCGGCGACTTACACATCATCACGAATGTTGGAACGCACAAGTACTTCACTCGCAAGGGCGACAACATATATGTAACGGTTCCGATTACGGTTCCAGAAGCAGCGTTGGGTGCGAAGATTGAGGTGCCGACAGTTGATGGCAAAACGCAGTTGCGCATACCACCAGGAACACAGTCGGGGCAGAAATTTCGGCTTCGCGATCGTGGCGCTCCATCGTTGCGCAACCCGGGAGCGAAGGGCCATCAGTTTGTGGAAGTGCAAGTGAGCTTGCCGAAAGTAATTTCGGAAGAGATGAAAGAATTGTTGCGTGAATACTCGAAGCTAAATACGGCTAATCCCCGAGTTGAAATGGGATTAGAATAAAGGGCGGCATGACAAGGAAAGCCAAGACATACACAATCAGCGCAGTTGCGGATCAATATGGCATTCACCCGCAAACGCTGCGACTGTACGAACGCGAAGGACTGTTGAAACCATCACGTTCGGAAGGTAACACCCGGCTTTACACCGATCCGGATCTAGCGCGATTGGAACTCATTCTTTCCCTAACACGTGATCTCGGCGTAAATCTCGCTGGAGTCGAAATCATTCTGAACATGCGCGAGAAGATGGATGCAATGCAGCACGAGTTCGAAAGGTTTTTTCAGTATCTACAGTCGCACGCCGAAGAGCTGACGAATTTCGATGTACCCGCTGAAGGCAGCAGCGACGCTCTCGTTCCTCTTACCCGCGTCGCCGCCCTCCGCCGCCGCGCCACGAGATAGAGTTTTCTATTTGCAGTAAATGCTCTCTTGAAACTGGAACAGGCCCGCGAGTTTAAGATCCCCTCAACTCTTGCCTCATCGATAAGACCTTCGTCCTGGTCCAAGTATCTTTACCAGTTGTCCAAAGGAAACAATCTAAAGAGTTGCAAGACGTGAGAAATTACCATAACAACTAAATTTAGGTTCCTAACGACATCGTCCTTGGAATGTGGTGTCCATCTTTCGGAGAAGGCTACACTCGACTTTTATTGTCGCCATGGGCTTTGGCAATCTCAGCTTTCGACTACCTCTCGGCTACGTCTATCTTTGAATGACTAAGCTCGACCATAGCTGATCAGTTAATCGCCGTCAGGAGATATTCGAGGGTGTTCTTGAGCACTGGCCTGTAGAAAGCGTTTAGGGCTTAGCCCTGTCTGGTTTGCTCGTACTGGGAGACGTAGGCAGAGACCCAGTTGACGATGTGTTCCTGCTGACGGCGGGTATTTTGGAGATACGATCGAAGACCTCGCGCACCTTTCCGGCAACCCTGCCGTTACTTCTTAGCGGCTTTACTTGGTGCCGTCTTTCCGGCATCCACATAAAAGATCCTCGACTCTGACACCCAGGGCTGCGGCATCTTAGGCAGCACTTCTGAGCGTGGCGGCTTCTCGCTTTGTTCCCAGCAAGCGTGGGCACGAGTCCCATCTACGTTTACTCCACCTTCTTGCAACATCAGTGGCATATTCCCGCTGTCTCATATACCGATATCGATCCGGCGCCAGAAGCTAATCCACATTCGTTTCACGCAACTCAAATCTTCGCCATGAGGAATAAAACTCATTTCCTGGCGCAGAGGTCATAGAATCCGTGCGCAGGAGTCGCTAGAAGGTACCGACTTGCTGAAGTGGTTTCGGCCCCGTTTGGCTGTTGGACCGAAATAACAAGGGGACTTGGAGAAGCTTGGAAGCGAGCGTTTACCAATGAGCAATTTGAGCTCCTTAACGATTATTATCCCGTCCTAAAAAACACAAAGTACTTCGAATAGCTTCGTTCCTAAATTTGCATATCTTTGCTACCTCTGCGCTCACTCTGAGTATCGGCGGCTCTGCGGTAAGGTGTTCTTAATGCCGAGACCTGATGATACCGGCCACTTCAAAGCAACTTAGCGTAGTCTTATCCGCTCAGGCCCAAACAATCTTCGGTGTGGTTCAAAAAAAATTTCTTGTTCCATGATTCGGAAAGTGATAAATTCCCGCGCACGTTAGAAGGCTTCGCATCTCACGCTTGCGGGTGAAGCCAAATCGTAAAATAGAAAATTAATCAGTCGCACTAAGACTTGAGTTTCGTTGCGCAAGTTTTTCAACGGCATCTCACACGTTCGCCGTAGGAGTTAATAAGATGAATAGCTTTTCCTCACGCCTCGTTGTTCTCTGCTTTGCCTTTTTTCTACTTTCTGTTTCTTCTGTCAAGGCTCAAGATCTCGATAGTGTCAGTATCAGTGGCTCGGTGACTGATCAGAATGGCGCGGTCATACCCGGGACCGTGATTGAACTCACTGTGCTTGGCACCAACAAGAAACGTACTGTTTCCAGCGGTGACGATGGGTCGTTTCGTATTATTCAACTCGAACCGGGAACCTACAGCATCAATGCGGTGGCTGCTGGATTTGCCGCGGTACAGCTTGATCCTCTCTCACTTCTCTCGGGTCAAAGTCGCCGGCTCACAATTGAGCTGCTGCCAGAGACTGTTACCACTGAAACTGTCGTCATAACTTCCGGAGACCTGCCTGTCATCGACACGAGGAAGACTATTGTAGGCAATACAATCGCCGGGAAAGAGACCGAAGCTTTACCACTCGCAAACAGATCTATTCTCGATGTGGTGCTAACTCTTCCGGGAGTTACTGAAGAGCCACTCTCGACCCGTGACCTTGCTGAAGACAGAAACTCAAATCCCAATCAAACGCCGGAAGAAGCTGGAACAGTTAGTCTTGCCGGCGCACCGGCCTATTCAAATAACTTCACCATTGATGGCCTGGATAACAATGACGATCGGTCCGCTCGCGAGCGGTTCCAGCCGATGATTGACTCACTAGCGGAAGTTCAAGTGATCACGAATCAATTCTCTGCAGAGTATGGGCGAGCATCCGGCGGCCGAATCAATCTCCGAACGCGCGGAGGCTCGAATGACTTTCGCGGCCGTGCCTTCTATCACTTTCGCGACGAAGCCTTGAATGCAAATAGCTATCGGAACAACTCCCTGGGACTGGCACGACTGCCTTTGCAAGATCACATCGCTGGATTCACCTTTGGCGGTCCCGTAAAATTGCCGCGCGTGGCCCCGCCGAGTTCCTTCTTTTTTGTTGGATATGAATTGAGCAAAACCCTTGATAACGCTCTAATTGACACGCTCGTTCCGGTGTCGCAGAACAAACAGTTTTCTCTGCCGGCGCCGACCATGCCCGCATTGACACGATTGGAAGACGTTAACGAGCCGGCCCTCGCCGCTGAAGTCGCACCTTACATCTTCGCAGTAAATACCCCGTCACGCGTCGCCCGTCTCACCGCTAGATTGGACCACCAGGTCACTAGTCTTCATAACGTCTCAATGTTTTTCCAACGAGGGCGTCTAAAGAATCTACGACAGTTTGGTGGCGGCAACCGGTTAGCAGAGGCTTTGCAGGCAGCCACGCGGAATTCTGATGCGTTTTCGTTTTCTGATGACTTTGTCCTTTCGCCAGCAATCATCAACCAGGCGCGCTTCCAATATTCGCAACTTAAGCCTGGGTTCAAATCGAGTGGGAGTGGCAGTCCAGTTGTATTGATCACCTTGAATGACCCGATGACAACGGACGATCCACTGCGGCGCTCGGGAACTTTGGTGGCAGGCTCTTCGTCGTCAGGAGGGAGCGAAAGACGTGAGGCGCGTTGGCAGGTGCAGGAGATCCTGTCTTTTCTATCAGGTAATCACTCCGTCAAGGCCGGTGTTGATTACCACCGCGTTGCGTCAGAGTTTACAGACCTGGCTGACGTCTCCGGCACATTCAGTTTCGCTAGCGCCGGAGATTTTTTGGGGAACACACCGTCTCGATTCAGACAAAGCTTTAAATCTGTTTCGACGCAGCGAAATTCATATCTCGGAGTCTTTGCCCACGATGAGTGGCAAGTCCATCCTCGCGTCTTATTGAGTTATGGATTGCGTTACGAAAGAGAGTCGATCATTCGCGACCTCGATAACTTTGGGCCAAGGTTGTCAGTCGCTTATAGCCCAAGTGACGGAAGTCTTGTCCTTCGTTTTGGTGCCGGCCTCTTCTACAATCGGGCGCTGTTGAGAACGATAGATGACTTTACGCTCGGTAAGCAGCAACTCTTTTTTGATACCAATACACTTCATGATCCTGTCACCGGCAAATTGCTCACGAGTGCACAGCGCCGGAGTTTCATCGCTGGGAATCTCCAGTTCCCGGGCACGCTGCAACCGGACTCGCCTTTAGTCAAAGAGTTTGGATCTCTGAACACAAACTTCTCACGACGGCTCGATCCGGATTTGAAGATTCCAGAAAGTTATCAGTTCAACTTTGGTCTGGAGAAAGATCTGGGTAGCGGTTTCTCGTTTGAAACAAATTTCAGCTTTACTCGAGGCATTCATCTCTGGCGCGAATTTAACGCGAACGCTCCACGTCTGCCGTCAGGGTATAGAGATTTTACTGCTTATTTGTTGTCGCGTGACTTTCCCAATTTCGCGAGTGCTTCCAACGTCAGGCCGATCTTTAACGCCTCCACTGCCGGTGAATTGATTCGATTTCGGGTTGGTCCAAGTGCGGCGAACACAAGTGCAGTTGAACGTGTCGTCGAGTTCGGAGTGCCAGTCTCGGTTTTTGATCTCAGCAGTACGAATTCGACCACCACTCTCGAGGCAGCACTCGCGGCTCTCAACCCATTGCGACCGGATCAATCACGAGCTGAGGTTGAACAATTGATCTCGGCCGGCAATAGCTTTTATCGAGGGATGACGTTGGAATTGCGTCGACGGTTTGTGCCTACTGCCTTACCGGGCATCACGTTTCGCCTCGCTTACACGCTTTCAAAACTTATAGACGATGGCGTTGTGAATACTTCAGATGCGCTTGTGCCGGCAGACTTTCGGCGCGAGCGAGCCCGCAGTCTTGTGGACCGGCGTCATCGATTTGTTTTGGCGGGAGTGTTTGAGACGCCATCGATATTGGCGAGTTTACAATTTGCTCCGATCTTGAGACTTGCATCCGGAGCGCCATTCAACATTTCGATTGGTGGTTCTGATCGTAATCTCGATGACGTTGGAAATGATCGTCCAAACTTTGCAGGTGATCTTAGTCATTTAAAATGGCGGGCACCGGGAAGTGAGCTTTCGGACGTTCTGCGTTCATTTAGCCTGCCACTGATTGGGAGGGCCGGAAATCTTCCCAGGAATGCGGGAATTGGACCAGCCACGTTTTCGTTCGATCTGAATGTCAGCCGGGAATTTCGAATCGGTGAACGAGTTGTGCTTCGACCAGTTGTAGAGTTCGATAATGTTCTGAATAAGACGGTATTCAGTTTTGGCTCAGAGTTTGTCGATTTCAAGGCGTTGGCACCAACAGCGACTGAGGAACTGCGCCAG
The DNA here is from genome assembly GCA_035457105.1 of Pyrinomonadaceae bacterium. Lineage (GTDB taxonomy): Bacteria > Acidobacteriota > Blastocatellia > Pyrinomonadales > Pyrinomonadaceae > PSRF01. The sequence continues at coordinate 7,575 of DATIBX010000617.1, forward strand.
TCGTTTCTTGAGTCGTTTCTACTCGCAACTCGAACAATGCGACCACGCCAGATTCGCTTGGGACTCAAGATCGATTTTTAAGAGAGATCAAGTCTCAATTGTGATTTGATATTTGAGAATGCTAATTGCGCACGCCTGCAGGTAAATGTTCGATAAGCTTTTAGCTTGTCGGATCGGATGACTTGATAAGCCTAACTGGGCAGTGCCGACAAGCTAATAAAGCATATCTGACACGGCACACAAACACGGTTGAAACTTAATCCGGTTTAAGTAGAGATCTTAGTTCCTGGTGAGATAGACCTGTGGATGAGGACCAATAGACCAGAAAAAATACGAGGTTTAGCTTTGGCTGGGAACGGACTCAAGTCCGATACTCTGCTTTTGCGACACCAAAAGGTTCTCTTGCGAACCTTTACTCGACTTATCTTCGGTTTGTTCGTTACGTCCACTCGCTCGCACGCAGCGGGCTCGGGATCTCTCAATTCGTCTTTTCATCCAGCGGTTCATTGCACTTACCTTTCAACTTTCTAAACCAAAAGTCTGATGACCATGGTCTCTTACTGTTTGCCTCGGGTCTTTCAAAAACTTGCTTTCTTTCTCCGCAGCTTCCATGCCAGCCCTTTAAATCGTGAAAAGCCCGCTTTTGATAACTTTCCTATTAGATAACGCGTCAAAAACACACCAAATGGCACATCAGTTCGACGAAATTTGCATCCTCCAACCGCAAGAATTCAAACAACCGCAAGAATTCAAAATTTAAGACCAGGGGGTAACAACTCAGAGAGATAAAAACGACCATCCACAGATTCTGCCGTTACACAGATTCTTTCCAAGAACGACTTAATGCCATGGCCTTGAATCGTCGTCTTCTCAGGGAATCTGTGTATTCGGCGTAATCTGTGGATTATTCTTCCGTTTTCATATGTCTCAGGAGGTGGTCAAAATGCTGTGATAAACTCCTTTAAAGCGGGAGATGAGATAGGAAGATGGCTCTCAAGGATTCAGAAGCCGAACATATTAGCGAAGTCGAGGCCGCCTTGCTTGATGCCGAACTGTTCGTCAAGTACCGGTCCTTCGAACGTGCGGTTAAGACCCTCAAAACCGCCCTGGAACACAATCCCCGGTCACTCCAGCTCCGCGAACGTCTTCGAGAAATTTGTGCCTCTCAGAAACAAGTTGAAGAGGCAGCCAGACAGTGTTTGGCCCTCGCAAGTATTTATATTGAGCGCGAAGACTTTGACACTGCCCACGACCGGCTACTCGAAGCTAAGCAGTTTGACTCACGCATAAATATTGCTGCCGGCCTGGATGCAATTCGTCGCGCTCGCCGCCCCGATTTAAAAGCTGTACCCGTTGCAGCCGAAGCCCATTTTGAAGAGAGGTCGTTCACTTTGGCCGGCGACATGAGTGTCATTAGTGTTTTTGACGCAATTCAAGTCATCGAAAACGCGCGGCTGTCAGGAATTCTGTCCATGAAGAACGAAACGAGATCGGCGAAGGTCTATTTCAATCTTGGGACCATCGTTGATGCACAGGCGGAAAAAGAAATTGGCGAAAAAGCGTTTCAACTCTTAGTAGAGATTACAGGCGGCACTTTCGAGTTTCACAAGACCGAAGATCAATACCCCGTGAAGATCCAGGCGTCGTCGAATACCAACCTAATCCTCGACACCCTTCGTCAGCTCGACGAATCCAAGCTGCAGTAACTATCCACAGATTTCGCAGATTTTTTAGACAGGGGAAGTCGTCACAGGTTACGCGCACGTTTGAAATTATCGACGTACCACGAATAGTGCGTTACCCCAAAGCGGAGTGATCTGCTCATGAATCGTCGATGATTATCTAACTGGGGCTAACCTCAGACGACTTAACCCTCCCTTAAAAAATCTGCGGAATCGCTGAAATCTGTGGATGCGACTTATTTCTCCAGTAGCGAGTGTATTTTCTCAGGGGCGATCAGTTTCCATGCCTCGCGGATGTGAAGTCGTAACTCTCT
>DATIBX010000618.1:0-4601 GCA_035457105.1 Pyrinomonadaceae bacterium
ACGGATCAACGCAGCAACGCCCGACGAACAGAAGAAGATCTACTACAACGACTTCGGCCTTCAGATGGGATCCGAAGACATCCGCGAGTCGATGGATTCCAATCACAAAAAGCACTGGCTATGGAAGATCACGCCTGGCGATCTCACGAAATGGATGGGCATTCCGTGGCAGTCGGATGCAGGTAGTTGCCAGGCCGTCTATGTGGAGAAGCAATACCCCATCCCCGCATGGTGGGCGGCCAACCTCCCAGTGCATGTGCTGCCGGAGGAGAGCTACTACAAGCTGCTGGATCCTGACATTCTGAATGACACCAAGAAAAACATCTTCGCCAACCGTGAGGACTGGCTGCACACCGCGAACACGGGATTCATCGGTTACCACGCTGAAGGTGGCTACCTGAACGGCCTAATCAACATGGTCTATGAATGGAATCAGATCGGCATGGTTACCGGCCGAGAGCTAAACCTGGACATTGACGGCATACCCAAGAGAGTTTACGTGGCGTATCACTCTAAAGAGTAGCATTTATGGAATGGACACAGAGGTTGTTGTAGCAGGCAAGGGCATCGCGGGATTAGTAGTATCCCTCCTGCTGAAGCGCAAAGGCATCCCTCATCTCCTGCTCGATCGCAGGACAGCGAGGAAGCAGCTTGCTTTGGGGGAAACCTTGCCCCCGTCTGCCCTGCCGTTGCTTCAGTCTCTAGGTCTGTTGGAACTTTTTGAAACCAACTCCCTGCACAAGACTCGGGGCTACCACTCCGCTTGGGGAAGCACCGCCATCGCGGATCACAATTTTTTCTTCCACTCGCCTTTCCAGTACGGACTCAAGATCAATAAACAATCCTTAGAACAAGGTCTGGAAGACCTGACGTCAGAAAACATCCTTCGCTATGAGAAGATGACTGCAATCCTCCACGCGTCACATGGCGTAACGGTGGAATTGCTACACGCTCAAGGCCCGATTCGTCTCCGCGCAAAATGTCTTGTGGATGCCACCGGGAGAAACAGAGCCCTCTTGAAGTTGCTGGGAATAGCCAGCGAGGAGTTTGATCAACTCACTGCCTATAGTTGCCATCTGCCTCGCAGGGACCATCCAAAAATAACGCATAGCGTATTCGTGGAGTCATTTGAACACGGCTGGGGGATTGTATCGGGCCTGAATGACGAGGTGCAGGTGATGTCGCTCTTCAGCCGGCAGCGCGTTGGCATCCACCGGGAACTGAAAGACTATTCGTCCTGGCCGGCAATTCTTTCCGGGACTGCATACCTGCGGGATTTCTTATCAACCGAGGCTGGCACAAATGTGGTAGGTGGAGACGCCGGCTCCTCACGAGCGGCTCAGTTGGCCGGAAAATGTTGGTTGGCGACGGGTGATGCCGCGATCGCCTTTGACCCGCTTTCGTCGCACGGGATCACCAACGCGGTTTACAGTGCTAACCGGGCCGTTGAAGCCATTGCGCTTCATCTTTCCGACCAGGATGAGAAACACTTCCGGGAATATGCCGAGTCGTTGTCAGCCATTTTCGCTACTTATCTTGGAACAAGACATGAACTGTACCAGCGCGAGCGGCGCTGGCCGGGAGCGGCGTTTTGGACCAGGTAGTTAAAAAAACTCCGTCAGCGTGGCGTGAAGATTTCTGAGGGTTCTTAGACTGTCCCGTGGTTAACTCTTGTTCGCTGCCTCTTCCATTTTCTTGCGCAGGCTGAGGGGTCGCATGTCAGTCCACACTTCCTTGATGTATGCCAGACATTCCGCTTTCGTTCCCGTCTTGCCTGCGTCGTTCCAGCCCAGCGCGTTCTCTCTATCAGCCGGCCAGATTGAGTACTGCTCCTCGTGGTTGACCACTACTTTATAAATCGTATTGTCTTCACGTTCTTCATCAACCATCTTTTCTGCTCCGCCTCACTAAAATTGAATGAAAGCCAAAAACATGTCCTATTAATGTAATGCAAAACAGAAATTTCCGGTATTCAGTTGCAGTTACACATTTCTCTCATTGTCAGGACGGCGTGTGTAATTAATACTATGAAACTGGAAAATGCGACCAGCACCTACACGGGACTTTTGATGAATTCCTCCATAATCATTCGGGAAATAGATTCAATTTCGGAGATGAAGGCTCTGGAAAACCTTCAAAAGGAAGTCTGGGGTTGGGATGATCTCGACACGATGCCTTTGATGAACTTCATCGCTACCAAAGAGGTTGGCGGTGTCTTGATAGGAGCCTTTGAAGGAGAAACGCCGGTTGGATTCGTCTTCGGATTTGTCGGCTCCCACCACGGTGAGATTGTTTTTCATTCACATATGCTCGCAGTGCTCCCGCAGTTCAGGGAACATCGCATTGGTCACAAGTTGAAACTGGCCCAACGCGAGCATGCACTCGCAAAAGGATTTACGTGCATCACGTGGACGTTCGATCCCCTTCAGAGTGCGAACGCATACCTCAACTTCAACAAACTCGGTGTCATAGCAAACGATTACAAGATCAATTTCTACGGAGAAAAAACGTCGAGCGCTCTGCACCGTTTCATCGGTACGGATCGACTCTGGGTTAGTTGGTTTCTCGAAAGCAAACGGGTCCGACAGCGTCTCGAATGCGGATCGGCGGCAGGGCCTTCCCAGGCCGAACTGGAGAAATATGTTTCACTCGTCAAGATGGCTCCGGATGGATCTCCTCACCGACAAGCAGTAAATTTGCAGGATGAAGATCAGGTGCTGATCGATGTTCCGGCTGATATTGGTTTGTTACAGCAACAGCGTCCCGAGTTGGCGGTTGCATGGCGTAACGCAACTCGTTCAGCGTTTATTGATGCGCTCAGTGCTGGTTATATCGTTGAAGAGTTCTTTCGGATAGGGCGCCAGGGACAATCAGCAGGCTGCTATTTACTGAGTTCACAGATGCCAAATGGGCTCAACCAGAACACAAACTAAACCGGCTTCACTTTACGACCACTTGGCAGCGCAAACCGAGCGATCTCCCAACGCGTTAGCCATCACTGCGCCCGGCCGCCGACCGCTGACCTACCAGTCGTTGTTAGATCAGACGAATGAAGTGCGTGCGTCGCTCAACTCCGCCGGCTTAGGCCGTAATGACCGAGTGGTACTGGCTCTCAAGAACGGACCTGAGATGGCAGTAGCGTTTATTGCCCTCGCGTCTTGCGTAACCTGTGTTCCTCTCAATCCGGATTATCGTGCTGACGAGTTTGAGTTTTATATGTCGCGCCTGAACGCCAGGGCGTTGATCGTCGATTCGGAAAAAAGCTCGGCGGCAAAAGTCATCGGGACGAAGCTGGGTCTTTCAATCATAGAGCTTTCAACTGACACAGATGCTGCCGCTGGTGTTTTCAAGCTCGCGGGCGGGCGTACTTTGGGCAACCAGCAAGGTGGTTTTGCTCAACCAGAGGACCAGGCGCTCGTGCTTCACACTTCAGGCACCACCTCATCGCCAAAGATTGTTCCTTTCACTCAGGACACTCTGCTTAACAAAGCCAGGAACAATCAACTGTTTCTCGGGCTCACCGAAAATGATCTGTGCCTGAACGTGATGCCGCTCTTCCATTCGACTGGTCTAATTGGCGTGACCCTGGCCTCGATGATCAGTGGAGCCGGAGTTGTTTGTCCCGATGGATTCTACGCGCCGAAGTTTGTGGATTGGTTCGAGGAATTTCGACCGACCTGGTTCACCGCAGTGCCCAGTATTCACCAGGCGATCTTGCTGCGCGCCGCGGCGGAAAGAGAACGCGTCTCTCAGAATCGATTGCGATTCATACGCTCCTCGTCGGCGCCATTGCCGGCAAAGGTTTTGGAGCAATTGGAAAAGACCTTTAATGCACCCGTAATCGAATCGTATGGTTTGACGGAGTCCGGAATGATTGCCTGCAATCCGCTCCCACCCGGCAAGCGCAAGGTTGGATCAGTAGGAGTTGCCACTCTCGTGGATCTTGCCGTGATGGATGAAGCTGGAGAGTTCTTGTCGGCTAATAAAAAAGGTGAGGTTGTCGTACGCGGCGCATGCGTGATGAAGGGTTATGAGGGCAGCGCCACAGCGAATGAAGAGTCCTTTAAAGGAGAGTGGTTCAAAACCGGCGATCAAGGGTTTCTGGATACTGATGGATATCTATTTCTGACCGGAAGGATCAAAGAGATAATCAATCGTGGTGGCGAAAAGATTTCCCCGGGTGAAGTTGAAGCGATTCTCATGGCCCATCCCGCTGTGGAGCAGGCTGTAACTTTCGGCGTACCGAATGAAGTACTGGGGGAAGAAGTTGCGGCCGTCGTAGTCCTGCATCCGCATTGCACCGTAACCGAGAAAGAACTTCGCGAATTCGTTAGAGAACGGCTCGCAGATTTCAAAGTTCCTCGTCAGGTATTGTTTGCGAGTGAGATTCCTCGCGGTTCATTCGGCAAGATACAGCGCACCCGATTGGCCAAACTGCTCGACGTCAAACCTTGTGACCAATTGCCATCGAAGACCGAAGCGGAATATGCGGCGCCAGTGACAGCGGAGGAGTCGAAGTTGGCTGAGATCTGGGCGCGCGTGCTGGGACTCAGTTTAGTCGGTATTCACGACGACTTTTTCCGCTTGGGCGGCGACTCTAT
>DATIBX010000619.1:0-5754 GCA_035457105.1 Pyrinomonadaceae bacterium
AGAGTAGATCATTGAAGATGCAATTTAAGGTGAAGACGCAAAACTCGTCAGGCCTAATGAAGTACAAAGTTGCTTCGGTCCCATCGGGGCTGATCGTGAAGACGCGCAGCTTACCCTTGATAACGAAGAAAGCTCCCGAGACCGTTTGGCCTTTCTCAACGATCGTTGTTTTACCTTGATACCGTTTAAGTTGAAGCCCGCGTTTTAGCAGCTCTTTTCCGGCGGTCGTCAGGTGACGAAAAGCGTTGAAAGAATCAAGCTCAACTACAGGCTTCATGGAAACATTCATCTCGAATCACGCAGCAAGGGCCGTTTTCCGATGGAAGAATATATCACCGGGTGTCGCCGTTGTTACTTCGGTAATTGAATCAAACGGAAAGTTGAGTCTGTCATGGGCCCTCCGAACCGCATCAGCATCGGGCGCCATGTTGAAACAAAACGCACGTCCTTCTTCGAGCGACAAATGCAGACGCAAAACCACTACTCCTTCCGCAGCACATGCCTTCTCGTACTCTTCAAAAAAAGCCTCGAAGTCTTTTGCTGAGAACTCGGCAGGAAAAGTGCCTCGTGCACGGTCATGGGTATCAACGAAAAAACGCATCTGAGTCATTTGAAATCTCCTTCACAATATCGTAATTGCATAAACTTGTGTGTTCATGCGATTCGTGATTTTGCTCATGAGAGAGTGGCTCGTATGTAACTAAAGGTACACAAGTGAAAGAAGATTTCATTAGAGAGAACCGGATTAACAAAGCGGCGCCGGGCCGCCGCACTCCAAGGTTAGATTATTTTCGACATGGGGACACAGGCTATCTCAATACCGGTTTGCAGCTTATATTTTTGTTGTACATCACCACTGTAGCCGGCCTTTCGGTAGAAAGGGACCGCATTTAACGATGCGTTTAGTTGGAGCTGTTTGATACCAAGAACCGCAGCTTTCGCTTCAAGCTTACGCATCAATTCCATGCCGATACCTTGACCGCTGGCCGCGGGATCGACGTACACCGCTTCAATTACGGAGGTCGCCGGGTTCAGAACGCCGAATCCGACTATGACATCCCGTGCCTCAGCGACAAAAAACTCTCTGGTGCGAATTAACTCCTCATAGTTCTCAATCGTACGCGGCCTGGACCACGACGCGATCTCTTCAGGCGTGTATAGCGAAGTGCTGACCGCCTCAACCGAAGCTACATGTAGCCGCGCAATTGCCCCCGCATCCTCAATTCTCGCGCAACGAATACTAGTCATTTTCACCAATCGGGTTCTCTCTGTGTGATCTCTGCGTCCTCGGTGTCTCAGTGGTAGAAAAAATAGCTGAAGATTTCACCACAGAGTCACTAAGAACACAGAGAAGATCCCTGTCAAAAGACGCTACTTTCGCTCACACAGTTCATGAACATTGCCAAAGGGATCGAAGAACGCTGCGTAGCGACATAACTCGTTCTCAGCCGGCTTTTCATGAACGAACTTCACACCGCGGGCTTTCAATTCTCTCATCGAGTAGACGATGGATTCGACGTCGAAAACAAATACCGACCTCGCTGCGCGGCCATACTCCCGGGTTATCGCAGGCTCTTCACATTTGAACGCGATGAACTCAATCGTTTCGTGAATGAACTCTAAACGTTCGACTAGTTCGGACTTGATCTCAAATCCAAGAACGTCGCAATAGAAGCGTTTGGCCTCATCGAGGTCCGGGACGAACAGCATGATCATCCCGAGTTTCATTCGCTTTTACCATTTCGCAAACTGTGCCTGAGACAAAACAGCGCTGTCCAAATCAAGACCGCGGATATGACACCGGGTATCACGCCTAACGCTTCAATGCCTGGACGATTCGGTCGAAGCTCCGCTAGTGACAGACCGCACCAGCAACCAATCACTACGGCTCCGGCAAGAGAGACCAACAGAATCAGATAAGAGAGCGAATCCATCGCGCCAAAAATCTCCCCTAAGGAGATTTCGGCCGCAGATTTACCGTCGAGATCCAGTCGCGCCGTTCGTACCAGGTAAACATTTATGCGTCTTTTCCATTCATCCAACGAGGGATTAAACAGTAATGTGATTAGGCTTGTCATACCAAACTCATGTTTTCAACTATTTTCTGAAAACGGCCAGTCTGGAAGTGGCTCGCTAAACTGTAGCCAGTCGCTCGGGATGTTTTCAACGCCAGTCATCATCACCACAATACCTCCGACGATTGCGCAAGTAGTGTCGCGGTCACCCAAACCACTTACGGTTAACCAGAGCGCTTCTGCGTAGTCGTTGAGATGTTGTGAAGCGCACCACAAAGCGAAGGGAACTGTATCTTGCGCCGAGACTCCGACCCCATTGCCAAGTACTGAGACTGCAAACGCCACTGAAGCAGTGTCGGACATATCTCTGGCCTGGCGGACCTTACTTCTCACTTCACTGTCAGGTAAGTAAGAAAAGACAAAATCCAGAAAGTCCGCACGTTCAGGTTTACCGTTCGTATCTCGCAACTGTGTCGCTTGAGCAGTCGCCACCGCTACCGCAATCGCACCGGCGATAGCTTCGTCGTGAGCATGCGTAATAACCGCCGAACGTCTCGCCTCCTCGATCACTCTCGGAATATCGTCAGCGAAAAAGGCACCGACTGGGCCAACTCGCATCGCCGCGCCATTTCCGAACGAGCCCTGTCCTTCAAACAATTGCTGCGCGCACTCCGACCAGTCTCCACCACTATTTATATCGGCCAATAAACGGTGCATCGCTGGTCCATAGCCACGACCTGAGTCGTAACGGAGCGCAAAACTTTTGGCGAGCGCATTCTGATCAATTCTTCCGTATTGCCGAAGAATCGAGAAGATCGACAGCGCCATATTCGTGTCGTCAGTGTAATGCCAACGGCCCTCGCGCAGAGCGCGTTGCTCGATCAAGCTTTCGACCAGGTCAGGATTGATGAAGAACGTCTCGCCAAAACAGTCACCGACGGCCAAACCTTTAAGACTGATCGCTGCTCTTGTAATTTGGTCCATAAGTAGTTGCAAGTTCACGAATAAGGTTCTGCTGAGCTCGCGAGTGCCAGTACCTTTTGTAAGAGATCGTCATCACAGACTGCGCTTAACACTTGGAGTGTGATCATTAACACTCTACCCTCCAACTCAACCAGATGATGAACCTGAAAGTAATCTTCTCCTTCAAAACGATATTCAAACCATGCTCGTTCAATCGTGGCAAAAACCCTGTTTTCGATCATCTTCTGGCCCGGCGCGGCTAAGTGTTCACCGTGCTTAACCCTCTCACTCGCAAATGGACCTTGCAAATAAACGAGCGACCAACCCGGACCTAATAGATCAAAACCGGGAGGAACGTCGGGAGTGGGGCTCGAAACGATAGCAAAGTCTCTAGGCCACGCTAGTTTGTACAAGGAAGTCACCAACCGCCACGGCTCGTCAGGTCCCACGGAAACTTCGACCAGCTCTGAGTCGACCTGGTCTGAGTCGTGTCTAATAACAATAGACGAACCTTCACGTTTCACTAGCAAAGGGATTTCGAGCTCCGAACTCCGCGAAATCTCAAAGGGAGGAATCGGAATTATTGTTAAGCCATGGCCCACCAGCTTGAGATACGAATGAGGTTGCGCCATTTTTCAGTGGGTCAGTCGGATTTAAACAACCAGTATCTTGGTGGCCCAGGTCATCGTCTCAGCGGTCAACTTCGGATTGGTAAATTGCGCATTCTTTCCCTGTAAATCATTTTCGGCTACCCCACGGGCAGTCGCGCAAGCCTGTCAAACGTAAATAGGAATTTTCAAATCAACAACTTTCGCCAAAGCCTGGCTAAATGGGGGCCAGCCAACCGGTGTCACGCTATTCGACACTGCCGTGCGCATCAATACGGTTGCGTCTCCGGCCAATTCGATGCGCACTTCATGTTGTGCCTGACGCAACGCTGCGGCCCAGACAAAAGGAAAGTTGGCCCGAGTTGGATTCTCAGAGCCAACAAGCCCCACCAGCAAAAACTTCTGTGTAGTCGAAGTCTCCTGCGAAGCATTAACAGTCGTTGCAGCGCTGGCCACAACACCGGCACAAACATGAGCGCTTTCCCCAAGGAACTTTCGTCGATTTGGCATGCTACTCACCTCCAGAACGTAAGTGCGCAAGGTTCAATGATCAATTCCAAGACCGCACGTCTCGCGGGTCAGGTTCCCGTCACTTTAATCTGTCTCAGCAATGGGTGGCAACGATTGGTTAGGGATGTGCCGGTTCAGTTTGGATTGTGATGTCTCATTCACACCGAGCTTCCAGCTGGGTGATCCATGAATTTCTGCCTGGCCCCTTCGTAAGCAAGAAAGTACACCGAAGGTGTTGGCTAGTTTCAGCCCAGGGTTTAGCTTTGGTAACTCTGGGACCGCGCCTACATTTTGCGCTATTCGCAACCCTGACAGGGTTGCGGATACCAACCAATCAAAACCGTCACTGATTCCCAGGGTTGTCAAAGCCCAACCCTGGGCTGAAATTGGCCAACACCTTCGGTGTAAACGAAGCAATTAGAGTTTACACACAGTCTCTTTTAGCCCGGTGACGCGCAGGTCCGCGGAAGGAGTTGGGCCCGTCGCAAACCATCCTTAATAAGCGAGCGGTAACGATCCGTTACCGCGAGCGAAGCGACCGGATGGTACACTCGCTGTGCGTCTCTGATGATCGTGCGCGTTCCGTGTACCATTCGGTCGCTTCGCTCTCGGTACTGTACTATTCGACGTGTTTCGGCTAGAAAATTCATATGTCATATGATGAACGGTTAAGGGCTCGCCTGAGCATTGTAGATGAGCATATCCGCTGTGAAAACAGTCATGATCTCGAAGCGGTTATGACTACCTTCGGAACTGACGCTCGCTACGATGACGAACCATGGGCAGATCATCGAACGGGACGCGACGGTGTTCGCTCTTATTATCTCGAGTTGCTGAAAGCCCTGCCAGATCTCAGTATTGAGGTGACGCAACAACACGTGGCAGAGGCCAGCGTGATTGTGGAAGTGATCATTCGTGGTACCCACCTTGGACCATGGCGCGGATTACCCGCCACCGGAAGACGCATTGAATTTCCACTATGTGGCATCTACACGTTTGGGGCCGACAACCTCCTGGCCGGAGAGCGCATTTACTATGATCGCGGAATGGTGCTGGGTCAGCTCGGGATGTTTCACGAGCCGACCAAAGGATGGCAGAGATTGGCTACCGCAATAAGTCATCCGGTTACAATTGCCCGGGCAATCCTGAGAGTTGGTCATCAATAACCTGAATTGAACACAGGAACATCCACGGATTTTTCAGATTACGCAGTACAGCAGAGCGGCAACTAAGGACCCGATTGGAACCAATAGGTTGGTATTTCTCTGTGCCGCCTCTGTGGTCTTTGTGACTCTGTGGTGGTGTCTCCAATTTGTCAGACCAACCACGAAGACGCCGAGAACACAAAGGGTGCACGGAATCAATCCCCCAGATAATAGCTGGTCCATTGGGACCGGACAGCATCTTCATCAGCGCCATAGTCATAAGCGGGGGAAATCAGTGGTCGAACCTGTCGAACTGTGATGATTACGATGCTCTGGATCTTTTTGGGCGCGTCAGATAGACCAAGACTTGCGTAAAACGCTACCAGTCGTTCGAAGTCCTCTCCACTGTCTAAAACTTCGGCGTGGCCCTTGAACCGATAACCTTTACGAATGAACTGATCTACCACGTTTACTTCAATACTGGAATTCTGTCGAAGATTGCGAATCGTGGCC
>DATIBX010000620.1:0-5317 GCA_035457105.1 Pyrinomonadaceae bacterium
GATTAAATGGTGATGATGCGGGCTACATCGCCGATGATTATTATCGTTATCAATATCCGAATTACTACGACGGACGGTATCGAAATTACGATACGTACGTAAACGATCCTTACTACTTTGATCCCTATCGACGAAACGTAAGTTACCAGTACGTAAACTCGTATATACCCGGCTTGAACGACCTTGATTACTACGGTAACTGGCAGAATCTAGATGGCTATGGAAACGCATGGTGTCCGCGGGTAGATACCTCCTGGGCTCCATATCAACAGGGCTACTGGATGACCGATTACCCGTATGGTCCAACCTGGGTATCGAGTGAGCCATGGGGCTACGCTCCTTATCATTATGGTCGTTGGGCCAACGTTAGTGGTCGTTGGTACTGGTTACCCGGGTCGGCAAATACATATCCTACATATTCACCGGCTCTGGTTGCCTGGGTACCGTTAAATCAGAATGACATTGGTTGGGTTCCCTTGGGACCGAATGATGCCTATTTGCCACGCTATTACAACAACGATTGGCAGCCGACCTATCTGAGCCGTCAGGACATAGTGCAGCGACAACTGGTGAACCTGTACGTGCCGGGTGCGGTGACTGTCGTACCGATCGACCAATTTGGTCGAGTGCTGGACGGGCGGAATGTTTGGAGAGCTGATCGACAGCTTCTTTCAAACGTCAACCCAGTGCTCGACCCACTCTATTACACGCCGTTACGAAATGCTGCGATACATTCGGCGTGGGGTCGTGGAAAGATCGACATTCCGCCAGGTATTGCTAAGAAGCTTTATGACACGCCAGTGATAACGAGCGCAGCGCCAATTGTGCTGCCGTATAGACGCGACTTCGCGAAAAACTCAAGAGTCGAAACAGTGGCAAGCGATGCTCGGGGCCGGAAGTTTAAGGTACAGGACAATCGTGGACCAGGAGCAGTCGCTAGCGGACCTGAACAGTCAAGGGGACAAGGACCAAGTCGAGCTGTGGAGAGCCAACCGGTTCCTAATCAGGCGCCCGTTGGCGCTAGAAACAGAGGACAGCAACAAAAGATAGATCGGGCGACGGAGCGCGTGCAGGCCGAGCGACCGGCAAATGCAGCTCGACAACAACAGCCGGTTGGGGAACGAGTAGCGAATCCGCAGCGCGGCCAGGGACGGGGACAAGGTCGTCCAGAAGTTGCACCGGCTTCGCAAGCGCCTCGAGCGCAGCCTAACAACCAACGGATCAGGCCTAATAGCAACCCTGGACCACCAGTTCGACAGCAGGCGCCACAAGCTGCACCTCGCGGTCGACCGGTCCAGACGCAGCAACAGCGCCAGGGTCCGCCTGCTCGACAACAGCAGGCTCCGCAGGCTGCACCTCGTGGTCGACCAGTTCAGAGTCAGCCGCAGCAGCGACAGCAGGGACCACCTGCTGCTCGGCAACAGGCTCCCCAGGCTGCACCGCATGGTCGGCCGGCGCAGTCACAGCCGCAACAGAAGCCAAAACAAGCTGGTCCACCACAGAAACAGGGTGGTGGTGGAAAGCCTGCAGGTGGTCCACCAGCGAACAAGGGTGGCGGTGGTGGTAAAGGAAAGAAGCCGTAATGATTTGAGTTAGAGGGGGCCCGATTATCAAAGTTATCATTTGATATTTGATAATTATTGAGTGCGAAAGGCCAAGGCACATGGTTAGAGCAACTAATAATCATCAGATATCAAATGATAACTCACCGATAATCGGGCCCTCGATCCCTCTAAACCTCTACTGGTCCTTCCACTCAGGAATGCGCCCCGGGGTCCATGGAGCGCCTGCTGCTTCTAGTTGCTTTTCCAACTTGCTGAGATCAACTTCAATCAACTGACGTAATTGGGTCAGAACTCCCTCAAAATCCTGGGCCGCCGCCTGATATTGATCAGCCTGAGTCCTTGTCGGTCTCGCCGTAGACATTCGTTGAGCACCAACGACGTAGCCCACTCGCTCATTAATGGAGGGAGGCGTATTCATATTTCGTTGCCGAGTGACAGGATCGCCGCTCAGGGCTCTAAGAATTTCGTTTGTGCGCCGGTCGAGTTCTGTCGCCTCATCATTCAGGCGCGATGAAAGTGACGGAGTTTCGAGGATTGCTCGCTTAATTGCCGCGATACGCGGCTTCAATGCGTTAGCCGCCTGTGTAGCACCACTCACGGCGCGCTGCAGTCGCAATGCCTTCTGTTGGAACTCAACCAGGCTGCGTCTATCAGAGTCCGACATCTGGTCCAAACCTTCGACGGTGACCTCGAACTCTTGCGGCGTGCCAATTGTCGTCAATGCGCCATCGACTCGCTTCGCAACAGTTGCCTTATAGGTTCCCGGCATTACGAGTGGTCCTGATGGGGGCTCAAAGTCAAAATCAGCATCGGGCGGTGGCGGTGCCGAAAGATTTGCCGCAGGATAACGAAGATCCCAGGTTAGCCTCTGAATTCCCGCAGCAATCGGTCCGGTCATACGCCGGACCACTTTGTCACTCGAATCGGTGATGGTGACCACGATTGCCGGTGCCTCCTCTTCCTCCTCGGCACGCAAATCGTTTTGAGTGGGCCAACCAACAGGCAGTTTCTTACGGTCGTTTTCCTTCTCCGTCTCCTGACGTTTTCCTTTCTTCGTCTTAATTGCTTCCTTCAGATACCAGGTAACCGTGGCGCCAAAAGGCGGATTCTCAGCCGTGTAATACGACTCGCCCTGAAAACTCTTACCACGACCGCCTAAAGGCTGCGATTGGATATACATCAAAGCGCTTTTTACCGGGAAGACGGCATCGGCCTTCAGCTTTTCAGGCGTAATTGTTCGCAGTGGAGTGTAGTTGTCCAGAACGTAAATTCCCCGACCAAAGGTAGCAACAATTAGATCATTCTCACGTTTTTGAATATTCAGGTCACGGACGGCAATCGTAGGTAATCCCCCCTTCAATTGAATCCATTTTTGGCCACCATCGATTGAGAAGTAGAGCCCAAACTCGGTGCCGGTAAACAGCAAATTTGGATTAACGTGATCCTCAGCAATTGCGAGCACTGGACCATTCTTTGGTAAGTTGCCGGCGATGGACACCCAGGTCCGACCAGCGTCAGTCGTCTTCAGAAGGTAAGGCTTGAAGTCGGCGTTCTGGTGATTGTCGAAACTCGCGAACGCCGTATTAGCGTCGTGATTTGAAGCGATAATGCGACTGACGTAGGCCATGTCGCCGACACCCGGAAATTTCTCGATCTTTCTCCAATTCTTACCATCATCTTCAGTAACTTGAATTAGCCCGTCATCGGTGCCGACATAAATCACACCTTCTTTTTTTGGTGATTCGGCAAGGGCTGAAGCGTTTCCGAAGAATGCAGTTGAAGCGTTCTTAGCAACAGCGTCAATTCCCCACACTTTACCCATCACCGGCAACTTGTCGCGGTCTAATGCGCGAGACAATTGGCCGCTCACTACTTGCCAGCTGTCTCCACGATCGTCACTGCGAAACAGCTTATCGGCCGCAAAGTAGATCCGCGTATGCAGGTGTGGACTGATGATAAACGGCGAGTCCCAATTCCAGCGGAGTGGATCCTCGTTTCTACCCACCTGTGGTTGGATACCAATTCTCTCTCCGGTGCGCTTGTCGAACCTGACGAGCGTGCCATTCTGTAGCTCTGCATAAATCGTATTCGGATCTTCAGGATCGACTTGAGAACGAAACCCGTCACCACCGTTGGTCACGAACCAGTCAGAGTTGACGATTCCAGAAGCGCTGCGGGTGCGCGATGGGCCACCAAAACTAAAATTGTCCTGCGTACCACCATAAATATTGTAGAAGGGTTTCGCATTGTCGGTGGTGATGTCATAAAACTGCGGTACTGGCAGATTCGATTTGAAATCCCAGTTTGTGCCGCGATCGAAACTCTCGTAAACACCGCCGTCACAACCGACGAGATAGTGATCCGTATTGGCGGGATCAATCCAAATATCATGATTGTCAACGTGCTTGGAACGTTCACCCAGGCGACGTAGCGTCCGCCCTCCGTCGTCGGAGACCATCAAAAAGACGTTCATTATATAGATTCGATCTATCTCTTTTGGGTCAGCAACAATCCGCGCGTAATACATCGCGGTCGCATCAAATTCGTTACGACGTTCCCAACTCCCGCCTCGATCTGAGGAGCGAAAAACTCCACCTTTTCGATCGGCAGCTTCGACTGTCGCGTAGATAACATTTGAATCGACGGGTGAGATCGCCAAGCCAACGCGCCCGAGGTCAGTTGTCGGTAATCCAGTGCGGAGCTTATTCCAGGTCGCCCCGGCATCAGTAGATTTGTAAATGGCGCTTTCAGGCCCACCATTGATCAACGTCCACATGTGACGCCTTCTTTGGTAAGACGCGCAATAGAGAGTACTTGGATCATTGGGATCGATCACGATTTCGGTGACACCAGTGTTCTCGCTGATGTTGAGAATATTCTTCCAGGTCTTTCCGCCATCGGTAGTCTTAAAGAGTCCTCGTTCGCCCCCTGATCCCCAGAGTGGTCCTTGCGCAGCTACATAAACGATGTTGGAGTCTTTCGGATCAATCGCGATGCGACCAATATGTTCGGAAGTCTTTAGGCCAACGTTCTTCCAACTGCGCCCACCATCTTCAGATTTGTAAACCCCATTTCCATATGAGACGCTGCGCTGACTATTGTTTTCACCTGAGCCAACCCATACCGTGAGTGGATTTCTTGAATCGAGAGCGATGGCGCCGATGGAATATGATCCTTCGTTTTCAAACACCGGAGTCCAGGTGGTTCCAGCATTAGCTGTTTTCCAGACGCCACCAGAGGCGACGGCTACAAAGTAACGAGCCGGGTTGTTTGGCTCCACTGCAAATCCAATCACGCGGCCAGACGTGAAAGCTGGTCCAATGGATCTCATTCTCAACCCGTTAAAAGTTGGAGTGGACATTGGGTCGCGGGGACGATTTTCATCCTCAGGTTTTGGCGAAGGCGATGGTTCCGGACTCGGTGAAGCTTGAGGCGTCGGAGTGGGTGAGGCTTGTACGTTCCGATTTTCCTGGGCCACTGCTGAGCGCACAAACGTAAATAAGAAAACAGACAGAAAAGCTATTAACACAGCCGAACCGGACCGAAGATGCCTGGAAATAGACATAAGAGTTCCTCTCGATTAGGTATCCACAGTGAACGTGAGGTGCTACACACAATTCCTCGCGAACCTGACGAGGTTTAGCAATGCGACTTACTTTTATTGGGTATCAAGTAGAACTGAAAACGTGAGCAATAAACTAACATTCCTGCTAGCAATGTCAAAGTGGAGCAAGGATCGACCACATAGTACT
>DATIBX010000621.1:0-4507 GCA_035457105.1 Pyrinomonadaceae bacterium
TCGTTGTCGTAGTCGAAGAACAACCCGCCGCCTCCGCAGGTTTCAGGCAGGTGACGCGCTTCCGAGTGCCCGTTATCGTGAACCCAGGTAATTTTCGACTCTGACGAGGGCACTTCGACGAACGTGGGCCTGGACACTGCCTGTGAAGCTAATTGCTTCGCTTCAGAAGCAGTTGGAAACCGCATCGTTTCAACGACAGCGGCAATTGTTAGTAATAAGGCAACTAAGAGAAGGGATCGCATCATACTCCGCTCAATTAGGATACTTTTCACCAGGCTTAACTATCCGAATGTAGTGATCAGTGAACTTGAAGTGCGCGGCTTTAATTTCAACTTTGGGCATATGGCAGGACGTGCAATCCTTGTTCGAGACTGGACAACTGGGAGAACTGCCTTGGGCAACCGGCTGCCCCTTTACTGCGTGGCAAGCGAGACAACGCTTATCGTAATAAGCGGCATCCTCTCTTAGCTGCTCATGTGGATTATGACAGGCTGTACATCTGATGTTGCGATCGTCTGAATAGCATTTACTATGAAAGATTCGATATGGCTGAAACCGCACGTTGTTGACTTCCATGCTTTGCAGTAATGCGAACTCATCGCTGCCTCTATGGCAGGATGCACAAAACTGTTGTGTCTGCTCGTCTCCGCTGAGACGGCCAGGATTGAATATCGATTTATACCCCGGTTCCCCTGCCTTCACAGCCGCAACGTGTGGAGCGCCAGGTCCATGACAATTTTCACAGCGAACACCATGCATTATTTTATCGAGTTGAAGTTTTTGACCAGTCGTGGCGCCATTTGAATGACAACTAAAGCAACTAACTACTTCTTGCGTAGATAAACGATGACCAAACGCTTCTTCCAGAGATCCTGGAACATTCCGAGATGATCCCACTGTAAAGTCGAGTCCCTTTGTTTCGTTGTAGAAGCTGACTCTACTTTCGTAAAAATTGCCTTTGTATTGCAGAACGTAGGTCTGCCCCATTCGTCCCTGACCGAGTGCGTATTCTATGGGCGCCGAGATTTTCTCCTTACCGTCGGTAACAGAATAAAAACTCTGCTGACCATCGCGCTTAAGCTCATACGAGTAGGGTCCGATTTGTAGAGTCAGTTTTGGATTCTCCGCAAGCACCTTGGAATGTGCAATCGTTTCCATAGCCAGAGCCATTCCAGTCTGGGAATAAGGTGCAAACGCCCGCTTGTGACACTCGCCACATGCGTTGTCTCCGATGAACTGCGTACCCGCAGGAATGCGACGCGGATTCCATTTCTGACGTGCTGTCATCTGGCCGGTCACCACAGCTGACTCAGAAATTCTAAAAAGAGCGACGGCACAGACAATCGCAGCACACAGTACGAGAACACAGGTTTTCCTGGGCAGGAACATAAACCGAAGTTACCCTTAGTCGTCACTCAGGATTTGGTTTCGCCGTATTCGCGCTGGATGAGGGGCCTTCAATGTTCGTGGAAGCTTCAGGCTTTTGACTGTATTTTTCCTGGAGCTTCTTGAAAATTTCGTTCTCGTTCGCTGCGTCTTGTTTACGACCTGCTCGCGCATAGGCCCGTGCGAGCGCAAAGTGCATCTCGGGACTTTCGGGAGCGAGTCGCACGCCTATCTCCAGCTCACTTATGGCCCGCGCCGTCTGTCCCAACTCAAGAAGTACTCGCCCCAGCACATTGCGAGCAGCATACATCTTTGGCATTAATTCAACCGATTTTTCGGCCAGAGGCAAAGCTGTGTCGTAATCCCGTCGCTTTAAATGCTCAAATGCAATTTGGACCATGGCTGGTTGGTGCTTTGGATCAAGTTCTAATGCGCGGTAAAACTCTTTAAGAGCTATGTCGATGTCCTGATGCATCATAAATACACCGAACGAATAATGAACATTCGCGTCGTCGGGATAACGAGCCAATAAGTCGTTAAAGGCCTTGCGCGCTTCATCGATCCGTCGAGCAGCCATGTTAAAACCCGCTTGTCCCGCTAGTCGCACCTTTTCACGTATCTCAACCGGGACTTCCTGTGGAAGGAATGGAAGTCTCAACATGATCAAACCGAAAGCGTCAACCACCTTTGGACTGTTATTGGTTAGCGGGAGATCTTTGAGAACCTCAAAAGCAAATTCGAATTGTTCAAAGTGCACGTAAAGCAATGCCGAGTGATATCGAACTACAGTCTCGAGTTCCTTATTCGAGTTCAGGCCAAGAGAATAAACACGTTGCAAGGACGTAATAGAGCTCTCAAGCTCACGCGTCTGATATTGACACAAGCCCAACATAGCCCACGCAGGACCACGCTTCGGTTCAATCGCCACCAACTTGCTAAAAGCATCCCGAGCTTGCAGATATAACTCCTTTTGGTAATAAATCGCGCCGAGATACCACCAGCCGTCCGACCATTGTGGACGTAGTCGGACCGCGTCATTGTAATGTTGAATTGCGTCGTCAAACCGGCCGGTCGTGCGAGCATCGTCCGCAAGCTTTACTGCGTTGTCGAATGCGCCGTTTTGCTCGGCGATTACCTTTGCGGCTTGGGTTCCTTGCTTAGGTCTCGACTTGGATTGCGCACGTAAACCAACTGCATGGCCAATTAGAAGAACCATCACAGCCGCCAATAAACTCCGTGCAATCTTGAGGCAGTCAAGAACCCTCTTAGGCATTTTCTTTTAGTAATTCTCGAAATTGTCGGGCGGTTTAATCGGAGTAGCCGCATTGCTGTCGGTCTGCGCCCCCGGCTGTTTAGCCTGCTGCTCAACTGTAAGCTTCTGAACAGCCGCCTTTTCACGGTCGCCATCTTCTTTTCGATTAAGCCGGTAATAAACAGATGCTAACAGCACGCGAGCTTCAATGAAGTCAGGGGTTTCTTTTGCAGCGCCTTCCAACAAGGGTAAGGCGTCGTTAGGTTTTCCCACGGCGGCATAGACTGCGGCGACATGGTAGCGAGCGTATTGGTCTCGTGGGCGAAGGTGCACAGCATGAGACAAATACTTAAAGGCTGCATCAAAATCCTTGTCTTGGCGCAGGATTACGCCAAGGAAGAGATTGGCGTCGAAATCGTTTTGATTCTGCGCCAATTCATTATGAAACGCTGTCTTCGCAGCCGTCGTATCACCCATCCGCATGAGGGCCCGTCCATACCACGCTTGGAGCGTCGGAAGTTTGGGATCTAATTGTATTGCACGTTCAAGTTCCCTGATAGCACCATGCCCATCGTCAGCAAGAAGCAAAATTGATCCGAGTAACAGGTGGGCCTGGGCTGAATCTTCGTCATGAAAAACTCTGTCGATTAAAATCTGCCCACGGCTAGTTTGACCATCACTAATCAGCGCGCTTCCTAACAAAAAGGCCACAGTGCGATTGTTAGGGTCAGCTTCGGCAAGCGGTGACAGAGACTCTATCACCTTCTTGTATTCGCCTATGCGTACCTGACATTCTGCTAAAAGCAGCACGGCATTTGGACGTTGTGGAAGGTCGGCTCGGGCGGACGCCAGGAACCTTGTCAACTCATTGGCGGCCTCTACAAATAACGCACCTTTATAATAAGCGAGCGCGAGATTGAACCGAATCGTTTCATTATGATCATCTAACTTTAGAGCTTCTTTGTAACTCGCAATTGCTTCTTCATAATGGCCCAGACGTGAATATGCGGCGCCGAGATTAGATCGGACATCAACTCTTTCAGGATGTTTGACAAGAATCGACTGGTACGCGCGGATGGCGCCTTCAATGTCTCCGGTTTGGTGCAATTGGGTTGCTCGAGCAAAAGCGTCCTCAACGTCGTCAGACGTACTTTGTGCAAGCAACAATGGCGCACACATTCCGAGTGCAAAAAGAAGAGCTAAACAGAATCCGCTGTTTTTAACCATTTTTCTTTGGTTGAGACGGGAACAGTTTGTGCGACGAGTATACATCAGCAGTATGCTTGATTTCCAAAATATGCGACTCAGGGTTGTGACTAGTTTGAGCAAGAAAATATCTTTGAGATACCATCGGGTTTTAGCCGCATGAGAGTTTCAATTAGTCGCTTGTCTACCCACAAAAGATTCTGGGCGGTTCAAGCCGATTGTCTCGTATTGATAGAAATTTAGAGTCTACGCGACTCAGAGCAGTCAGCCAAGCCACTTTCTTGCCTCACGTAAAGATCTACTCGAAAGTTGATTCATTGCTTCATCTAAGAATCTACTCGAAATATGCTCCGTTTTCATTGGATAAGTTCGGGTCTGATGGTTAATGCTTTTGCTTGTGGCGCTTGGTTTTGAGCTGAATCGGTGCCTTCTTGCGGTCCGCTAGAACAAAGAGGTATTTACGTAGTTTGTCGAGCTCTCGTTTCAAGGCTGCCGGGTTGAGCTGTTTGTATTGGCACCGCAGCTTTTGTTTGTGGGCAGCATCGACTGCGGGACTGGCGAGCACCCGTTGATATGGCGTTTGCGGTGCTTCGTAGCTTTTCGTGACCCGACTGCCGCAGCGCTCTTTGCTTTTGAGTTTCAATAGTCGGTTGAAAGAAGTTG
>DATIBX010000622.1:0-12090 GCA_035457105.1 Pyrinomonadaceae bacterium
GGAATCTGTCCTTAGTACGAGAGGACCGGGATGGATCCACCTCTAGTGTACGAGTTATGGCGCCAGCCGTAGCGCTCGGTAGCTAAGTGGAGCATGGATAAACGCTGAATGCATCTAAGCGTGAAGCCAGACCCAAGATTATTCCTGCCAGTGAGACTCCTCGTAGACCACGAGGTTGATAGGGTGGATATGTAAGTGCAGTAATGTGCTCAGTTGACCACTACTAATCAGTCCCTTGGCTTGACCATAAAATTTACTCAAGCAACAAACTACGTGCTTGCACGTCAGAACTTGCCTTCGTCATTATTCGATTTTTTGGCCTTAGTTCTTGGGCCTTTGGTCTTTGATCTTGCGGCGACCGCAATATCAAAGTCCTAAGGCCCAAGATCAAAGACCACATCACTTTTCCGGTGATTTTGTCGACAGGGTCACACCCGTTCCCATCCCGAACACGGAAGTTAAGCCTGTTGGAGCCGATGGTACTGCGCGGGAAACTGCGTGGGAGAGTAGGAAGTCGCCGGGATTATTTTAAAAGCCCGCTCAAGAGTTCCTTGAGCGGGCTTTTCATTTCCTACGAGAATGGTGCTCACCTCATGTCTTGCTGTCCTGCCGCTCGAAGTGACTTCGTCTGCTAGTCACACTCTTCAAACCACGGACTTGCTAGATAAAGTGTTTATGGGTTGAGCTGGAGCCGAGATCTTATCCTGGCAGAACAGGTCCATTTTTTGTCTAATTTTTCTTACCATACTCTACCGATCGTTCAATTAAGACTGAGTCGCCAAACTCGTGAGTGAGGTAGTGGCGTAAGTCCAACTCCTGATTTGCCAGCTCGAGTGTAGTGTCGTCTGCAAATGCCCGCAAAAGTTGATAATGACTGGTTTCACGCTCGTGCGTGCCCGAAAGAATTGCGTCAACCATTCTCAATCGGGTCGATGGACCAATGCGTTGCGTGGCAACGCCATTACCAGGCCTCACAATCCCATCGCAGATTGCGGAGTGCTCGAGTGCACGCACAACTGTGGTTCCAACCGCGATGATGCGGCCACCCTCTTTCTTCGTGCGCTGTATAGCCTGCGCAGTTACGTCAGGAATGTGATAGGGCTCATCCAACGGAAGCAGGCGATCGAGTTCGTCATCACCTGTTGAAGAAATCCCGGCTGCGTGAGTGATAGTCTCGAATTCTATTCCTTTTGCCCGCATCTCTGAGATAGTCCGCCAGTCGAGAGCGAAACCTGCTGATGGCGGCTCGAACGCTACCGGTGGTCCAGCAATTCGCGTCCAGACATCCCACAGCTTGAGCGGTGTTGCAACGTGCGCGTACTGTATCGGTTTGCCATGGTGGGCCAGACTCGCCCACACATGATCGGCCTTACCTGTAAATCGCACTGATACGAGACGAGCATGACCGAGTAGTTGCTCAACCGTCGCATGCAGTGGTCCCAGGAGGAGTTCGTCACTGGGCACAAGCATGGGAGGTGGCAGGCGATCCTCTGTGCGTGTGTGAAAATCGCCGGCGCCAAAAACAACTGCCGTGAAATAGTTCATGTCCTCCGGCTGAAGCGATGGTCGCCCTGCCAATCTCACTTCGATCGCATCCCCGGTACGCACATGAATGCCTTGTAAGCTGGCTGGGAGGGTGGCCGCGTCATTGGCGATTACCAGATCGCCCGCGCCCAGGCAGTCAATGAATGAAGTGCGACGAACGTGATGGATTTTTCGATCGTGGTCCACGACCAGAAGCCTTGCGTCTTCCGGACGCTGTACTGGTTCAGTTGCTTTAATCATTGAATGGCCTCACTGCTGCGCACCACCTTGCCGCCTCTAAAATCGTTGTGTCGACGACACCCTAGCGTGGGCTAGTACTGACCTCAGTACCTATCAAAGCATTGACGGGAGGCGAAACTGGCCCACTCAGCTTGCTCACGATCGCATCGACGAGTTCGCGGGCTGAGTCTTGAGGTCGCTTCAGCGTTGCCGGATCAGCGTCGGGAATTGCTACTGCATGCATTGGCGTATCCATATCGCCAGGATCGAGCGATAAAAAGTGAACGTTTTCCTTGGCGTGTTCCTCTCCCCAAATGCGGTTCAATTGATGTAACGCCGCTTTGCTCGAGCCGTATGCGCCCCAGCCGGGGTAGGGATTGATTGCCGCATCACTCGAAATATTTAAAACTACTGCGCCTCGCGCCTCTCTAGCCGAAGCAGCAAGAGCTCCCATGAGCGCTTTGGTTAGTCGAAATGGACCAATAACGTTGGTATAGAACGCACGCTCCAGATCTTCACAATCAGTGTCGGAAAGCATCTGAAGTGGAACCGGTCCTAAGTCAGAGGCGTTGTTGATGAGAACGTCCAGGCCACCAAGCTCTCCGGTAATTTGCAGGGCTATTGGATAGATGTCTTCTTTGTGAGAGACATCGCCGACAATTCCGTGTGCGCCGGGATTCTCGGTAACTACTTGCTCGACTCGCGCCGATGTGCGGGCAACAAGCGCGACCCGCGCTCCGCGCGCAAGACATTCCCGGACGAGCGCCAGGCCCAAACCCGACGTACCGCCTGTAATTGCAACACGAACACCTTTCAATTCCATTGCTCTCTCGACTTTCTAAAGAACCATCTTTATAAAGTCGGAGCGTACCACGGAGGCTTGACTTTGTAAAGTATTATCTTTAGAAAGAGAGTGGTGCACGGTGCCGTTGTTATTTTCCAGGGTAAAACAAACTGTGCTGAAAAATGAGCATGCAGAATCACAAACAGGGTGAGCGCAAGACTCGCCGGGCAATTATAAAAATACTCAAGACGCAGGGCCCCCTTGACTCGGCGCAAATTGCCGGCCAACTCAAACTTACAGCCATGGCAGTGCGGCAACATCTCTACGCATTGCAAAGCGAAGGTCATGTTGAAGCAGAAGAGCGACCCGTTCCCATCGGCCGCCCAGCTAAGCATTGGCGGCTCACTCGTGAAGCCGATCAATTTTTTCCTGAAGCTTATGCCGAGTTGAACATGTCACTCATTGATGCCTTACGAGACACCTTTGGTGAGGAGGGTGTCGAACAGGTCCTGGTTTCGCGTTGTGCGCGACAGCGTAAAGAGTACGCGAAGAGGATTAGGCCTGCTGACTCACTGGAGAAAAAGTTGAAAGAGCTTGCGCGGGTCCGCACAGAAGAAGGCTATATGGCCGAAGTTAAACGCCATAAAAACGGGGGCTACATCTTGCTCGAAAATCACTGCCCGATTTGCGCGGCTGCAAACGCATGTCAGGGGTTTTGCTCGACGGAGCTGGATTTGTTTCGAGCAGTGTTAGGACCAGCTGTCAAGATAGAACGTGAAGAGCACATAGTTTCCGGAGACAGGCGTTGCGCTTACCGAGTTTGGCCAAGCTAATTAATGTAGGCAGGACACAATTCCAATTCAATCTAATTCTTGACAATGCCAGCGTTCGGGGAAAAAATACTCTTCGGCCCGGCAAAAACCGTCGAACCCCCAAATAGATTCGCGCATCCCACAAAGTCTCCGGCAAAATTGGGACTTCCTAATGGCATGATGAGACTTCATTTTCTGATATTTGCCCTAACTTGTGCGTTCGTTCTGGGTGGAATCTCCATTTCAGCTCGAAATAATCGAATGCAGGCGACGCGCATTAAACCTGTAAAGAAGACTGTCCGCGTCACACCTGCGCCCGCAGCCAGATCAGCAGCAGTTTTCATCGAAGCAGCTGCAACGAATGCAACCTTGAGAAATGAGTTGACCTGGACCTTTGGTGGAAAAGAGCAGCATGGTTGGTATCTTTACGACTCGTTGTTGGCCCAGACACTGGATACATTCGATTCCACAACACCTGAGTTTGCTGCAGCACTGGGAGCCTGGCAGAAGAAGAGAGGCATAGCTGCAACGGGAGTGCTCGATGAGAATTCTCTAATGGCCATGATTTCACAGTGGCAGAGTAATCGACTAAAGGACAAAACTTTCGCGCAGCCAGACCAGTTAGTCACGGTTCCAGGGAGCGCTTTTTATGATCCAGATCGTGCAGAAGAGCTCCGCGGTGTCGAGCGAGCTACGTATGACGCTTATAAGAAAATGATTGCAGCTGCGATTGCTGATCCAACTCTGGACGTAGCGGCGACGGGAGCGGGTGAACTAGCTCCTCGCGAAAAGTATTTCAAGATCATTTCTGCGTTTCGGTCGCGCGATTATCAGGAAGAGCTGAGAAAAAAGTCGCCAAATGCTGGGTCGGCTGGCCTCGCAGTGAACAGTCCGCACTTCACGGGGCGTGCATTAGATATATATGTGGGCGGCGATCCGGTTGACACCAAAGATGCAAATCGTGCGATTCAGGTTAAGACACCGGCTTATCAATGGTTGGTTCGTAATGCAGAGCGATTCGGGTTCCGTCCATATTTCTACGAACCATGGCACTGGGAATATGTTAGATGAGGTCTTTAGTCTCCAGTCTCTGATCTTCGACAAATAAGACCAAAGCCCCTACAAAGAACCGCTACCTTGGCTTCTCCCTCTCATACAAATAGTCTCTTGCCGCACCACTTTCCAACGCCGCTTCCTTTAGTTGTGGATTCTCAGCCCACGACTTCCCCGACACAAACGATACCTTGTCGAAAACCAGGACGATTGTTCCTAGTGTCAGTAGTTTGCTAACTTCACGAGCCGCAAACATTGGAATTCTGATACAACCGTGACTTGCCGGTTCAGTTGGCACACTCCGAAAACCGTGAATGGCCACTCCGCCGGTGATGTAGTTCGCATAGTAGACTGAACCCAGATCGCCGTTTTCCCAGCCAAAGGTCTTGTCGTAAACAAGGAAACGTCCCCGAGGGGTGTAAGCGATGCTCTCTTTACCATGATCCATGAATGGCTTGTTGCTGCCAGTTGAAACTGGAAGCACTTTTACGCCGCCGCGCTCATCCACGATCAGCAAGACCTGCCGGTCCAAATCTACTTCAACGTGTGCATAGCCAGTTTCCCGAGCTCCGGGAGAAGAGCTTGTGCGGATGGTTTCGATTTCCTCGAGCGTGAGTTTGCCGGTAACGGCCCGGCCTTCCCATTTCTGAAAAGCGATCAACGCCGATTGCGTTCCCGGATCAAATCGGCCATCCACCACTCCAGTCCAATAACCGCGCTCAGTCAACAGCCGTTCTGCTTCTTTTATTTGGAGACGATTAAGTGGTGGTTGCTGGGGTGCCTGTGCTTTGACGGCCCTGGTACTCGCGAAGATGAGGATTAAGCAGAGACAAAAACCCAATTTCATTAAAAGCATCCTGACTTACGGTTTCGAAAAACTGCGCTGCAAATTCCTCTGCTGATCACGGGCCGAAGCGATTCCGGTACTCATCCGAAAGAATAAACGCTTTCACCATCTCAGCGTTAATGAAGTTTCCGCCGAACATGTTCAACTTATTCAGCCAAAACTGATAGCCGTTGTCGTTATTGTCAGGTTGGTCCGTTGGATTTCTTCGCAGGTAACCGTAATACTGTAACAAAACAAAAGCCGCGTTAAATTCAGCGTCATTCAAAGAGTCGGAGTCAGTTACATTTCTAAGCGCTGCAACTCTGCCTGTTGTTCCGCCAGCTCCGAAAGCGAGGATTGCCGCTTGCCTCTCCGTCACTGTTGGAACCACCATTGCTGAGGAAAATAATGCGTCTACGTACTCATCAGCAGTTTGGGCCAACGGAAAACGTGAAGTGAAATTCGAGCTGTTTACGACGTCGGTGGCATAAGCCTGCTTGTTGTTCTCAAGTTGCTGCTCGGCTCCTGGCTGCCCAATGATTACACCATCGCCAACCTGGCGAGCATCGCGAACAAATTCGAGGTAGGAAAAACGTGAAACTGCTGTATCCGACTTTCGACCGAAGGCGACACGCTGCGTGCGGATCACAAAAAAGCTTGTTTCTTGGAATTCGGTCGATAGGAAGAAAGCTGCCGAAGCGTTGATCCGCTTTACATCAATGCACTGTTGATCTACGCCGCAGGATGTAATCGTGTTGGTCCAGAACGCGACGCCCGCTGAATCACCCTGGCGATTGAGAAAATCGTGATAATGCTGACCCACAAATATAGTTTGATCATCGATAACATTGGTAGTCGGTTCCGGGCCATCATCGACGATCTGAATGGATGTATTGCCTGGCGTACCGATGACCGCACCGGTTGAGGCGTTATTAAGATTGAGAGTAAACGACTCCGTCCCCTCGGTTTTAGCATCTTCGTTAATCAAAATATTGATTGTCTTTGACACTTCACCAGGAGCGAACGTGAGTGTTCCGCGAGCGATGGTGTAATCCTGCTTCTGCGTGGCGGTGCCATCGCTTGTGGCGAAGTCTACGTTAGCAGCCACGTTGTTATTGCCAGTGCGAAGCACCGTCACCGAAGTCGCAGTCAAATCTTCAGTTACTGAGTAAACCGATTGCTCGAACTGAAAAGTCGAAGGTGGCAATGGCCCGGCCAGTCTGGCAACCGTGGTCGTTGCTGGACCAGAACGAGGCAACGCTTCAACTACTACGAAGAGACGATCGACGCCGGTTTGTTGGAGACCGGTGACAAATTGCAGGTTTAAACTTGCGCCCGCGCCGAGTGGTGTCACCGCAGAAATACTAGCTACAGACCACGAGCTATTAAACCCGCCGCCAAACGGTTGGAGCGGTGGACCCTCGAGAGTAGTCCCTTGAATGAATACGTTGCATGGAGTAAGAGCGGGGGCGCAAACGGTTGGATCGTTGACTGTAACCGTACTGTTTGTCGCCGACAGTGCGCGCAGATCCGCAGCGCAGTTGGCTGGCGCCGGTTCGACATTGCATCCACTACCAATTGAGGGAAGCGTTGTTATATCGACAATGCGAAAGCGCAGTCGGGTGATTGGTTGGCCCACGTTATTTGTTATTCGTCTCCTGAACGTCAGGGTACCAAAGGTGCTGTTTTGAAGATTTCCGGGAGTGGTGTTGCGGACGCGATTTGGCCCGGAGTCCTCAGCTACGGTTGAGTCGAGACGTGTGATTACAAGGCCGGGATCCAGGATGCCCGTGATTGGACCCGAAAGATTCTCTGGACCCGGAGTACTCAACCGGCGGCTGGCGCCTGTATCAGTGGCACCAGTGTCTCCAAAAAGAAAATCGTCGACGTTGTTGCCGGTGTCCTGCGGATAGCTGCTTGATGGACCAAGAGTTGTGGTGAGTTGAGCAATCGTGGTGCAGTTTCCTGAAAGCGAGCCGGTACAGCCGCCCGAAAGCTTGCGAAAGAAACTACCCTCCAATGCAGTTGAAGGAATTGCCGGATAGCCGGCTCCCTCACGGTAGAGAGAATTGTTGTCGGCATTTGAGCCGACGGCGTCAATTCGGTTTGCTAACGTGTAATTAAAGGCTGTACCAGTGCCAAAAAGAGCGATGCCAACATTGTCAGGGATCTGGATCGTGTAGGTGATATCGGGCGTGGCGGATGTTCCATTGCCGGCAGGATAGTTCGTCAGGGTATACCCGAGTGAGTTTGTCGCTAGAAAGTGTGCCCGAGCTGGTATTACGGTGCCATTAGGAATGACAAAGCGTGTCGCCGGCAGCTGATCGTTAATGAGCGCATTCGATGACCCCACCAACGCGTAACCTGAAGACGTACCGTCAACCGAGTTCACTGTGTGGGGAAGATCGCTGTTGTTGTAAATCTCGATGAACTCGTCATTTGGTCCATTTGGTCCACGCAGGCGAAACTCGGTAATGATCAACGGCACATTTGCAGCAGTTTGGGCACTGGTGGTCCGGCCGAGCCATGACGGAAGCGCAAAAAGACAAGCCAATCCCAGCAGTGCGAACAAGCTGAGTTTGATTCGGTTTCTGTTGCGCTGGATCTGTCCTGAATAGGACGAATCGACTTGGGCCTTTCGCATGTAATCCCTCTGAATCTTCCGATTCAACTGGTGAGGTCAAAGCTCGCCCTTCCAGTTGAACCCCATTGACATTTCGATCTAGCGTTTGAGGCAGGCCCGCACGACCGCTGCGTCGCAAGTCTTCTAACGGTAATTCAGGGTCTAAGTCAAGGATGTTTATTTACGAAGATCCTAACCCGCGTTTTAGAGCCCAAAAGCAGTTTAGGCGTGAATGCTGTGGTAAGATTTAGCAAAACCTTGAAATACGCTTACGACACTTTTGCTGTAAACGATGGGACTATTATGGACAAAGAGAAGCTGGACTACTTTCGCAACCTTCTACTTGCAGAGCGACGCCAGGCAGAGCAGGATCTGCGTGCTAATGCGGCAACCGGACGTGAAGACGCTGATGGTGTTATAGACATCGGCGAAGTGGCGGAGTTGGACCAGGAAAAATCTACAGCGCTGGACCTGGCTGGACGCGAGTCCGATTTGATCTCGGAAATTGATGCCGCGTTAAAGCGAATCGAGGACGGGACTTATGGGCAGTGTCGTCGCTGCGGCAAGCCGATTGATGAGGCGCGGCTTAAAGCGATGCCAACTGCGCGCTACGATGCACAATGCCAGGCCGCGATCGAAGCCGCCCAGGGACTCGAGACACCGACATTGTAGGCTGCCTTGAGCGGAGTTATGCTCGACAAAGCGACAGCGCCAATCTTTCTGACACCGTCAAACAATTGGCTATTGGGTAAATTGGCTTCTGCACTTAACGCTTCAGTTCAGCGGTCCAATTCAAGACGACAGTGATTGGCGTATAAGCAGCCTCTGCAACCAGGTTATTGAGTATAAAACGCTCACCGTCCGCAGTAACGGCGTAATAGTCCCCAGGTGTGTCGATCCCACCGACCCGTGTACCGAACAGCACTGTGGGTGTGCGGTGTTCAAATGTAGAACCATCAGTGTTTACCTCGACTGACATAAGTTTGCGGTCGCTGGAAATATAGAACAGTTCTTTTCCATTGCGCCGCCACCGAGGTTGCTCACCGCCTGACGTTGAGATCTGCCATTTGCCCGCTGTAGGGGGAAAGGCCCGAACGCACACTTCGTTGGCTCCAGATTCGTTCGATTCATATGCCACCCACCGCCCGTTGGGAGAGAACTTGGCTCCCCGTTCATCAAAGTTCGTCTGCAGAAAGGGAACAGGCTTTGAGGGATCATCCACGGATAAAGTCCACAGGTCCCAACTGGTCTTTGGATCGACTACACCATAAAGAATGTAACGACCGTCGCGGGACCAATCGAATGAAATCTTAGCGATGAGAGACTTTACAAGCGGTTCGTCGTTTCCGGCACTACTCGAGACCTTCTGATATAGGTTTGGTGGTCCATCTCTCAACGAAGAGAAGACGATACGACTTCCGTCCGGAGACCAAATAGGTGAAAAATCAGTGGTCTTCTCGAAGGTGAAACGGGATGGCACGCCCCGAGCAATGTCTATCAACCACAGGCTGATACTGCCCATGCGATTGTCCACCCGTCTAAAGGCAAGGCGATTGTCGTCGGGTGAGAGTTCAAGGTCTCCTTGATCGGCGGGTTCTCCGATGATGCCTAACTGCTTGCCGGTGCGATCTTGCCAGGTTAGTTGCGTAAGTCCTGCGGAGCCGCTGTGATGAACAATGACTCCGTCCTCGGATGCAGAGAAATACCCTTGATATGAGGTAGCATCGAATCCCACATCTTCCGCGATTGGAATGGGCTCACCCCGGAGTTCAAGTTTCTCTGCGTCGAATTGATGCGCCACCAGAGTCGACTCACGCCTGTATAGCAAGAAACCTGGAGGTGCATAGACTGCGTTTGAAGAGGCGTTCAATAGAGTTTTTGATTCGTTCGAATCCAGTATTCCCACTCGAACTTCGCGTTCACTGCCCGCCATCCTCGCAACATACAGATAATGGCGACCGTCAGGTAAGAAGGACGGGAGCCAACGGCTGGCTCCTCCTTGCATCATGTTGTCTGAGTTTATAGGAGTAGACTCGCCGCCCGATGCTGAAATTCGCAGTAATGGAGATGGCGGTACAGGGCAATAGATAATCACACCGTTTCGACTCCATGTGCCGCCTCGAGCGTTGGGAGCGTTCGCGAGTGTCGTCGGCTGCCCACCCGCCAGATCCGCACGCTTGAGCTTGCCCTTGGCAAAGAATCCAAGAGATCGGCTGTCAGGAGACCAAAAAGGCAGGTAGGCCCCGTCTGATCCTTCTAACGGACGTGCGACGAGTGAATCGAGTGGCCGTATGTAAATAAACGCAGTTCCCGATACATCCATCGCTATAAATGCGAGGGTCTTGCCATCAGGCGAGATAACCGGCGGTTGGCCTGCCATCAGGAAGGTTTTTTCCGGAGGAAGGACCAGAAGCTTTATGGTGCGGGTTTCTGTGTTTGGCTTACGCAGGAAGTAAAGCGCAGCTATGGTGAACGTTCCCAGAGCAAGAATTCCAGCGATGGCCCATGCAACGCGTGAATTCCGAAAAAAGGCTAACTCCCGAGAGTCGTTGACTGTCGCTGAGGTGCTTAGCACCGTTTCATTTTTGGATGAGGGATCAGATGAACTCGTCAACGTCTCGAGCGCAAAACTTAGATCGTGCGCGGAATGAAAACGGCGCTCAGGCTTTTTCTCCAAACACCTCCGCACGATCTTTTCCAGCTGAGGATTGATCCGCACATCGGTTTCGTTAAGCTCTGGAGGCTCCTCTTTCAGAATCGCATTCAGACTCTCAACGGCTGAATCACCATGAAAGGCACGCCTGCCCGCAAGTGCCTCATAGATAACTGCGCCGAATGAGAAAATGTCCGATCGTGCGTCGAGCGGTTGCCCTCGCACCTGTTCAGGTGACATATAACCAGCGGTACCCATCACCGTACCCGCACTCGTATGGGCTTTGATGGTTTCTATATCGCTGCGAACTATGTCGTCGCCGCCTGATGGAATCAATTTTGCCAAACCAAAGTCGAGAATTTTGACACGATCGTCCTTGGTGATGAAAATGTTTTCTGGCTTGAGGTCCCGGTGAATAATGCCTCTTTCGTGAGCAGCCGCTAGACCATGAGCCATCATGGTCGCATATTGAATCGCCTTCCGTTGAGGTAGAGCTCCCTTTGAGAGCATCTCGCGTAGTGTTTCGCCTTCAAGCAGTTCAGATACGATGTAGGGCGCTCCTTCATGAGCGCCGACATCGTATACAGCCAGGATATTTGGGTGGTTCAGCGAGCCTGCTGCGTGGGCTTCCTGCTCGAATCGGCGAAGCCGGTCGGTGTCAGCTGAAAAAGCCGCGGGCAAAACCTTTATCGCAACATCGCGTTTTAACTTCACATCACGTGCACGATATACCTCACCCATGCCGCCCTCGCCAAGGAGTGAGAGAATTTCGTAGCGTTCGAGTTTTGTGCCTGATGTAAGCTGCGGGGGCATCAAAAATTGGGCCTGAGCCTTTCGAAGTTCGGGAGGGATTCTAACTGACTTAACAAGCCTCGGCGAGTGCTTTGCAGAAAAAGTAGGACGCGAGAAGGTATTGAGGCGGAAAGCGTCAGTCGCTCTTGCTATCGGTAGCGATCCAGTTTACTTCCCAGGTTTTGCCTCCATCGTCAGAAAAGGACTGCTCAAAGTGACACGAGTTTGGTGTGATATCGCTGATAACAAAACGCACCAGCATGGACCGGCCGTAGAGTGAGTCCTGGTTGTAAAACTCTCCGCGACCGTTTTTGAATTCACCAATTGAAGGTGGTGTCAGTGTGCCGTCGTTGACATTCGCAAAGTTTAGACTCCATTGACGTGACTGTGGGTTGTAGAGCCGCAGGCTGATGCCTTCAATGTGACCGCTAGGACCATCAACGGTGAGCTCAACGAGGTTTGCTTTGCCATTCAAAACCTTTTTCACCACTGAAGTTCCGTCATATTCAACCCAGGTGTTGGAACCAGTAAGCGGTTTGAGTCGTCGTTTAAGGTGGGTCTTCCAGGTACCAATCTCGAAGTCGAAATCGTGCTGTCCATCGCGTGGCTGAGTTGCTTGACTGGGGCTGATCGCGGGAAGAGCAAGAATGGCGAACCCACAAAAAACACGAAGTAGATATT
The DNA here is from genome assembly GCA_035457105.1 of Pyrinomonadaceae bacterium. Taxonomy (GTDB): domain Bacteria; phylum Acidobacteriota; class Blastocatellia; order Pyrinomonadales; family Pyrinomonadaceae; genus PSRF01. Next base: position 11,989 of record DATIBX010000622.1, read on the forward strand.
GCTTAACGTACATTTAGGTGACCTCCATTTGATGACGACCGTAGCGCGCAGCTGGGCAACTGATCAAGAAGGCACCTCCAGGTAACTGCGAAAACTCACACT
>DATIBX010000623.1:0-2860 GCA_035457105.1 Pyrinomonadaceae bacterium
CCTGCTGCTCTCCACCACGCATTGCTGCGTCGCAGTTGCATTCGGTTACAGGCCGGAGAGCGTTTACCTGAAGAGGACTTTCACCTCTCTGACTTCGCGCGCTTTCAGGCGCACTTCTCCCCAAGCTTCAGCTTGGGGTTCATAGGTGCCTCTTAGGGACCAGTCAACCGTTTTAACGGTTTGTCTTGAACTCGCAAATACTAAGTCTTGGCCCAATTTCGCAAACCGTTAAAACGGTTCCCGAGAGTCGTACTTGAGCGCCTAACCCCAAGCTGAAGCTCGGGGAGAATGAGAAGTTAAGTGTTGCACGTTCTCTTAAAGCCTGTGTGTCGATCGTGTTCACAAAAAGCATCGGGTAGGAAAAAGATTGAAGAACCGTGCGGCTGAAGGCGTGGGTAATCAGATGATAGCCTTGACTGGGCTTTGCTCGGAGAAGGATTGATCTTGATCAGGCGCTTCAATATGAGTGACTGCTGCCGGCTGATCGGCATGAAGTGCTGCCCGTACACGTTCCAATCGGTATAGACCAGCTCCCAAAGCGGCACTTACAGCCGCTTCGAAAATTTGATCATCCGAGTAGTGTGCCCGGTGCAGCGCTGCTATGTCGTCGTCATTCACCATAAAAGCATGCTCGGAAACTTTTTGAGCAAAGGTTCCAAGGGGTCCGGAAACATAAGCTCCTTCGCTGATCGCCTGACGAATCTTAGGGGCAAGCGAACCGGGGCTCGAAACAACGGCAGAGCGGACGTGCTCCATCTTCCTCGCATGAGGATCGTCAGGGTGAATCTTTGTTGAGAGTGAATTCCCCCTGACCAAATTAGTATGGAGTCCGCTCTTCGCAGACAGATCCCTATTATTCGACACAAACATCCAGAAACCACTCAACCTTCTGTATCCAAAAACTCTGAGCAGCCTTGCGGCTCTGAGAAAAAGCTCTTCGGAGGGAACATTGAAACCAAGTGCATCGGCGATCCGAGCGATCATATTGAAACCGACGCAAATGTAGGTTGCGTCCAGAAGTGCACTAACACTGACTCCAGCCCTGCGAGTGGCGTCGAGATCTTCCGGACCGATCTCCGAAGGGCATAATGTAATTTTCTCGAGTAAGGCTAAAGTCGCGCGCAGCTTTCCCTCTATCTGAGCTTTTCGCCAATCCGCGAATACCTCGCATGTTATTTGCTGATCGAGGAAGGTCCACGCGACCGCGCGGTGGGCGTTGGTTCAAAAGAGACACTGGTTCAGACTGGCGGTGAAGGCGCCAAACAGTTCGCGTTCACCAATGGTCCAATCGGATGGCCCACGGAGGAGGTCGTGCCCTAAATCGCAGAAGGGCTTGCCAAAATATTCTGGCCGGTAGGTGAATGTTTTTACGACGTCGAAAGGCTCAGCAAAAGTAAGGACAGTTGTAAGCCACAGCAGGAACTTCTGCCGAATGCCATGGCCAGTTCGTAGTTTAGATAATCGCATCAGCACTAAAGGTCCTGCCGCATGAGCAGGAACGACTACAAAACAACTGGAATCTCTGAAACGGAAAAGGTCGGTAGAACTCGGGCAAAAAAGTTGGCAGAAGGTACCACCCACCGCCGGGGACAGTCATCAGCCGAAGCGTTTAGTTTTGTCTCAAACTTTAGGACGAGACGTCAATAGGTGGTTATCGGCGCGTTAGCTTCCAATCGCATTTGCCTAAGATAAAGCAGGAGACCACGACAAAACGAGACGATAAATAAAGCGTAAAAAAAGGCGAATCCGATATGTGCAAGGACGAGAAAGCCGTAAACCACCGCCGTTGACGCCCCGAAAATCACCTGCTCACGCCGGTCGCTTGGCGTAGCTCCCGGATCAGTAATCATGTAAAAGGTAAATAGAACGAAACTCACACCTGTAATAGGTACCAATCCGACAATCAACGGCAGGCCGTTCATGAGACAGCGGATTACCCCTTGAATTGCAAACGCCACCACCCAGCCAAGCACCAGCGGCATGCGGCGGCTGTAGCGTGAGTTCATGTATATCCCTAGCGCCACGACTACCACCGGAAACGCACTACTCCAGTTGCTCGACAGACTCTCGGTAAACTGCCATGGCATGATCGGTGCAATGGTCGGGAACAGCAGGACAGTTAGCGCGATTCCGGTATTGGACGGATTAAGAAAATGGCGCTCCGCGTTGTTCACTTTCACAGTCAGCAGCGCTTTTGATGCAATCGCGACCGCCGCGGCAAAAACGAATGGCAGAAGCCGATCGCCGCAATATAACAACATCGAAACCGCCATTCCTGAAATGTGTGCAGGTAGAAGAAAATCGATGAACCTTGTGACACCTCCAGCAAACCGCGGTGTCTTACGGTTGGCGACCGCATCGACGACCTCAAGGAGAATTTCTGTGAGGTATGCCGTTAAAAGCGTCACAACCAGTTGCGCCCAGGAGTTCTCAAAACCAAGTACAGTATGGCCAAGCAGATTCAACACGGAAATTGTGATGGCAAATCGTCTCAGCGCAGCTAAGCGCATATTGGGTTTACTCACGACAAGTCTCCTGACTTAGTCCCCGCTAAAACCATTGTGTATCTGCCAGGTTTTACGTTCAGCAATTTTTGATGGATTTGTCCGTTCGAATCACGCCAGCGGATCTTAACTTTGACCGTACCTTGACAGTCGCCGAGACCAAAGTGCAGTTCCGGGCTGCGTTTGCCACTATGGCCGTTTCCACCATCGACCTGACGAGTTTGCATCTTGCCGTCAGGTAGCGTGACCGTTACCGCCGCGCCGACAGCTGCACGGCCAGGTATCTCAGCTCGCTGTTTACCTTGAAACACTATGGTTTCGCCTGAGTAGTCTGTTAACACGGGCAGAAGTAAATT
>DATIBX010000624.1:0-3022 GCA_035457105.1 Pyrinomonadaceae bacterium
AAGCAAGATCATCGCTGAATTAGAAAGGCGGGGACTACTGGCAGAGGAGTTAGTTGAGGTTTAGCCATATGACGACGACACAGCAGGTTCTCGAACCAGGTTCACGAACGTCCTCGGCGCTTATACCTCCGTATGTTCAAGACGAGCTGACGTGGTATGAGGAGCAGATCACGAAGTACCGCAATGGCGAGTTGGATGAAGTAAAAATGCAAAAGGTGCGGTTGCACTTTGGTACGTATGCACAACGCCAGGAAGGTGTGCAGATGCAACGCATCAAGATTCCCGCCGGCTATCTCACTGCCGATCAGCTCGAGCGCCTTGCTGATGCTTCCGATCGATTTGGAAGTGGCTTCATTCACTTCACCACGAGAGAAGACGCGCAGATCTATTACGTCAGGCTTGAAGAGACTCCAACACTGCTGCGTTTTCTCGCCGAGGATGGAATTACCACTCGCGAAGCCTGTGGCAATACAGTCAGGAATATAACCGCTTGCTATCGTGCCGGTACGTCAGCAACAGAAGCTTTCGATGTGCGGCCTTATGCAGAAAGTTTGTTTCGGTATCTGGTCCGAAACAAGTTCAACCAGAATCTTGGTCGCAAGTTCAAGATCACTTTTGAAGGTTGCTCGGAAGATCATTCAGCACTGCGAATACACGACATAGGTTTCTGGGCTGTCACCCGAACTCGGAACGGCAAATTGAGGCGTGGCTTCCGGGTTTTTCTAGCCGGGGGGCTGGGCGCCACGCCTCATTTAGCGCAGCTTTACACGGAGTTTCTTCCGGCGGAAGAGATCTTTAATCTGACCACATCGATTCTCCGCCTTTTCGATCGTTATGGTGAACGTAAGGCGCGCATGAAAGCCCGGATGAAATTTCTGGTTCAGTCGTGGGGGTGGGAATCGTTCGTGTCAACACTGAATGAGGAACGCGAGCGCGTTGGTCCGATTGCTCTGGGAAATGTGTTTGACGAACCGCAAACCGCTGCGGAAATATCCCATCGAGTTAACAGGTTAAGAGTAATTGATCCACGTGCGAACGGATCCGACTTCCAATACTGGGCGCGCGATGCCGTGATTGAACACAAGCTCGATGGATATCGTGGTGTGCATGTGCGGCTTAAGTTGGGAGACATCACATCAACTCGTGCGCGGAGCCTGGCGAAGATCGCGCGTGAGTTCTCTTCTGGCGAATTAAGGACCTCAATTGGGCAGAATCTGTTTCTTCCCTGGGTGCGTGAAGACAGATTGCTCGACCTGTATCTTTCGTTAAAGCAGGTTGAGCTAAGCGAAGAAGGTGCAGGGACGGTTGTGGATGTAACTACTTGTCCCGGATCTGACACTTGCCGTCTCGGTATCGCTTCCGCAAAAGGCCTCGGAACTGCAATCTCTAACGCATTTAATAATGGTCTTGCAGAGTATCGTGAGGTGGCCCGAGATTTAAGAATCAAGATCTCTGGCTGTCCCAATGGCTGCGCCCAACACACCGTGGCCAACATCGGCTTTCATGCGGCAGCGCTGTCGCACGCAGGTCACACTGTGCCGGCATACCTGGTCTCACTCGGTGGCCAGACCGATCCCAACTCTGCACAAATAGCTCAACTCATCGGGAAGTTTCCGGCCAAGAATTGTACTCAGGTTATTAAAACGCTGCTGCATTTGTATAAAAGTGAGAGGAATGCAGGTGAGCAATTCAACGAGTTCGTGACGCGTGTAGGTGAAAATCGACTCCGCAACATTTTAGAGCCGTGGCGGGAGGCGCCTGCTTTTGCAGATGACTCGCGTTTCTATGACGACTATGGACACGAGAATGAACGGTTCGCCGTACGGCAGGGAGTAAAGGGCGAGTGTGCCGGGTCGACGGTGGCGGCAAGCGTGCCGACCATCGAGCAGTCTCGGGAATTGCTTGCCCAGGGAGATGCGCTCTTCTATCACAGGGAATACGAGCACGCGATGCTCGTTGCTTATGAAGCAGCGGCGGCAGCCGCGCGTGTGCCTCTTTACCAACGTCTGGTTGATCCTTTCGCTGACGATGAGGTGTTGTGGGAGTTTGAAAACTTATTTGTTCTATCCGGACAGACGAAGGGAGAATGGCAGCAGTTATCTTCTCGATTCACCGCATTGAAGGGCTGCGATCCGACTGAAATAGCAGCCGGCACTCTTCTCGCCCAAGCCAGGTCGTTCGTTAACTATTGCGAAACATTCGTCCCTGCGCCGCTTAACAATGAATGAGTTTAGGCGCGCCTGTTGGAGTGACTCGGCGACTCCTGACCTTCGTCGCCGCGTCCGCAGTGGGTTTGACGATGAGTTCGACAAACTCACGGGCGATGCGTGAAAGAGAATGATCTTTTCGCCATACCAGTGAGATATTCCAGTCGGTTCGGAGATCATCCACTTTCAAAGCAACGAGCCTTCCACTAACTACTTCTTCACACACGCACATCGTTGGGACAAAACCAATACCGAGTCCATTAATCACCAGGCGCTTAATTGCTTCGATCCCGACGTTTTCTACGCCGATGTTGAACGGAACTCCGGAGGCACGCAGCGCTTGAACAATCCTTTCCCGCAAATGTGATTTGCTTCCCTGGACTATAAGGTATTCATCTCGAAGATCCTCAACCTCTATATGTTGGCGTTTTGACAAACGGTGGTCTGGGTTAGTAATCACAACCAATTCATCTCTCTTGAACATATAAGTGTCTAATTCAATATCCGCCGGTGCATCTCCAATCAGGGCCAGCTCAATGGCACGATTCGCTAATGCCAGTAATAATCGATCTGCATTACCGCAGATGATTTCTGTTTTGATCGCAGGCTGTGTCTCATTCAGGCGTGCCATTAAAGACGGCAGTAAATACAGACTCGTGCTTTCGTGTGTGCCGATTCGAAGTATCGCGTCGTGTGCCGAGTGCTTGACCGCAGTCTCCGCTTCACGCCGTAAGTCGAGGATTCGCTTTGCGTGTTCATAGAGCAACTTACCCGAAGCCGTGAGTTGATGGCCGTGCCGGTCGTCTCGCTCAAAA
>DATIBX010000625.1:0-4307 GCA_035457105.1 Pyrinomonadaceae bacterium
TCGGCTGTGCCGTGAGCGATGACGAGGAACTTGTCAGACTTGAGCGCCGTCTCGTACTGCATGATGCTGTCTTTCGGAATCCCAATGCTGTACAACGCCGCGCCCAACGCGCTTAGCCCGCCGACTACCACGGCACCTTCCAGTGCTCCGACAATCCAACCCACCAGCGGGCCGAACACGATCAGCGGACCGATGCCTGGAATAAAGAAAAAGGCCGACCCAAACAGCAGGCCCCAAAATCCACCCCAAAATGCCCCCAGTTTGCCCCAGACCTTCATGCGGTCACCGACATTGTAGTAGCCGACGACGTGCTCTTCGGTGTGATAGTCCTTGCCCACGATGGACAACTTCTTCATGTCGAACCCCGACCGTTGGAGTTCTTTGATGCTCGCTTCTGCCTCGGTGTGCGAGTTGTAGATCCCCACTACTGCGTTATTCTCAGCCATGGTTTACCTCCCTTGTTATGGACTAAGCCTATTTGATTGTTCTTTGGTTCACGAGGCATCGCCGTCTAATATTGGACGGTTGAAAAAAGATTCATCGCGCGCGGCGCAACCCCACCTAGCAGCACGTGCCCTGGCCCAGCCATTACTGCCTCCACTGTCGCCAGATTGGCGATCACCTGGAGCCTGGTCGGCAATGCGCACGGCCATGTAACGCACGAAGCCTTCAATGGCGGGTTGCGGTCTATTCTTTAAGTTAGCGCAAGAACAATGCCGGAAGGGAACGCGCAACAGCGACAATTTCCGCCGCTTTTTTTGCACAGTAGGGTGAGGTGTTTGCGCACTGGGAGGCAAGGCATCCGCCGGAAATTTGCACCTGTGGCGGTGCGGCAAAATAGCGAGCCGTCGAGGTAAAATGCCTCAGCTCCCTTAGTTCCAACTTACATGCTAACCGGATCGCGGTGTGCGCATCAGCAATCGTGGCCGGTGCATTAAGGAGTGATCATACCCTCTAGGCTTCTCAAAAAATCGGCTCGATTTCAGCGAAGACCTCCCCGTCGACCACGCGCTTGAGCAGCGCGCCATCGCTCAACTTGCGGAGATCTGAACCGTGAAGATTTTTGTATTCGTCAATCCTGTCTGGTGACTGACCTTAGCTGCGACCAGGTGTGATTGTCCCCCGTGAAAATCTTCAGTACCATGCCGAAGTTTTTCAACGCAGAGGGCGCTTCTATCGAACACCTGGCACTCGGGCACTTTGTTGCCGTAGAAGACGCGGATTTTCTTCGTTCATCGATCTGTAGCTGCGTAATCACTGAATCAGCAGCAGCATCAAATTCTATCTAGAGCGATGCATCATACCTGGGCCCATCATACCACCGCCCATCATCCCTCCCATTCTCACGGCGTTCCAACCTTGCTGTTCCTCGCCAAGAACCTGATTCGGGTCGAGCCGACGATCCGCCGGTACGAGCGATTCCAGGTAGTAGACCAGCGACCAGAGTTGTGAGCTGTTCAGCGAACCTGCATAAGACGGCATCGGCGTGCCGGAAAGTCCGGTAACAAGAGTGAGATAGGTTTCTCTGGTATCAGATCCCCGTTTGAGCGGTCGCCACGTCAGGTCCGACGGCCAAGTCTTCCATCCCCAATTGTCCTTGAGATTCGAAGCTGAAGAGCCGTCTCCCCGCCCTCTCTCGCCATGACAGGCAACGCAGCCGACTTCATCGTACAATCGTTTGCCTTGAGCCACGACTTCCTTGGTTTTCGGCGGAGCGGGCGGCACATTGATTGGCTTGCCCGGTCGTTCTTTTTCAAACTGCGACGAGAAGGTCTTGATGTACTGAATCACTGCTCGCCGATCGTTGTCGTCGAGATCGGCACGACCGATCATTCCAGTCCAGTGAACTCCTTGAGTAACAGTACGCAGCAGATCCTCGTCCGTGGGCAATGATCCTGAAGCCGTAGAACGGAACTTGAATAGGCCAGTCCTAAAGTCCCGCGGCCGGATGCGAAACATCGAGGCATAGGGACCATTTCCATCTCCTCCGACACCGTGGCAGACAGCACAATTGAACTGATAGACTTGTTGTCCCAGGTACAAGGTTTGTCTCGTCGGCGAGGTTCCGGTTTCGGCAGCGCGGGAAGATATCAAGGTAGATCCAAATCCTGGCCAGAGCAAGAAACCAACAAGAGCCCCCGCGGCGAATTTCATAGTTCTTTCCATTCAAAAGATTATGAGGAACCCGTTGCTAGACCGGCGCCCGAACGCCTCGGGTTTTAAGATTCTAAATCTTTCCGCTTTTCCTCGAATTCGACCTTCTGAATTTCTCCTCTCGCGTAGCGGAGTTTAAGTACCTCCAATGCACCTTGAGACGGCTTCGATATCGAGTGCGGTGATAAATAACGCACGAGAAGCACAATTCCGACGATCACGAGGACCAAAAATATCAACATAAAGATAAACATAAATATCCCCCACCCCCCTTGCCCCATACCATAACCGCCGCCCCAGCCTGGTCCCATCATCCCCGGTCCCATGCCATAATTATCGCTCCAACCCGGCCCCATCATACCCGGCCCCATACCGTACCCCGGTCCGTAGCCGTATCCTCCTCCGGGTCCCGCACTACTACCATAGCCGGGACCGGGCCGATTTTGCTGATCGCCAGGCTCCGCAGACTGAGCAAACGTAGGAATTGTTAGAATCACAAAAAACAATATTGTTAATAGCGCCAAAACTTTCTTTTTCATTGGCCTTTCTCCTCTTACGTACGGTTTTAGATCGCCTGATTGTATATCGATCAGTGACAACGTTTAACTGCAACCACAGAAACGTCGCCCTTTGAATCACCCTGTGCCAGCAATTAAGTGCCGCTGCTATTTAATGGAGATCGTTTATCTACTTTTTTTCGTCCTTTTTTTTCCGGATGTATTCCAATGCAGATGAAGCAGGGTGGATGGCAGTTCTCCATCTGCCGTTTCTCCTAAAGTTACAACCCCATCATCTCAAGCGACTGCACTCTGCGATGATTTGAACGAGCGTTGACAGAAACTTCTTCTGACAGTGCTCGCCGCAAAATTAAAACGTCCGCCCATCACGCTCGGCACGCAGCGCGGACGCTTCGTCCACCGTCATGTCGCAAATGGGGTCTTTGGTCATATGGGCTCCAGCCGAGATTTTATTTTGCTTACAATGTACGCGTGTCATCCACAGCAGCCACCAGCCTTAGCCGGGGGCTTAGCGACCGGCGGGGGTGGACAGAAACTTTTGCCGGGAACCGTCGCAGCAAAAGTAGTACGTCTTGCCATCGCGTGCGGCGTGCAAAGCGGTGGCTTCCTCCACGGTCATTCTGCAAATCGGGTCTTGGTCATGGATCATGTTTTCTTTCTTAGTTCTTTTTGTCACTGTCTTATAATTCCGGTTCTAACGTTCATCGGGTCAATCAAAATTTCTTGTTGTGTTCTTCAACAGTCTGGTCATTTCTTAAGTCTCGGCAGTCGCATTGATAGCGCTTCAGCGGTGGCGCAACAGCGATCCAGAAACGCGGGCGCCATGACGACCAGAAACCGAAGCGTCAGGGAGTTAAAAGGCCCGCCAATCAACCTGACGCCGCTTCCTTCATGATTTTAACAATTGTCTTCGACTTCCTGCGCCACCCCTTTCAGTTGCGGCGTGTTGAACATCGCCAGCAGAGTGGTCGGCTTCAAAGTAGGCAGAATGGTTTTACCGCCCTCCTGGTAAATGGAGATCCGGCATGGCAGCGCGGTGGAGACGCTCATGTTTTCCTCGAGAACCTTCTTCGCTTGTTGCGGCTGACAGACCTCGAAGATCAGACATTCACGGGGCGAACTCCACGTCCTTCTTCGTCATGGTCTCTTTTGAGGTTGTGCACCTGCATGACGCCAAAGTGATTGGCCTGAACGGTGGCCTGCAAGGCAGCCGCAGTCTCGCTCACTTGTTTTGTCGGTAGATAGTTTTACTAGCATTGGTTTCCTTCATGGTTCACGGCGGTACAGGCATGTCGTGAACGCATTGAACTTTATTTCAGCGTCGCTTTGACATTGAAATCTGTGAGCACGCCGAAGCCTTCTTTTTTCCGATCTCAGTGACTTTCGCGACGTCGGCATCGAACGGTACTTAGTTCCGTAACTGAATATTAACTCCCCATGAAGTGGCGGAACGACAGGCTGGGCGACGCGATTTCATTTTCGTCTGTCAGCGGAACGAACGCGTTACAGTTTCTTTGCGACTGCTCGTAGCCAAGACTTGCCTTGAGCGCAAGGCAACACGTCTAGGACGACCTACGTTTCGTCCACTTGCCTCTTTAGCTTGACGATCCATGCCACGACGCCGGCCCCGAGGAT
>DATIBX010000626.1:0-3958 GCA_035457105.1 Pyrinomonadaceae bacterium
AGTTCTCCAAATCGCTTAACCAACCGCCCAATCAATCCACCTTGAATGACAACTGCGATCAAACCGACGTACGCGAAGAGATAACCAGTGTGTTGAGCGTCGTAGCCAAAACGAAACATCGTGTAGAGTGAGAACGAGGTCGTCATGATTGAAAAGGCAACAATGAAAAGGAAATAAATGGCGAGGACAAATCCCAGCTTTGGTTGCTTCAACGACTGCAACACTTGTTTAACTCCACGTCCACCCGCGGCGGAGTTGCGAGCCGGATGGTCCGGGGTAACTGTCTCTTCCAGTGTGAAGTAAAGTAGCAATGCATTCGCGAAACAGAGACCTGCCGCAAAAAAGAAAGGAACGTGTATTCCCCACCGCGAGAGAACGCCGCCGATTGCTGGTCCAAAGATAAATCCCAGGCCAAAGGCTGCGCCAATTAGTCCCATTCCCTTCGCTCGATTCTCTTTGGTCGTTATATCGGCGATATAAGCCTGAGCTGTCGAGATGTTTCCTCCCGTGATCCCGTCTAGTATCCGGCCCGCAAAGAGCATCCAGAGTGTGTAAGCATATCCCAACACCAGAAAACCTATGCCCGTGCCAATTATCGAGATCAAAAGCACGGGACGGCGGCCATACTTATCAGAGAGTCCGCCCAGGATAGGCGAAAAAATCAACTGCATTAGGGAGTACGAAGCAAACAACAGTCCAACAGTCCTGGGTGTCGCATTAAAGATCGTACCCTCGGCATAGAAAGGCAGGACCGGAATCACGATTCCAAACCCAATCAGATCAATGAAGACCGTCGTGAATATGACGATGAGTGGCGATCGTTTCATTAGCAGAGTTTTTGTAGCACCACTACCTGGCCGCTCGTTTCGGAGAATCAGGCTGTTAGATGTCGGGTCACGTTTACCGTCGTCCGCCTCCACCAGCGACGGCGCGATCCACCGATGCCTGACCTCCGCCGGCGATCAATAGGGCAAGCGCCATTGCCAACAGCGTCATCGGAAATTCGTAACCTCGATTACTGGCAAAAAATCCGTTGGGCCAATGAATGCCAGTCACGGCCGTTAACATGGTGCAAGCGATAAGAAACGCCCCAATACGAGTGAGAAACCCAATCCCGACCAGGAAACCGCCTACCAATTCAGATAGCGCGGCCGCCCCCAACCACAACCATGCTGGTCTCATAAAACTGAAAGGCGTATTACCGGCGGTAGCGGCTTTGAAGCCTGGACCACCAAAAGCTCCCAAAACCTTTTGCGAACCGTGAGCGATCATGACGGCGGCAAGCCCAAGTCTGATTGGAACTGTGATCCAGGTTGCCGACGTCGTCATCAATTTACTAAACATAAGAGAGCGCCTCTAGATTCAAAGTAGAGTATGACGAAGGGATAATACGGGAGAAAAAGAAAATTAAATAACGGCAGTACAGTTCAAGTGCTTTCAGCCTAAAAACGCAAAGACTCAGGCTGCACGCCGTAAGTGATCCTGGATAGCCTGCTTAGACTGTGCGCCAATGATGCGATCGATAAGACTGCCATTCTTAAAAATCAGCATCGTGGGAATGCTCGAAATGTGATACTCGGCTGCGATCCTCGGGTTCTCATCAACATTTAGCTTTGCGATTCGATAGCGCCCCTGCGACTCGGCAGCCAGCTGATCCAGGATCGGACCAATCGCTCGACACGGTCCACACCACGGCGCCCAACAATCAAGCAATACGGGTGCACCTGTTGCTTGCAGGATCTGGGTCTGGAAAGAGGCGTCGGTTACGACGAATGGTTTCCCGTCGACTGCCGGACTGCCGGGTTCCAGTTGCGCGCCACAACGACCACACTTAGCTTCGCCTTTTTGCAATCGCTCTTCATCAACCCTATTTTTCGCTTTACATTCGCGGCATTCAATAACTCTCATAGCTGTACTCCGTTATGGTCTGTCATTCTAACTAATAATTTGAGCGCTCATAAGTCGCAAAAGTTTCGCGAGACCTTGGAGTGCGCCGGCCCGGCGGCGCTTTGTTACATCGAGATCACACCTATTAGTACTTTTAGGAGGCGCTTTGTTATATCGAGAATCTTGACATGTATTGAACGTTTTATAAGCGCCGCCGAGCCGCCGCACTCCCAAAAGCGCATATCAATCGTGTAACATGGCCACGCGGTACTTGAAAAAAACAGACTTCAGGACCTCCATGCAAAGACAACATATTTGGACTGTTTTCGTCGCAATACTAGCTCTTGGAACCCTCACCAAAGCACAAACACCGCAAACTACGCAACCGGTCGAAATAACTTTCACCGTGGCAATGCCTCGACCTCATACGCATCTGCTCGAGGTTGATATTGGCATTAAACGTGGCCCAGGTACCAGTGCTCCGGCTGAAGAACTCTTAACGATGCCTGTCTGGACGCCCGGCTCATATCTCGTTCGCGAATTCGAGCGACACGTACAGGATTTTGCGGCCCAGGACTCGAGCGGCAAAGCACTCAAGTGGGAAAAGACCAACAAGAATACGTGGAAAGTCTTTACAAACAATGCGAGCGATTGGCACGCTAACTACCGAGTGTACGCCAATGAAATGTCTGCTCGGACCAACGATTTGAATTCCAATCATGCGTTTTGGAACAACGCGGCACTCCTGATGTATCTGGATGGTTATTTGAAAAGCCACTCAACCGTCCGAGTACTAGCGCCTGACGTGTGGAAAGTCGCTACGGGTTTACCCGGCGTGCCAGGCCAGAAGAATACCTTTCGAGCTGAGAATTTCGACATTCTCTACGACTCGCCGTTTGAAGTCAGCAACTTCAAGACGCTCGTTTTCAATGTTAAAGGTGTGCCGCACCGGATCGTCATCGACGGTGAGGGTAACTACGATCCGGAACGGATGCGGCTTGATGTTCAGAAAATTGTGGAAACCGAAGTAACGATCATGGGAGGTGAAATTCCGTATCGTGACTATACCTTTCTGCTTCATCTTCTCCCTGACGGCGGCGATGGAATCGAACACTTGAACTCAACTTCGCTGACTTACAGTCGCTTTAGTTTTAAAACATCTCGAGCTGCGGGCGAGACAGCGATCAGTGCGGACGACGACTACCACGAGTTTCTTTCGCTGGTGGCGCACGAATTCTTCCATCTCTGGAATGTAAAACGGATCCGGCCAGACGCGCTTGGCCCGTTTGATTACAACCAGGAAAACTACACTAAATTACTTTGGGTGGCCGAAGGCATCACTGATTACTATGCTGGGCTTGTTTTGCGGCGAGCGGGTTTCATCTCCGATACCGATTATCTTGAGGGAGTAGCTCGAGCTCTTCAAGAGCTGCAGAACACTCCCGGACGGCTGGTCCAGACAGTTGAAGAAGCCAGTTTTGATAGCTGGATCAAATTTTACCGGCCCAACGAAAACTCGATGAACTCTCAGGTTTCCTATTACGATAAAGGCGCGATCCTTGGTCTACTGCTCGACCTCGAGATTCGCAGGGCCAGTAACGGCACAAAATCACTCGACGATGTAATGCGCTACTTATTTAGCGAGTTTTATAAGAAGGAACGCAACTACAGTCCCGCTGATTTTCAGAAAGCCTGTGAGCTTATGGCTGGTACAAGCCTGGACACCTTCTTTTCAAAATACGTGCGAGCGAAAGATGAACTTGATTTCAACGCTTCTCTTGCCGCGGCTGGTCTAAAGTTGCAAACAACGACGACTGGCGCGGACGGAAAAGCGGTAGAACGAGTCTTTTTAGGCGCACTAACCCAAGACGTAGATGGCAAGCTCATCGTCCGTCGAGTGCTGGCAGGCTCGGCCGCCTACGATCAGGGTCTTAACTCAGGAGATCAAATTGTAGCGCTTAACAACATGCGCGCTGATAAGAGCTTTTTTGACGCGCGCATCGCAGAAAAAAAACCAGGCGAGTTGATAAACCTGACAATCTTTCGCGATGACGATCTGAGCACTCTTTTA
>DATIBX010000627.1:0-12177 GCA_035457105.1 Pyrinomonadaceae bacterium
CAAGGGCAATTCCGATACGACGAATCTCGCACTCGGCTTGGCGCTCACGCGGGAGACGCTCCACGACAAGACGAATATCTATGCTGCTTCTATTTACAATCGCGACAACACCGGCGGTGTATCGCGCACCATCGCCAGCACAATCCGTTTTGGCGTCCGCTACGACCGAGACTTCTACAAAAGATGGTTTGGGTACGGCTTTACAGATCTGGAGAGAAACGGTTTGCAAGATTTGAATTTACGCCTGGTGCTTGGCGGAGGTGTCGGGTATCACGCGATCCGAAACGCCCGAACCCAGCTTGATCTGCTTGGTGGCCTGGCTATGAACCGTGAATATTTCAAGGGCTTCGATAACGATCGAACGTCGGCTGAAGCCCAGGTCGGTCAAACCCTCTCACATCAGATCAATTCACGAATGTCGATCAAGGAGCAGTTGTTTTTCTTCCCGAATCTTTCAGACGGAGGAGAATATCGAGTCAACTTCGATACGTCATTAGTGACGGACGTTACCAGGCGTATTGGCTGGCAGCTCACGCTGAGTGACCGCTACCTCTCAAATCCGCCTCCTGGTCTAAAACAGAATGACCTCCTGCTTACGACCGGAATAAGACTAAAACTAGGAACCCTTAAATAGATGTTAAGGATTGCTTCATTACCAAGGTCCCCCAGCAAACCGATTACTAAGCAACTGGTCTGGACCACGCACACTTCTGACGACTGGGAGATCCTGTTCTATCGCACCGGTCAAACCTGGGAGGCCTGTTTTTTCCGTTGGGCTGAGCACCACGAGCACGCTGTGGGTGCCTCGAAGGCCGAACTACGCGCGACGGTCGAACGCCGAATCCGAATACTAAGATCGCGTAACCAGAGGACTGCTAAATGGCGCAGTCGAGAAGACTAGCCCTGTTTCTTTTGGCGACTATGCGGCAAAATAACCCTACTTGCACGCAAATAAGATCGATGTTGAGAACCTGGGCATTGATCCAGTGAGATTGCTTGGGGTGAAAAAGCGATAACTCTATCGGTAAATGTGTACACTTGTTAGAGTCCGGAGTAAATCAATAGCGAAGGCTCATGGACCAATAAACAATGGACGCGCCGACTTCAACGGAATTAGCCGTCGACCGTACCCGACTGGCACACGATCGCACTCTGATGGCGTGGATCCGCACCGCTACCTCACTGATCAGTTTTGGCTTCACCATCTACAAATTCTTTCAATACATGCAAGAGCAGGGGCAAGCGAGACAGGCTAGACTCCTCGGACCACGTGAGTTTGCTCTTATGATGATCGGGGTTGGCTTGGTTGCCCTTATACTGGCCACCATCCAGCACCGGCGAGACTTACAGAAGATGAGAAATCACTTTGAAGTTCCGTACTCGATGGTTACACTTGTTGCCGCGTTGATAGGTGTTTTGGGCCTAATAACTTTTCTGGCAGTAGTGTTCCGTCAGTAAGGGCGGAATACTCACACTCAATGAACGATTCAGCGCTGAGCATCGAAGGCCTCTTTGATGGTGGCCCTTTTCCTCACCTCCAAAAGGGGTTAGGACTGTTTCGTCCTGTAGGGTTGAATGTTCTATCACGAGCGATATTCACGGTACTTCTTGGTTGGTTCCCACTAGTGATTTTGGTCCTCGTCCAAAGCTTCGTCGATCATAGGGTTCAGCCCTCTTCATTCTTCACTGATTTTGGTGTTTATGCTCGATCACTCCTGGCCGTACCCCTGTTTATTCTCAGCGAAAGTTCTTGTCTGCCGCGGCTGAACGAAGTTGCTCATCATTTTGTAGGTTCAGGCCTGGTGGCAGACGAGGATCGCATCAAGTTCTACAATCTAATCATGGGCACTCGCGTGCTCATTAATTCAACTGTGGCTGAGGTGATTGCCCTGGTGCTCGCCTACTCTATTGTTTGGGGGGTTTATGTTCGATTTCTGCTACCTGGCTCGGTACCGCCATGGTATTGGGTGGTACGTGAGACGAACACTCTCTCGTGGGCCGGATGGTGGTACATGGTGATCAGTTTGCCGTTACTGCTGATACTCATTTATGGATGGTTATGGCGGGTTATCTTATGGACCAGGTTTTTGTTCGTCGTTTCACGAATGAAACTGCGCTACGTCGCCGCGCATCCGGATCATGCGGCCGGGCTGAAATTCCTTAATGCCTCACTCCTCGCTTTCACTCCGATTGCTTTTACGTTGGGAATCATAGTCGCCGGTTCGGTTGCCAATAAGGTTCACATGCATCAAACCTCGGTGGATAATGTCCAAAGGACGATCGGCGCATTGTTAGGGGTCGTTTTGGTCCTATTCGCCGGACCCTTGATGATTTTTTCATTCAAACTCTACTTGGTGAAAATCAAAGGTGTGTTCGGATACGGCCAATTGGCAAACTCTGTGGGACACGAGTTCGAGGAGAAATGGCTGACTGGCTATAAGAAGACCGGACAACACTCACTCGAAGCGCCGGACTTTTCCGCTACTACCGATCTTTATTCCATCGTAGCTAACGTTCACTCGGCAACTGTCCTTCCCTTTGAGTTGCGGGGAATAATCGGCCTCGTCGTCTCTACGCTAATACCTTTTCTGCCAGTAGTCTTGCTGGCGATTCCCTTAAAAGTAATTATAAAAGAGCTCGCCAACCTGCTTTTGTAGTTCAACTAAGGATTGGAGCGTTTCTCTGTGGTTCGCGGTTGACTGCCTGTCGAGGTTCAGACTCGCGATGATCGTTCCCACGTACTAATGAGGTTCCGCTTGTTGGGCCATCGAGCCGTTCAATCGGTACAAATAGATTCTTAAAGAGCTGCAATGAGAAAAAGTAGCCAAACACCGAGAAGGTTAGGTTCATAGTTGTCCTCAAAACGCGCGAGAGGCTAAGAGTTTACTGCCTGTTTTGTCAGTAAAGCGCAGAGCCACACGTATCTACGGTTGATACGTGAGAAGTGTCTTTGATTTTGGATTAAGAAAAGAAACGACGGAAATAACTCCCACAGCTTTTCCGTCAACGCCGCACTCGACCGCGCAGAATAACTGCTGCAGTGTTCCCAGTACATCGGAGGATGATGCCGTTCTCTCTGGCAGGATCCTGCCATACCGACCGGATGGACCACCTTAGGCTGTCATTCCCAGGGTCTGTGGTTTTTCTGCCTGTTCCTGAATGCTTTCGAACGCCTGGGTTAGATCGTCAACTAGATCTTCAGCGTCTTCGATGCCTACCGAGATACGGACCAGATCAGCGGGAGGGGCCAGACGGTCTTTCAGGGAACTTGGAATACTGGCGTGTGACATCCGGCAAGGCAAACTGATCGTAGAACCCACCGAGCCAAAACTTACTGCAATCTGAAAAAGGCGTGTCGCCTCGGCGATCGCTGCGGATAACTCGGCGTTGCCTGTTGTAAAGCTTACGACTGCGCCATCGCCCTGTGCCTGGCTCCGATGCGTTGTATGACCTGGATGATGTTGCAGACCCGGATAATATACTTTTGAAACTGAGGGATGAGCCTCGAGAAACCTCGCTATCTTTAAGGCGGTTTGATTTTGTCGCTCAACTCTTAGGGCCAGGGTTTTTAATCCTCGCAAGAGTAACCACGCCTCAAAAGGGCTGAGTCCCGAGCCCTCTGCGTTTTGGTGAAAGGAGACAGCATCGTGAACCGGCGTGCTATTCGTAATCAGGGCGCCGGCGGTTACATCACTGTGACCGCAAAGGAATTTTGTCGCCGAGTGGACCACAATGTCTGCGCCGAGAGTCAAAGGCTGTTGAAACACGGGAGATAGCATGGAATTATCGACTGCCAGGAGCGCGCCTGATTTCCGGGCCAGCTGGCTCAATTGTCGAATATCAGAAATATGGAAGAGGGGATTCGTCGGAGTCTCGATCAGGATGAGTCTTGTTTTTGGACTCAGAACGCGTTCGACAGCAGTGATGTCTGTCGTATCTATATAGCGGACCGTGATGTTCTGGCTTCCTGAGATTCGCTGCAGCAAACGGATCGTTCCGCCGTATAGATCGTCACCAGCGATGATCTCCTCACCACTGCGTATCAACCGTGTCAACGCGGTGATTGCGGCAAGACCACTCGCAAAAGCACATGCGTGCAAACCTTCTTCGAGGCTTGCCAGTTGTTGTTCTAGTAGAGTTCGAGTTGGATTACCGCTACGCGTGTAATCATATTCTCCAAATTCTAAAGCAGTAGGCTGTTTGAAGGTTGCCGTTTGATAGATAGGCGGCACGATTGCTCCATATGGATCCGCGCCGGTACCAAGGTAAACACAACGAGTTGATCGTTTCATGCAACACACTCCTCTCGAACCTCGATCGTTCCTTCGATCCGAGACTCGCGTTTTACGTCGAGTAAATCAGCCATGATGGCTTCAGTCGTGGGCCAACGACCTGCTCCCTTTCCTGAAACAATGCAGGGAACGCCAACTTCTGGCTCAATCAATAGCCGGTTGTCGACGCCGTCCACCGACGCGAGTGGATGATTTGCGTCGAGTGAAACAGGTGCGACACTCGCTTCGAGACGATCCTTAACCCGCCGGCATTTAGCAACCAATCTCACTGTCTGGCCCTTTTCTTGTGCGTCCTTTAAGGTTGCCGGTTCGAGTTGATCTATTCCCTGGCGCTGAATTGCGGTCAGCGGAAGGTTCTGACCAAAAGCGGCGTGGGCTAAAAGGATGAGTTTATGGGCAGCATCAATGCCGTCCAGATCGAATCGGGGATCTAGTTCTGCGTAACCCAGGGTTTGTGCGACTCTGACGGCCTGATCAAATGGTACGCCGGTCGCCAGCTGGTCGAGTACGAAATTGCTGGTACCGTTCAAGACTCCTGAGATTGCGCGCAATGGACCACGTCGCTTTGCCAGTTCAATACTTTCCAATGCGGGCAATGATCCGCCAACTGCTGCGCTATACCGAACGCGCGCATCCGCTGCGTGTTGTATTGCAACGTTCTCCGCGAGCAGCCGTTTGTTTGCGGTTACTACCTGTCGACCAAGGGCTAACGCGAGTTCAATGAGAGTGGAGGCCGGCTCCAGCCCGCCTAGCAGTTCGACAACAACATCCGATTGTTTCCTGATGAGATCATCGAGATTTGAAGTGATGAGGAAGTCGGGAACGCCTTCTTGCCGAGCTCGCTCGATATTGCGTACACCTACGCCTACGATAGTAAAGAGTTCCGGTAGCGCCTCGAGTCTTTTATAAACACCGCCACCGACATTACCGCAACCCAATAGTGCAACACGAAGGGGTTCACTGGCTGACTCAGCAACTGCCAGGGCGTCATTAAATGGTCCAACGATCGTTTCCGTACCCACGCCAACGCTACTAATTGAGAAGCGCAAACGATGAGCTTCAGCGAACGTCACCGCCTTTAATTGCACGACAGCACCACCCACGCGTGCCGCAGTTTGATAACTAACATGGGTGAAACGCGAGGCCCGAGTAATTGTCGATGCGGGGTCGCTCGTGTAAAGACCATCGACGTCTTTTACTAGGACACATGATGCGCCGAGACGTTGCGCGAGAAAGAGAGCTGTCAGATCCGAACCGCCTCTGCCCAGGAGGCTGATATCTCCACTTTGCCCGCGGCCCACGAAACCTGGTAGGACCACAACGGAGTGTTTCAACTTCAGCGTCAAGCGCGCGACATCGACAGCGATGAGGTCGGTATCGAGTCCCGAACCATCAGTACGTAAGCCAGCTTGTACGGCATCCAATACACAAGCGGGAATACCGACCCGATTAAGGGCGATGCCTAACATCGCCGAAGATGCTGCCTCACCAGTAGATAGCAAGGCGGCGAGCGCACCTGGTTCGGGCTTGTCACAAAGCTTGTGAGCTTTTGACATCAACTCGTCTGTCGTATTGCCGAATGCCGAAACAACGGCAATCACCTGTTGGCCCTGGCGCCAGTAACGATAGATTTCATGAACAGCCGTTTGCAGATCTTTTTCGCTGCGCAGTACGGAACTACCAAATTTGAGAACTACCATCTTGTTTTCAAGACTCATTACACCCTCACTTTCTGCCCAGCGCCTGTTCGAGATCGCGAATAAGGTCCAACGGGTCTTCGAGACCGACTGACAAACGAACGAGTCCATCAGTGATGCCGGCAGCTTGTCGCTGGTCCACTGGAACGTCCGCATGTGTCATCGAGGCAGGGTGCGTAATCAGTGTTTCGGCAGCGCCAAGGTTTTCGGCCAGCGCGCATAAACGAACACTATTCATCAAACTGATGCCAGCCTGGACTCCGCCTTCAACTTCAAAAGCGATGAGTGCGCCTCCAGTGGTTTGTTGTCGCCGCGCCAACTCGAACTGGGGAAACGATTCCAGACCGGGATAAAGAAGTTTTGTAACTTTCGGATGGCTCTCGAGGAATTTTGCCACGCGCAAGGCATTCTCTGAGTGATGAGACATACGTAATCCAAGCGTCTTCACTCCTTGCAGCGTAAGCCATGCCGGAAAAGGCGATTGAATTGCACCGATAGCATTTCGCACAAATGCGAAGCGTTCATGCAACGTCGAGTCGGCCGTAATGAGCGCGCCGCCAACAGTTGCATTGTGACCCTCGATGAATTTGGTAGTTGAGTGAAGGACCACGTCGGCGTGTAGCTCAAAAGGCCGTTGCAACGCTGGAGTCAGGAGGGTGTTGTCAACGACCAGCAGCGCCCCGGCTTCGTGGGCCAGTCGAGCGGTGAGCACGATGTCTGTAAGTTTGAGCGTTGGATTGGCAGGAGTCTCAACAAACACGAATCTGGTTGGTTGCTTTTTTAGCGACTCCCGCAACGCTGATTCATCGGACGTATCAACGAAGTTAGCGCTCACCCCAAAAGGGGCCAGCACCTGTTGCAACAAACGGACGGTGCCCCCATAAACCGCCTGCGAACAGACGACTCGATCTCCGGATCGAAGGAGGGCCAGACAGAGTGCTGTCGTCGCAGCTAAGCCAGTTGCGTAACAAGTGCAATGCTCAACTCCTTCAAGTGCAGCGAGTCGTCGTTCGAGCGCACTTACCGTAGGGTTGCCGGATCGGCTGTACGTATACCCCTTGTCTTTACCGACCGCTTCCTGTCGATATGTCGTAGTTTGATAGATCGGAGTGAGCATGGCTCCGGTTGCCGGATCCGGCACTGCGCCGGCGTGCAGGGCGCGAGTATCAAAGCAGTAGTTTTCGGATTCGAAGGTGGTGTGTAGATCGAGATTCTGGAGTCTTTCCTCGGCGGTTCCCATAATTCCTCCTGGCCTGGTGCACTTAACTTGGTCCAACGAAGATCGCTGTAACACCACCGCATCGAAGGCGGGTTACTGGCGATCTGCACAGACAGAGTGCAATTGTCGGAGCATTGATTTTTAATGGGGATCTAAGGCTGGTAACTATCCAGGTCGAGAGCGAAGAGAAATAAAAAAACCCGCGCCTCAAGAGTGCGCGGGGTTCCGATAATAGCTGGAAATTCCTCAGCGGCTCTTTAGCAGTTTTTTACGTGGAGCAAGTTTGCCTTAAATCGCCACGATAAACGATGTCAAAGATAACGCGAGGCCCCTTTATCTCACGAGCTCGCGCCAGTGTCAATTAATACGTTTATGAATTTCGTTAACGAGGCTTTGAACTCAGATCATCCACAGTTACAGCGATTACGCCGATTTTTATCCTGGAGCCCCCTAATGCCGCCGTCCGCCTTTTATAAGATGGAATCTGTAATCGGCGTCATCTGAGGATCTACTTGGCCAAAATCTTTCATCGAGCGTAAACAAGAACTGCGCAGTTCGTTGAAAGGAGTGTGGTGCCGGAGGTCGGACTCGAACCGACATGAGCAGTGAAGCTCGCCAGATTTTGAGTCTGGTGCGTATACCAATTTCGCCACTCCGGCTTCTTGCAGGGCTGACATTCTACGGTTTGAACGTAAGCTGCGCAACCGCACTTTACCTTCAGCCAATCGGCACCCCTTTTTGATTTCCCATTGCCATTTCTCAGTGTTCATTTTCCATTTGGGCGCATCTTCAAACCGAGAGAGGTGCTCCTCAGCTGCGCGAACCACGAGAAAAGTCCGAAGATGGAAAATGAGAAATGGAAAATGAGAAATGAAAATAAAGTCATTCCTGATTTTGGACCGCTTCGGGACAAACTACGTTAGAACCCTCTCAGCATCGACCAACTAAGTTCTTGGATTTCAACAGTTTAGACATAGAGTAAAAACATGTTTGCCACAGCTGTGGAAAACCGCTAGAATGCGAGAGCCTTGTTGAGGCTGCGGGACCCGACCCCTGCCGAAAATTCATCTCACCCAAGTTAGTTAATTGAGTTCTACCAACAATCCTGTCGGACGTGTCCCGGCGTCTTGTCACGCTTCAGGAGCAATCAAATGTCGAACAGTCTGCCCCGAATTCTGATAGTTGATGACGAGTCGGAAATTACCGAAATACTCGCCGACCTGTTCAGTGAAACCTATCAATGCTCTAAAGCAGGTACAGCCGAGCAGGCCTTGATGTGTCTTCAAGACCACGAGTTTGAACTGGTGATCAGCGATATCACCATGCCCGGCATGAGCGGGCTCGACATGATTCCTCATGTCAAAGAAATCTCGCCTAACACGGTCGTCGTTATGATCAGCGGAATGCAGACGGTTGAGAGTGCCATTGGCGCCCTCAGATTGGGAGCATTCGATTACCTAATGAAGCCTTTCGACCTTCGCCAGGTCGAGGCGGTGGTGAAAAGAGCACTTGAACATCACGAGCTGATCGTCGCCAAGCAACGTTACGAAAATCATTTGGAAGAGTTAGTAGAACAGCGAACGGCCGAACTGGATCGCGCTTTGGACTCCCTCGAAGACGCCTATCGATCGACTCTGCGCGCCCTGACTGCCGCACTTGAGACTCGCGACTCAGAAACACACGGTCATTCAGAACGAGTCGTCAGCTATAGCTTGCGTCTTGGTAGAGAGTACGGTTTGAATCGCGATGAAATGAAAGCCTTGGAGTTTGGCTCGTTGTTACACGACATTGGAAAGATCGGTGTCCCCGACTTGATCCTGCGCAAGCCCGGAAAACTCACTGATGAAGAATGGGTCCGGATGAAAGAGCATCCTTTGCACGGTCAGCAGATCCTTCGTGGTATTGAATTCCTGAAAGGCGCGGCGCGAGTTGTGGCCCAACATCATGAGAAGTGGGACGGCTCGGGTTATCCATTTGGTCTCCGTCAGTTGGATATCGACGTTTGTGCCCGAATATTTTCGGTGGCGGATGCATTCGACGCCATTACGAGCGACCGCGTTTACCGGCGCGGCAAATCATACGAAGCTGCTGCTGAGGAATTAGACGAATGGGCGGGACGACAATTCGATCCTAAGGTTGTGGAAGCTTTTCACCGTGTGCCCAAGGAAGACTGGGAAGAGTTACATCGCAGATCGCTGCTTCCCAAACATGATGAATTTGACGTGCGGCAGATGGTCCAGCTGCTCGAGTCACAACTCGAGGCGGCGGTAGGTTAAAAAGCTTCACTCACTCGGAACTACGTATCCTCGACGGGAATATAAACTCACTCCCACTCTTCTGGAAGTAACATCAATTTTACGATATTCGCCGGGACGCGCTTCTGACAAAGGTCTTGTCGGTCGATAGGTAACTACATACTCCGCTTCGATTGCCCGCGCTACTTCGTCTGCGCGACTTCGCATTTCGTCGCTCGACACCGGAAGGTAAATTTTCCCTCCCGTTTCATCGGCCAGGTTTGTCAACGCTTCCTGACTTTTTCTGACTTCACTTTCATACGCTTTACGCAATCTTCTCATTGCCGGATCAAACCTGATCGCTACTCCAAAGGATGGTGAACGAGTTGTGCCAGGCGGAAGGGTTGGATCAGTTGCCGTAATTGGATCAGAGCTGGTCGGTCGTTGACCCGTAGCGATCTTTGACGACTTCTCATCACCCTTCTGGCGTACGAATTCTGTATAGCTAATGATATGGATGGTAGCTCTTGCTGCCACTAATTTCTTGATTGCAACAGCACGGTCCGTTTTACCGCCAGGTGAATCGACCCCGTCAGTAATCATCACGACGTGGCGACTTCCTTCTGGTCTATTCGAGAGTTGCTGTGCTGCCGTAACGATTGAGTCGGAGAAGCGCGAACGTTTTGTGGCCAACAGTTTTGTCTTTAATGTCTTAATTACAGCCTGCTTGTCCTGGGTCCAGGGTTGCACCACATCGGTGGAGTTTCCCGATTGGACCACGTCAATCCAAGATCCCTCTTGCAGTCGTTGAATTAAATCTGACGCAACCTGCCGCGTCAGCGATGTACTCTTCGAGATACCGCCCAATCCGCTTGACTCGCCGCCTGTATCCAACAAAAACACCACATTTGCCGGGAGGTGTCGGACGCTCCTTATTTGTTGGGCTACGCCATCTTCCAGGACCAATACGTCGTCAGGTTCGAGCGTCGGGTCGTAATGGCCGTAGGCGTCGAGCGCGACAATTGGCAGTCGCACCTCTTCCGTGAAAACGCGTACGCGTTCCTGATCGGATTCCTGCGTTGCCGGAGTCGGACTTGGAGACGCTGTAGCTTTAGATTTTGTTTGTGAGGATCCTGATTGACTTGCGCTAATCAACAAAAGCGCCAGGCCTAAAAATAGTGTGCCTTTAAGATACACAAAACGCATCTTGATGACTGTTGGAATAGCCTTTCGCAGACTCATTGCTCTAACAATTTGTCGCATCCAGAATGGTAATTTGATGCCGGGGCGGAAAGGGAGTTGCCCTTCGAATGATTTACATCGCTTTTCGTGCCTGAGATTGAACCGCCGTAATCGCTACAGCGTCAACGATGTCCTCTGCTTTACACCCGCGAGAAAGGTCATTAGTAGGTTTATCGAGTCCTTGCAGGATCGGGCCAATTGCGGTTGCTCCGGCGAGCCTTTCCGTCAGTTTGTAAGCGATGTTACCGGACTGGAGATCGGGAAATATTAGGACGTTCGCTTTCCCGGCGACTTGAGAACCGGGAGCCTTTGCGTCAGCAATGGCCTGTATCAACGCTGCGTCCGCCTGAAGTTCACCATCGATTAGCAGTTCGGGAGCGCGCGCCCTGGCCGTTCGAGTAGCTTCAACAACTTTGTCGATCAGTTTGTGTTGTGCGCTTCCTTTGGTTGAGAACGACAGCATGGCTACACGAGGCTGAGAACCAAGTAGTGCTTTGCATGAATCGGCAGAAGCGATCGCAATCTCAGCTAACTCAGCCGAATTAGGTTCGATAACGACTCCGCAATCTGCAAAAATCAGAGCCCCGTCTTGACCGAAGTTATTGTCTCGGAGCGACATCAAAAAAAAGCTTGATACCAACTTGAATCCCTGGCGGATGCCAATGCAGTGCAATGCAGCCCGAACCGTGTGTGCAGTCGTATTGTTTGCACCGGCTACTGACCCATCAGCTTTGCCCAGTCGGACCAGCAGGTTTCCGTAGTAGAGTGGATCCGAAACAAGTGTTCGCGCCTCGTCAGCTAGTAGACCTTTGGCGCGTCTCAGCTCGTGAAACAACGACACCATTTTTTCAAAATCGGGCGCTCGGCGGTGATCGATGATAGAGACACCTCCGAGATTCAGATTATTCGCGCTCGCTGTCTCGCGAATAACAGCCTCGTCTCCGAGCAGAGTGATTTGAGCGATACGTTGATTGACACACTCGGCACCGGCAATTACGGTGCGAGGGTCATTGCCTTCCGGCAAGACGATATGTTGCGGTCTCGAAGCGGCTCGTTGTCGCAGCTGTTGGAGGATGCTCATTGGGATTGCAGTCTAGCCAATCGAATGGACGAGAACAAGCTGGAGCTGACACAAAGGCCCAAGCTCAAACCGCCAATCCTCTTTTGACCGACTCGCCACTCGTGATAGGTTACTGACAGTTATCAACCGAAACGACGGAGACACTATGGCATCATCAATGCTACAGAGCCGAATGAAAAATCTTTTGCTTTTTGTGCCTAATATGGTGGTGTTATGCGGAAAGTTAATGGTTGATCCGCGAGTGCCTGCCAAAGAGCGACTGCTCGTCGCCGGCGCGATTGCTTATGCGATCGTGCCGTTAGATCTGATTCCTGACATGATCCCCTTTGTGGGCCAGATCGACGATGCCTACCTTATTGCGTTGAGTCTCCTTCGTTTGATGACAATCGCAGAGCCAGCTGTCGTGCGAGAG
>DATIBX010000628.1:0-4424 GCA_035457105.1 Pyrinomonadaceae bacterium
TCAATTGGGGCGGTAAAGTTACCCTCGGCGATACGACCACGTCGGGCCCGTCTTTGGCAACTTTGGGATCGCGTTTCTTACTTTCCTGGCGCGGAGTAGGCAACAACCAGTTGAATGTGATGCAAAGCACAAATGGAGCGAGCTTTACTAACAAAGTGACGCTTGGAGACACCACAGTGCAGAAGCCTCAACTCTCGATCAGTGGTTCGCGCGCTCTTCTTACCTGGCAGGGAGTCGGAAACCAGTTTCTGAATGTGCTTGCCAGCACCAACGGTATAAACTGGGGAAGCAAGTTCACCTCAGGTGAAACGTGCATTGGTGGACCGGTAATTACACCTCTCGGCAATCGCCTTGTCTGGGGTTGGACCGGTACGGACACCGCTCATCGACTCAATGCCATGTTGTTTAATGTTGCGTGATCGACGAGCAACGGTGATTTTCGGCCACTCGCCTTGCGCAGGAGCCGAGCTCTCGCAAGGCGAATGGTTGAGATTGGTTGAGAATCGTGAGCAAACCAGTAGTAAAAGGTGAGATCAAATTCGCCGGAAAGCCCGCCTTGCCGGCTTCCGCGAAGGTGTACGTGCGCCTCTTGAACACCAGTTTGGCCGACGCCCAGTCGGCTGTAGTCGCCGAGCAAGTCATCGATCATCAAAGCAATAATGAAAAGGTCGCCTTTCACTTAGAGCCAGACTCGATTGATGCGCGCGACACTTACACCGTCAGCGTGCTCGTTGATCTGGACGGCGACGGTAAGATTTCCAAAGGCGACTATATCAGTATGCAGAGCTATCCAGTGCTTACCTTTGGCTCCCCAAGCGAGGTCACAATCGAAGTCAAACAGGTCGAATAGATTCTCTATCGACAGATTACACAGATTCTATAAATCCATCTGTGTAATCTGTGGATAAAGTTATATAGTAAGGGCCATGCCGGTTCTGCGCCTCATGGAAGACCTGTTGGCGATTGAAGCAGAAACAAAATTTTTGTTGACTGCGAGCGATCGTTCTTATGAACAAAAATTGCTGCAGGAGCTGTTGAGGATATTCAAAGAGGCTGAACTTTTGTTTGGTCCCAGAGATGACTCATTTCAACTGTCTGTACCTCGCATCACTGAGTGTACAACTTCACGGAGCTTCGTTTTTCGTCCGTTGCGGATGGCCAGAATTTACCTGAGTCGCGATTCCAGAAAAAATCCGTCGCTTGCTTCCCTTGAACTCGCTCATGAAGCGGTTCACGTGTTGAGTCCAGTAACATTCGGTGCGGGTCTGACGATCCTTGAAGAGGGACTTGCAGAATGGTTTGCGCAGAGATATGCGGGCCGCGTTCATGGGCTTACGTTTGAGAGAGGTGCGAATCCTAAGGCGGATGCGGTGATGCGCGCCGTTTCGAGTCTTCTGGCGAAGAATTCATCGGTCATAAAGCAGTTGCGAACTCGGCAACCAATAATCTCGAAAATTGATGAAAAGCTTCTGGTAGAAGTGGCTGGTATCGATCATAGTCAGGCGAAGTTTCTGTGTACCGACTTCCGGAGTTACTGGCGAACATCGTCTCCCTTGAGCGACTTCGCTGCCCAGGGCGCTGAACGCCTGGCCGCCTGCCTGCGCTCGATTTGGAACTAGACGCGCCGCGTCAGCTTCCAACTCGCCACTAACTTCTCAAACACTCGTCTATCCTTTTGATACCGATCAGCGAGCGTGTGGAGAATCAACTGATACTCGACTCCCTGGTACAAGGCGATGATTTGGTCGACAACTACGCTCTTATTATTTTCATTAAAGTGCACGACAAATCTTCTTGCCTTTACACGGCGAAGCCAAACGTACTTTGAACTTAACACTCGCAGCTGTTCCACGCCTTGCTTGTCTTTCAAATACGCAAGTTCCTGGTTTTGATGGTCACGTAGCGCCCACTCGCTCTCCATCTGCCAACCAACAAACGCCTCGACCCCGGCCGTATCGGAGAGCGGAATAAATCGCCCGTGGTCGCCCATACATACACAGCCGTGCCTTTCATCAGGCGCACATCTTGCGCTGTTCCAATAGCCCTTAAGACCGGTGGGAATGATCATTGAAAAGCCGAATACATAATTCCTATATTTCCCGGTATAAGTGCGCTCGTCCGGACAGCGCTGCGCCTGCGTGTCGCCACGTATAATCTGCGATGTTGCAGGTGTAGCCGTACACGCAACCATGACGAGGAAGTAAAAGATGGGCCTCATGAATGAGTAATATAACCAGACCCAAATACTTCTTAGGATGCCAGCGCTGACGACACACTGTGGCTTCCCCCAATGGAACTCGAGTGAACAAGCTAGCGCCGTCGCTTCATGCTGTACGACGTAAACTCGATTGGCTCGCGCACTTCCCCGCTCCGGTAGAGTTGTAATAGCTCCTTGCGACGCTCGATCTCTGAATGGTCTACATCGCGTGCTTCGACGAGATGCTGAAGATCTGCCTCGACCTGCTCACTCGTTTCGTTCTTGAGACACAGGAGCGTCAAACCCGTGAACGGAAAGCGCTCGAAGTTCTCGAGGAGAAACTCGCGTAGCGCTGGGCTCCGACGGAGGTGATACATGATGGCTCGATCGACGCCGCGCACGGGGTATTCCGGAAACGCTGCTGCGTGCATGAGTGCAGAGGCGAAGTTATTGAGGATGAGTTCCGACATCGCCCTGATCTCATCCAATGAGACTTCATCACCGGCACTCCACTCAGCCTCGCTGTAAAAGTATGGTCGCAGTTTCGGTCGCTCGACGAAGAGGAGGAGATGGTTTGAGGTCTCTGTGACGGCTCGTTGGATCAGGTATAGATCAGGCTGCTTCTGGGCGATCTCGAGCTGCCGCACCGCAGTATCGATTTGGTCCTTAGCAATCCGAAGCTGTTTCCGGAAGACAGAGAAGTTCAGCAAGCCCACCAGCACGAGCAACAGCGTCCCCATGAAACCAAGCACGCCAATTAGCGTTTCGAATCCCATTTCCCTCCCCCTGCAACCAAGTGACATGATCCACTGGTCGGCGGTGATTATGATCTAAATCCCCAATCTATGGGAGCCAATATGAAACGACGGACGTTTGTAGGCCTGATGGCTGGTGCCGCAATGGCCTCGACTGCCAAATTCACGGTGGAAACACGTGCTGAGTCTAAACCTCCCGATGTAGCGCGAATGTTGGAGGTGACGCGCGTCCCCGGTGTTGCTGTCGCGGGAATGAAGGACGAAGGCCCGTATCAACTCTTTGCCGGCGTGGAACGCGCGGGTGGCCCAGCAGTAACGGCACGCACATTCTTCCCGGCGGCTTCACTTTCTAAGCCGGTCTTTGCGTGGGGAGTTCGGGAGTTGGCGAAACAGGGAAAGATAGATTTGAATCGCCCGCTACAGGATTACGTCGATCTCGGTCTCGAAGGAACGGCTCGCAAGATAACGGCGCTTCATGTTCTTACACACAGCACAGGCCTGACTAACTGGCGCTTTCAGCCGAACGTGCCGCTCGTGTCAGCTTTTGAACCGGGAACCCGCTGGCAATACAGCGGAGAAGGCTTCGTGTTGCTGCAACGTGTCGTGGAAAAGATCGTAGGACGGCCTATTGCTGAATACATGCGAACCGCCGTCCTCGAACCACTCGGAATGATGCAAAGCTCTTTTGCGTGGACACCCGAGATTCAGAATGTGACTGCATTGGGCCACGATCGTCAGGGTGCATTACTCGAAAGATCGCTCGCATTCTACGAGCGTCGCAATTATGAGACTCTGCAAAAGAGTAACCTTAATCCAGCGTCAGCCACGTACGAACAGATTGCTGCTGCGTATCAACAAAACAAACAGACTTTCCTTCCAGTTGTGCTCTCTCCGAATGCGGCAGGCTCGCTGCAGACGACGATCGCAGATTACGCTTTCTTTCTTACGCACGTGTTAAAGGCTGCAGTGCGATCGGACGAGTTCAAAGCGCGAGTTGATGTGAATCGCGACATCGGTTGGGGGCCGGGTTGGGGAGTTGACCGGTCGTTCAAGACGCCGTCGCTTTTTCACTGGGGCGATGGTCCGGGTTTCAAAAATTTCTGTTGGGTGCAACCGGCAAGAAAGTCAGCGTTGGTGTTCTTCACTAACGGTGACTCGGGAGCCGCACTGTATGCGTGGCTATTCAGGCAATTGATGAACGAAGATCCGTCAGCGTTCTACTGGATCTGAAAAGTTTAAGGGCGGTCACTTTTTGACCGCCCTTAACCTCGCACTATTGCATGTCATTAGTAATTGATCTTGCCGACGAGTGTTAAATCGAAACCACCGGTAATTGGGTTGATGGCCACTACGAAGTTGGCTTCGCCGGTCGCTTCCGCGAATTTGCCCGTGCCTCCCATGAAGCGGAAAACTCCCGAATCAACTGCCGCAACCGGATCGAGGATTCCGTCAATCTGAATATTAAGCTTATC
>DATIBX010000629.1:0-3658 GCA_035457105.1 Pyrinomonadaceae bacterium
AAGACGTGATGACCATCTGGCGCCGGATCGACGTTCTGGAAGATCGCGGGCTGGCCCAACGGCGTGGTGCGTCCCGAGGCAGAGTCGACGAACGCGAGTTGTGCAGTTGCGTAGTACTCATACAAACTCTCGTCATAAGGACTCTTCAACAGGTCTTCATAAGTTCGCACCGGTCCAGGCCGGCCGGAACTTTCCTGTGTGTTTGGTTCGGTTGGGACGAGTGGCGTGGCTGGCGCTGTGCCGCGCGACGCGGGCACGAGCTGGACCAGGAGCGTGCGGTTGTCAGGCATCCACGTCAACGCGTTGCCCATGACTGAGTTGACGGTCGCGCCTTTTACATTGTGGATCTTGCCTGTCGCCGCATCACCTACCCACAACTCGACCCGATTTGCAGTTCCATTCAGAAATGCAAAGTGCTTTCCGTCGTCACTCCATTCGAGACCGCTGATCTTCGCACCTGGTGGAACATCGATCTTGACTTCCGAGCCGTCGGCCAGGCGCTTCAGAGTTAGTGCAACTGAATACTGGTAACGATGTGGCGAGTTTGCTGTGGTGTTGATGCGACGTCCGGCGAGTCGCAACATCGGTTGCGCGAGGTCAGCGAGTGGCGGATAGCGCAGACCGGTCGTCAGTATTGCGTTGTCGCGCGTCGGACTCACTGAAAGGCCGGGCGTGACCGGTGCGTTAAGAATGTCGAGCACTTCTTTCGGCGGCTTCTTGTAACCTTGCTGCGCAAGACAAACCTGAACAGTAATTAATAACGCTATCACCACACGACAGGCGTTTCTGTAGGCGTGCATAATCGGCTCCTCGGTTTGAGAGAATGGAATTGCCCGCAACTTATTAGAGTTAGTTGCCCTTGTCAAACCGATCGGTGGCAATCGGCTTCAATAATCCGCCGGATCCGCGGCCCCTGTTTTATTTTTCGTCGCTTTGTTGACGCGCATCGCGCTGGCGCTTAGACTGCGTGACATAGACTCGACGGTTGCGCGCCGGTACCAGCGTGAGACTTAGGGTTAAAACAACGGTGCAATGTTACTGGGCTATCCCCTTTCGCATTGCGCCGTTTGTTGTTTTGGCGGGGCTTCGCTTGACAACACCAAGCGAATCATTAGAATCGACCGTGCTCAAAGCGGGAGTAGCTCAGTGGTAGAGCATCGCCTTGCCAAGGCGAGGGTCGCGAGTTCAAATCTCGTCTCCCGCTCCACGAAATCAGATGAAGGCGGGCGGATGAAGGACGAAAGCCCTTGGGGTTTTCGAGCAGCTGCTTCATCTTTCCGCCTTCATGTTTTACGCTCTCCGGTATGGCGGCGTAGCCAAGTGGTAAGGCAGAGGTCTGCAAAACCTTTATTCATCGGTTCGATTCCGATCGCCGCCTCCAAGTACAACCTTAACACCACGAATAGACTAGCTGAGCGCGCAGTTGGTTAGCCGAAAAACCAGAAACGCGCCGAGAGTGTGTAAGACCGATCCGACTAAAGCAAAATTGAGACGCAAGGCCTGATCAGAGAACTCTTTCGGCCTCTTCTTCTGTCTGATTTCGGAGTAGCCACGGCACATCGTCACGAACGAGGATAACCAATCTCTCCAACATGACGTAATCATCTACGACCGATCGAGCGTTAAACGGGTAGAACAGTGGCCCAAGCGTTCACTGACTACCTTTACGTGTTCATCCGCAACCAATAGAAGCGTTGCATGAAAGTGTGGCAAGTAGTAAAAGCGAATCTGCAGAAGCTTAGCCGCCGTGAGTATCGGGCGGAAGTACCGATAAGTCAGATTCGGGATAGATAACGCCGTTCCGGTTTCTTATTCGTTACGGATGTAGTGGTCTTACTGCGGGGACGTCCCGGCGTTCCAAGCGGCCCCGGAGGAGCGGGCGTCGCCCGGATTAAGCAGAATCATGGCAAAGAAGGATCATCTTAATATTCTCCGTCAAGGCGTGGCCGCCTGGAATCAGTGGCGAAAGCAAGAACCTGAAATCGTACCAGACCTGAGCGGGGTAAACTGCCCTAGGTTAAATCTCAGCCTGGCTAATTTGAAGAATGCAGATTTCACTGAGGCGTACCTCAGTGAGTCAAGATTCTCAAAGGCAAACCTCCAAAGTGCAATCTTCCGCGAAGCAGCCCTTGATGCGACAGATTTTAGTCGAGCAGACCTCCGAAAGGCAGATATTGTCGGCGCGGCCCTGGGAGGCGCGAAGTTTGTTGAGGCAGACTTAAGAGATGCAGACCTTACTTGGGCAGATCTAGTTGATGCGGATCTCACTCGGGCGAATCTCAGCGGAGCGAACCTCCGATACGCTCGCTTAGTCAATGTAAATCTTGAATCCGCGAACCTTGCGAATAGTTCTGTCTACGGTGTTTCTGCATGGAACCTAAGATTACTGGGAGCAGATCAATCCAATCTAATTATTACCAGTGAGCGTGAGACCATAATTACTGTAGACAACCTGGAAGTCGCCCAGTTCATTTACCTACTTCTCAATAACGAAAAAATCCGTGATGTCATTGATACAGTAACTTCAAAAGTTGTGTTGATACTAGGCCGTTTTACACCTGAGCGAAAACAGATCTTGGATGCTATTCGCAATGCGCTACGGCAGCACGACTATTTACCAATCATGTTTGATTTCGAGAAGCCGGAGAGTAAAAATCTTACGGAAACCATTTCAACTCTAGCTCATCTGGCTCGGTTTGTAATTGCAGATATAACTAAAGCCAAGTCAATACCGCAAGAGCTAGAGCGCATTGTGCCAGCGAATCCTGCGCTACCAGTTCAGCCGATAATTCTATCAATAGAATATGAATACGGTATGTTTGAATCGTTTAGAGATTACCCTTGGGTTTTGGCGCCGTATCGCTATGAGAACCTTGAAAAGCTACTTATGTCTCTTGAGAAAAAAGTAATTGTTCCCGCGGAGAAAAGAGTGAAGGAGATCGCGAGAAGACGTAAAGCATTTGAGAAGGCGATTACCAATCGTCCTGACTAGGGTCCTCGGGACGGTCATTCAGAGAGCTGCAGCGCAAACGTTAGACAGCTTCGTTAAATGAAAGGTGCTATAGTCTATCGATAGGCATCCCTTACATTAAGGAGTGATCAGTATGACTCGGCTCTCGTCACTTATTCTTGCAATGATCACTTTCTTGACGTTGACAGTCTCGATCGTTCAGAGTCAGAAGCAAGGTGCAGATAGCAACCGTCTGGCGAGTAGGAGTCAACGTCCTACTGTGACCCTCATCCCGCAACAAAGTTCATCCGTAATCCTCAAACTTTCTCCTGTCAAGCCAATCCCTGAGAACCCCGGACTGGTGAAGATTACCTTCAAAGCGCAGGGGCCGAAAACGGTCAAAGGATTTCATTATCATTATGAGGAGAACTTTGTAGATCAGGATGGCACAAGAGGTTCTATCGTGGCTGATTCGACTTCGCTAAGGACACTGGGGCGTGAGGAGTCATTGAATGCTCACAAGAATGCTGAGATTGAACTGTGGGTATCAGAGGTAGAGTTTATCGACGGGTCGAGATGGAAATCGGCGTTAACGCCGAAGTTGAATAGAGAGGAGGAGTAGGCTTACTTGCCTGTTGTGGGCACCCTAACAAGGGGATGAACCGGACGCCCTTAAATCTTCTCAAAGGCGTATTCTTGTCCGCCTTT
>DATIBX010000630.1:0-14631 GCA_035457105.1 Pyrinomonadaceae bacterium
AGAGGAATAAATCGCTGCAGGACAACGCTCTGACCGCCATCGTCGGTGAGATGATTCGATAGAAACTTGCGAACTACGGATTGATGATCGCGTTTAGCTTTTCGGCCCAATCGTTATCGATGTTGGTGAGAATGTTGTACTGCTCAAGCGCCGCATCCCGATTTCCCATCGCGAGCAGACATTTGCCAAGATTGAAATAGGCTCTGCCAAAGTCGGGCTTCAACCTGATTGCTTGTCTGAAGGCTTCCATTGCGTCACTAAGTCGGTTAAGCTCCAAGTAAGCCTCACCCATATTATTCGGCGCGACAGCATCACCTGGCTTAAGCTGAGACAGCACTCGAAAGACCTCGATCGCTTCAGAAAACTTCTTCGCTTTTAAATAACGTGCCCCAAGACGCTCGTAAGCATTGGTGTAATCAGGACGCAGTCGTATAGCCTGTTTATAAGATTGAATTTCATCGTCGACCTTGCCCCAGTCGCGATATGCAAGGCCTTGTGCGTAATAAGCATCAGCAGCATTGTAAGGATCGATCTTTATAGCCTGACGGTAAGCTTCAACCGATTCGCGATATTGTTTGAGATAATAACTGGCGAGTCCGATATTGAAATATGATTCCGCAGAGGGTCGAATCCCGACGGCCTTTCGCGAAGCCTCCAAAGCCTCTGAATGCTTACCCAGTTTCTCGTTGCAAAATCCTGCCTGGGCCCACGCATCTGCATAAGTACTGTCTGATTCAGCTGCTTTCTCGAAATAGGTTAGTGCTCTCTCACAATCGTCTTTTGAGAGGAAGCTCAGTCCATCGCGGAAGAATTGAACGGCCTTAGCTCGCTTATTTCGTCCAGTGTTAGCGACTAATTCTGCCAACGGCATCAGGGTACTAGTTTGTAATTGGGAGATTCTTTCAGACGGAATGGCAAAGTTTACGCTTTGACCGCCAGTGATTTGTAGGGTTGCAATGCCAATAACCTGACCTTGCATATTCACGACGGGACTGCCACTGGATCCGGACGAAATGGGCGCAGTGATTTGGATGATCCTGCCAAAGGTTGGTATGTCGCGCACTGCCGAAACTATTCCGTTGGTGACGCTGCCTTCAAGACCCAACGGATTTCCGATAACGACCACGCTCTCGCCTTCCTGAGGAGATGTCTTATCGAGGGGTAGTGGGCGGACTGGTGCTATGGGTACATCGATCTTCAGTAAAGCAATATCGCCCTCAGCATCGACTGCCAGCACTCCCTTAACGGGATAGACATTTCCTGTTGACGAATGGACTTCGGCTCGAAATGCGCCCTCGATGACGTGACGGTTTGTGGCTATTCGATCAGCGTCCACAAAAAAACCGCTGCCTCGGGAGAGCTTCTCACCGCGCGCATCAAACGTTTCAATCGCTACAGCTGAAGGCTTTATGCGGCGAACAAGATCCGGCAGGAGATCCTGCGCGCTCACCGGAGTAACACCGATGATTCCGATAATGACGACGAGCAGAATTTGCGTCAAAGAAATACTCGGACTCATGTACTCAGAGTATAACAGCAGTTATTCCAAAGGCGGGGAGTCTGCCACGTCAGTTCGTTAGGTCAGCAAAGTCTTCACTTGTTCCGCCACCTCGTCGATGCTCACATCGGTGTTAGTTTTGGCACTGCGATCGAACAGTTCGACGAGCCCTTCGCTGGCTTTCTTACCGATAGTGATGCGATACGGAACGCCAATTAGGTCAGCATCTTTGAATTTTACTCCTGCTCGCTCTTCGCGGTCATCAAGCAGCACTTCTAGGCCGAGCTTCTTCAGAGATTCATAAAGCTGTTCGCCGGCCTGACGCAGTTCTTCCTGCTTCATATTTGTGATCGTCACGATGACGTCAAAGGGCGCGATTGATCTGGGCCAGATGATTCCATCGTCATCGTTGTGTTGTTCGATAGCAGCCGTGATTATTCGCTCGACACCAATACCATAACTTCCCATCACGATGGGAACCTGCTTGCCTTCCTGCGTGAGCACGGTAGCGCCCATCGAATCAGAATATTTTGTCCCGAGCTTAAAAATGTGACCAATCTCCATGCCTTTAAACAACTCTAACAATCCGTCGTCGCAGTGGGGGCAGTGTTCGCCGGCTTCAATTGTACGGAGGTCGAACCATCCATCGACTTTGATGTCTCTATTAATATCAACGCCTCTTAAGTGGTGGTCATCTTTATTGGCTCCAGTAGTCATATTGCGACGCTCGCGCAATGAAACGTCAGCCACTATGCGCAGATCGAGTTTGGCGGCTGTGGCTCTCTCCTTTGCGCCTACGCCACCCAAACTACCGGCGCTAGCGCCGAGTAGATCTTGAATCTCTTCCGGGCGCGCCGGTCTGACGGCGGTCGCCTTCAGATTGTCAGCCAGCTTAGTTTCGTGGAGCTGATGATCGCCACGCAGTAGCACCAGCACAGGCTGCTGCTTCTCTTCGATAGTTGCATAGAACACCAGGGATTTGATCTGGCGATCTGCTGCTGCGCCACCGGGAAAGCTGATCAGGTCTTCAATCGTGCGGACACCCGGAGTGGGAAACTCCTCGGTCTTTTCAGGGCCCGGTTCGTCGGTGATTTCTGCTAGTCTCGAGATTGCCTTTTCGAGGTTTGCTGCATATCCGCAATTAGGACAACTCACTATGAGATCTTCACCAGCCGGCGTTCTGGCCATGAACTCATTCGATTCAGAGCCTCCCATTGCGCCAGAGGATGCTTCGACAATCAGAAACTGGATACCGCAGCGCGTAAAAATCTTTTTGTAGGCTTCGCGCTGATCAATAAACGACTTATCAAGGCCTTCTCGGTCAATATCAAAAGAATAGGCGTCCTTCATAATGAACGTGCGAAGGCGCATCAACCCGGATTTCGGACGAGCCTCGTCTCGAAACTTGATTTGAATTTGATACCAAACCTGCGGCAGTTGCTTGTATGAATTGATCTCGTTGCGAGCGATGGTCGTAAAGACTTCTTCATGCGTCATACCGAGACACATATCTGCGCCCTTACGATCCTTAAGTCTGAACATCTCATCGCCGATTGCTGCCCAACGCCCGGATTCTTGCCAGATTTCGGCAGGGTGGAGTGCGGGCAGATAAAATTCCTGACCACCAATCGCATTCATTTCCTCTCGCAAAATCTTCATCACCTTCAGGGCCACTCGTTGGCCCAGCGGTAGAAAGGAATAAATGCCTGCTGATAGTTGGCGGATAAGACCCGCTCGTAAAAGGAGTTTGTGCGAGATGACATCCGCATCCGTGGGATTTTCGCGTAGAGTTGGAATAAAAAATTGTGACCAGCGCATACTTTATTGGAGTATATGTAACCTGAATACCGGACTGAAGAACATCGAGCATTCTCGCTTAGCTGTACTCCCAACGCAAACTCAAACGCTCGATCCTTTTTTTAGTATCGATCCGTTTGCGGGCAAGATTTCCCTGATGTACCATGCCGCTTCTTCTTAACCATCCTTCACGAAGGCGAACGAGCTATGAAAATTGCCCTGGCAAGCGATCATGCGGGCTTTACGGAAAAGGAACGCCTGAAACCGTTGCTCACCGAAATAGGAGTCGAGTTCGAAGACCTCGGAACTAGTTCAGAAGAGTCCGTGGATTATCCTGATTATGCGCGCAAGGTTGCCGAGCAGGTTGCTGCCGGCAGAGTTGCACAGGGACTGCTGGTATGCGGTTCGGGCATAGGGATGGCAATCAGCGCCAACAAAGTCAACGGAGTCCGTGCAGCTTTGGCCTGGTCCGAGGAGACAGCGCGGCTCGCCCGACAACACAACGATGCAAACGTTCTGGCTATCGGAGCGCGTACCACTCTACCAGGTGAGATTCCAAAGATTATCAGAGCCTGGTTCGAGACAGATTTTGAAGGTGGACGTCATCGCATGCGAGTTGAAAAAATTAATGCCATCGAAAGGCGATAGAGAACATTCATGAACGATATCCGCAACGCTCCCTTAGCAGAAGTTGATCCCCTCGTCGCCCAAGCCATCGACAACGAGGTGGCACGGCAAGCAAATGGCCTGGAACTGATCGCCTCGGAGAATTTTGTCAGCGAGGCGGTACTCGAGGCGGCTGGTTCCGTTTTTACAAACAAGTATGCTGAAGGTTATCCGGGCAAACGTTACTACGGAGGCTGCGAATGGACCGACGTCGTTGAGCAGACGGCGATCGATCGGGCAAAGGAACTCTTCGGAGCCGATCACGCGAACGTTCAACCTCACAGTGGTGCGCAGGCAAACATGTCTGTTTACCTGGCGGCGATCCAGTACGGTGATCAGATTTTAGGTATGAACCTGTCTCATGGTGGACACCTGACACATGGTCATCCGATGAACTTTTCCGGATTAAGTTACAAGGTGGCTGACTATGGCGTTTCGAAAGAGACAGAGCAGATCGACTACGACGAACTGCAGCGAATTGCTGAAGCACACCGGCCAAAGTTATTGGTCTGTGGCGCGTCGGCTTATCCGCGAGCAATCAATTTCGAACGTATTGGAGAGATTGCCCGAAGCGTTGGAGCCAGGATGTTTGCTGACATCGCGCATATTGCTGGACCAGTCGTAGCCGGACTTCATCCTTCGCCGGTGCCGCATGCGGATTACGTGACAACCACCACGCATAAGACGTTGCGGGGACCGCGAGGAGGATTGATCCTTTGTAAGGAAGAACATGCGAAGGAAATTGATCGGAAGTTGTTTCCGGGAGTTCAAGGCGGTCCTCTGGTCCACATAATCGCCGCGAAAGCGGTCGCTTTCGGCGAGGCGCTCCGTGACGATTTTAAGGACTATCAGCGTCAGGTTCTGAAGAATGCCAGGGCGCTTGCCAGTGAATTGCAGGAGCATGGGTTACGTCTCGTTTCTGGGGGAACGGACAATCACCTGATGTTGGTTGACGTTTGGATGGAGGGAAAAGGGATAACCGGTAAGGACGCTGAAAAAGCTTTAGAAGCGGCTCTCATTACCGTTAATAAGAACACGATACCTTTTGATCAGAACAAGCCCTTTGTTGCTTCGGGCCTGCGAATTGGGACACCCGCCGTAACCACTCGAGGCATGAAGGAAGGCGAGATGCAGGAGATCGGGCGTCTGATAGCAGAGGTAATTCACGCCCCGGAATCTGAAGACGTGCGGAAGAAGGTGCGCGAAGGCGTGTACGATCTCACCGCTCGCTTCCCGCTCTATGCAAAGAGATTGAAGGCCTCGATCGCGGCTTCGTCGCATCGCGACGCCTGAATTTAGCGCGGCATTTTAATGCCGGGAACAAGACGGCCGGATGTTGCGCGTCGCATCGCGACGCCTGAATTCATTCGATGTTTTATACGCGGTGAACGTCGAATGCGACCTCACAACAATCCGCGAAACCTCACAATTGAAAGGACACCTCACTTGGCAAACACGTATACCTCACTGAATTACCATCTGGTTTTTTCCACAAAGAATCGATTTCCCTGGATAGCGTTGGAAATTGAACAGCGCATCTGGTCGCACATTGGAGGTATCGCGCGAAAACATAAGATGACGGCGATACAAGTTGGAGGCGTAGAGGATCATATTCATGCGCTCGTAATGGCGCCTCCTACCATCGCTCCATTTGAGATCGCCAAGTTTCTGAAGGGCGAATCATCGCTCTGGATACATGATGAATTTCCCTGGTTGCGGAAATTTAATTGGCAGGAAGGTTACGCGGCATTTACGGTAAGTAAGTCGAATATTCCAGATGTTGTGCGTTACATCAAGAATCAGAGAGAGCATCACCTCAACGAGTCTTTTCAGGGTGAGTATCGGCGGCTTTTGCGTTTGAATGGTATCGAATACGATGAACAATATGTTTGGGGATGATGTTATTCTTCGGGATTCCATCCCCGGCATTGAAATGCCGGGCTAAATTCAGACGTCGCTACGCGACGCAGACATCGGTTGTGGCGCGTGATCCCCGGCATTGAAATGCCGAGCTAAATTCAGACGTCGCTACGTGACCTGAGACGGTAATCATTAGAACAATAATTCATCATGGAAGAAGTTTTTGGCCCTGAGGGCTTGATCGCTCAGGCGCACCCCGAATACGAATACCGGCCCGGACAAGTCGAAATGGCCCGCGCTGTAATGCGAGCCTTTGAAGACAATCGACACCTGATTGTCGAAGCTGGAACGGGAACCGGCAAAACACTCGCTTACCTTGTTCCCGCCGTTGCGGCAGCGCTGGGCAATCGCGGCCGCGTGATCGTCTCAACCGGCACAAAAAATCTTCAGGAACAATTGATGGAAAAGGATATTCCTTTTCTCCAGAGCATATTGCCAAGACCTTTTTCCGCGACTTACATGAAAGGGCGCAACAACTATCTTTGTCTGAATCGCCTGGCTCGCGCGCAAGCTGCTCCTGTGCTCGAAGGCCTCGAAGAGGTCGACTATTTCGAAGAAGTAAGTCAATGGGCGCACCGGACTGAAACGGGCGATCGCGCCGAACTCGCAAACCTTCCCGAATCGCTCTCTTTTTGGCGTCACATCGACGCCCGCTCAGAGTCTTGCCTAGGTCAGAAGTGTCCGGATTATGAAGCCTGCTTTATCACTCGGATGCGTGACCGAGCCCAACAAGCAGATATCGTGGTGGTGAACCATCACTTGTTCTTTGCCGACCTGGCGCTCCGAAATGGCAATTATGGTTCGGTTTTGCCCGATTACACTGCAGTCATTCTCGATGAAGCTCACTTGATTGAAGATGTGGCGTCTGAATATTTCGGTTCGCAGGTTTCGAATTATCAACTGGATGACATCGTTCGCGATTTAGGTCGCCTGAGTATTGAAGAGGCAGAAATCGACCGCGAAGTCACGAAGAGTGTTGCCCGTTTATCGACCTTCTCTGAAAATTTTTGGACCGGTTTCAAGGAAATACGTGAGGAAGGTCGTTATCCGATTCTGCCCGGGACTTTTGCAAAGAGGACAAGCTCTGGTCAATTCGAATCTACCCGCCTGGGTGAGTTGTACTTGTTCTTAGAAGGGTCTATTACTCGCGTTGAAACTACGCTCGACACCATTAGGGATAAGAGTCCCGACGTCGAAAGTTTGATCAGACGCTTACGGCAAATCAGATTTGATTTACAGTTCATCGTAACCGGCTCGGACAAGAAGTTTGTTTATTGGCTTGAGCGAAGAAATCGAGGCGTCTTCTTACGAGCGTCGCCAATTGATGTTGCCGGGCTCCTGCAAGACAAGCTTTTCGACGAGGTACCCACGGTCGTGCTTACGTCAGCTACCCTTTCCAGCGGCGGCAATTTCGCGTTTATCCGCGATCGTCTGGGGCTCGACACGGCCGATGATTTGATTGCCGAATCGACATTTGACTACGAGAGCCAGGCTATTCTTTATTTGCCGTCAAAAATGCCCGAGCCGCGCTCGAGCGAATGGAGTGTAGCGGCCGCTACGGAAGTAATTAACATTCTTAATGCGACGCAAGGACGTGCTTTTGTGCTTTCGACCAGCCTCGCTGGAATGCAATCATTGTTTGAGAGAGTTTGGGCAGAGATTGATTATCCGTGTCTTGTTCAGGGGAGTGCTTCAAAGGGTCAAATTCTGAAACGTTTCAGAGAGACGCCAAATGCGGTTCTGTTTGCGACGTCGAGTTTTTGGCAAGGCGTTGACGTGCGTGGCGAACAGTTGTCTTGTGTGATCATCGACAAACTTCCATTCGCGGTACCTACTGACCCGATTGTGGCGGCCCGTCAGCGTTATATCGAAGACAGTGGCGGTTCAAGTTTTCACGAGTACAGTGTGCCGCAAGCAATAATCGCGTTGAAACAGGGTCTGGGGCGTTTAATTCGAAGTACTAGCGACCGTGGAGTTCTGGCAGTATTGGATCCGCGACTCCGCACCAAAGCTTACGGACAGACTTTTCTGCGCAGCTTACCACCTTGTCGCACAACCTCGAGAATTGATGATTTGGTGAAGATGTTTGGCTAGCAGAGGCCTTTGGCTTTTGGCCTTGGGTCTTTGATCTTCAGACTCTTTATTCTGTATCGTTCTAAACAAACATTAAAGACCAAAGACCAAAGACCTATGTTTGAAGTAATGATTGAACGCAATTTCTCGAGCGCGCATCAGCTCCGAGGCTACAAGGGCAAATGTGAAAACCTACACGGGCATAACTACAAGATCGAAATTTATGCGCGGGGCCGGGAGCTCGATAATATCGGCTTGCTGGTCGACTTTGTGGAGTTAAAGGCTGCTGCCGATGAGGTTGTAACTTACCTCGACCACCGCAATATTAACGAACTGCCCCCATTCGATGAGCTCCAACCGTCTGCTGAAAATCTCGCCCGCTATGTGCTCGAACGAGTCGCAAGACGGGTCGGTGACGATCGAGTCCAGATTTATAAAGTCAGGTGTTTTGAGACGCCGACCAGTGTTGCTACCTACCAACTAGACTAACGCCATATAGATTTAAGCTTGAACCGTCGTCTCGATGGGTTGTTGTTGAAGAGAGTCGGCTGCCTTGTGATCCGACGGGTACGGCCGGAATGTTTTTGTAAGTAAGTCCGTTCCATGATGGTGAAGATTAACCTCAGGCTCTGCGTCAGCACTTTCTGATGTCGCCCTCCGTTTTGCCATAAAGGGCCTTTCACAAAACCAGAAGAATATCCAGGCAAAAAGGATCGTTGCCGGTATCATTAATAGAACCTTCGTGAATTGTGAGGAGGCCGAGTTGGTCCAGCG
Source organism: Pyrinomonadaceae bacterium (assembly GCA_035457105.1). GTDB lineage: Bacteria > Acidobacteriota > Blastocatellia > Pyrinomonadales > Pyrinomonadaceae > PSRF01. Next base: position 8,729 of record DATIBX010000630.1, read on the forward strand.
CCAAGATTGCATTATCGTCAATTCATGTGTCAGGTAAATCGAGTATGAAAAGACCCCCAGCGTTGCAAAGAGCGATATCAGAATCGGCAGCTGTGCAACCCGAATCCACTTCTGCTCCGAAATAACAGCTCGATTGACGATGATCAAAAACCCAACGCCCCAAAGCGGATGCAGCAGGAACCAGCTCCCGTTATGCCAAATCGTATCTTTGGGTATAAGAGGAAGAGCATTTGAGAGTGCGGCCGCTGAAATAATTAGAGCGCCGGCCAACTTCAGGCTTGAGCACCACTTTGGCAATTGAATTAAACCAAACATCGCTTCAACGACGATCGCGCCGAGAGCCCACGTAAACCAGTGCGCTGCAGCTGCTTCAGGCACAGGAATTCCGAAACCAGTCTTCAGCCATACCAGGTGACTAAAAACCATCCAACCTGCTCGTGCCAGTAAACACACAATCAAAGTCTTGGCCCATCCAAAGCGAGCTCTGAGGAAAAGCAGAAAAAAGTAGGCGAGATATAACTGTTCCTCAATCGCTAAGGTCCAAAAAACACCGTTGATGCTGTAGCACGTCTTCGGATCGAGGTTGTGCAACATGAACAGGTGAATGCCGACGTCGTAAATAAAGAATCGTGATACGTCGATACCAGCCGTCGCAGCAGTCAGTCCGAAAAAGATTGCGAGGGTGATGATGTAGGGCGGATAGAGCCGGCGAAATCTACGCTTCCAGAAAGATCCAAATGCAATGATCGGTTTTTCTCCGTTTGCTTTTGCCCGTGCCCATTGCAGATGAATGCAGAACCCGGAAATTACAAAGAACAGAAATACGCCAATGTATCCAAAGGAACTAACAAATTGGAGCGCGAGTTCCGGATACCTGGTCCATCCCACCGGAACAACTGCCGCACTCCGATCAACTGAATGATAGAGAACGACTCCTAATGCCGCTGCACCTCGGAGGGCATCGATGCTTCTAAGTCTGAGCGTTGGTTTCAAAGCCCCTACGGCAGGGTTCATCCCGGTAGTTTTCTAAAATTTGACTCTATCGGCTTTGCGCAAAACTCTATTTTGATGATAGCGGATGATGAGTATAGTAGCGCGACCGCAGCGACCGGATGCCACACTCAACAAAACGACCGTGAGATCACAGCTGAGAAATTGAGTGTGGCATCCGGTCGTTGCGCTCGCGGAACTCTACTGCTCGTGTCTTTACTCTTTGTGCAAAGCAGTTTGGGCCGCTAAATTCGAAAGGTCCATTTACAACGTTTCCCCTAAACAGAAACCAGAGAGGTTACGTCAATATTGTACTTCCGGATTTTACTGTACAGGCGCGGGCGGTAGATCCCCAACAGATTTGCAGCTGCCTGCTTGTTCCCACCAGTTCGCTGCAAAGTCTTTTCGATCACCAGCCGCTCGATATCCTCGAGGGTCATATTGGGTGGAATGTCCCACGTCGAATGTTGCGATATGGCTCCTTCGGGCATTGTTCCATTGTCAAAAGGCAAATCGATTGGTTCGATAAATTTGTCTTTGGCTAACAATACCGCGCGTTCAATTACGTTCTGCAACTCGCGTACGTTGCCGGGCCACGAGTGTCCGAACAGTCGCTGATAGGCAGCCTGAGAGACGCCGTTAATTTGACGCTCATACTTTTGAGCATACATGTGCAGGAAATGCTCAGTTAGAAGCTGAATATCCTCATTGCGCTCGCGCAGCGGCGGCACGTGAATAGTAATCGTCGAGATCCGATAGAACAGATCGTCGCGAAGCAGCCCATCTCGGATTGCATCCGCCGGCGGTCGATTGGTTGAGCAGACAAGTCGAAAATCTACTGCGTAAGTTTTCTCCGATCCGATTTTGCGATAACTTCTTTCCTGTAGAACTCTCAATAACTTTGGCTGCAGCTCGACTGGCATCTCTGCAATTTCATCCAGCATTAACGAGCCACCGGCCGCGTGCTGTACGAGTCCCTCTTTGTCGGCATGAGCTCCCGTGAACGCGCCCTTCGTATGGCCAAACAATTCCGACTCAATCAGCTCCTTTGGTAATGCAGCGCAATTAACCTTGATGAACGGCTTTTTGGAACGCAACGACTGATAGTGAATTGCGTTGGCAATCAACTCCTTACCAGTGCCGGATTCACCTACGATAAGAACATTTGCATCTGATTTCGCTACCGACTCAATCGTTTCGTAGATCGTCTGCATCGGTTTCGAAGCCCCGATGATATTGAAATACTCCGCCCGGGTGGAAAGCTGACGTCGCATGTTCGCTGTTTCGGCAACGAGTTCGCGTCGTTCAAGTGCCTTTTCAACCAGCGGCTGTAATTCTTCAAAATCAAATGGCTTTTCTACGAAATAAAACGCACCCGCCTTGGTTGCTTCAACCGCTTTTTGAACCGAACCATAACCTGTCACCACAATCACTTCCGTGGTCGGTCGTGCGTCTTTCATATGTCTTAGCACTTCGAGTCCATCCATGTCTGGTAGTTGCAAATCGCAAATCGCCAGTTGGTGGCCACCCTGATCAAAAAGCTCGATTGCCTGGGCGCCGGTTGGAGCCGTATCAACCGAATAGCCCTCTTCCATAAAATTTTGTCTTAAGGAATCGGCCATCATTGGCTCGTCATCTACCACCAATATCCGTACTTCTTTGTTATCCACCCTTCTCTCCTCTCTCGAAGTCGCAGTACCTTGAGGGCTCATGATTCCAGTCTCCAATCTTTTGCTTTCGTTCCACACTCTCAGCTGATTAGTGGAAGCGTTACCACGAAGCTGCCGTTGTCGTACGTTGCTGATCCAGCGTGAGACTCGATTATCTTTGCAGCTAACGAGAGACGAATCTCTTCGCTACCGGCAAAAGATACAAATGGGTCGTGCTCCAACTCTGCTAACCCAGACCATGTTATTTCGGCCTCTTTAGCCTCCTGCCCTTTCAGCTCTGCCGATATTTTTAGTCCTTCTGAATGATCGCCGTTCTGCCTGTATTTGAGGGCGCCAATAGAGATCCATCTAAAAGCATCTGCCAATTTCGATGGGTCAAATTCACCAGGCATTGGATCAGCTTCAATCGCATAACTCACCGCGGTACCACCACTGGTTAATTCCGCAAAAACCGTTCGTAGAATCTTCTGCAGATCAAACCCAGACTGTTTCTTCAAATCAATTTCGCGACCATATTCGACGATGGTTGAGAGATCACTAGCTGCCCTATCCAGCCCACTTATCAGCTTTCCAATGGTTTCTTGCTCATCTTCGGGCCGGTCTCCTTTTTCAATTCTCTTGCGCAGGAACGTGGCATAGAGTTTGAGACCGTTGAGTTGATTCTTGAGGTCATGGACAATCTGAATCGAGGCTCGTCCGAGGTCTTGGAGCGTACTGGTATCTTCGGTCCTCGACATTAAGGGCTTCATAACGCAAATCTCTCTTAATCTCTTCGGGGTCGCTAAAGGGGAAAGGGAACCCGACCCCTGGCGTTGAGTGTACGAATAAGACTTCGAAGGTTACTCAACAGGTGTCGCGTTTCAGTGCGGGATGTTACCAAAAAACTTCCCCGTATTCTAGTGATACAGTAAAATCAACAACTTGGCGGGTCTAGACGGCAGGATCCAGCTTGGAAGAGCGAGAAAAATGAGTAGTGAAACATCCGCGAAGGTTCTCCTGGTCGAGGACACTGAAGATAATCGATTCATGATGCGCCGGCTGCTTGAAATGACAGGCTACGAGGTTGTTGAAGCGCGTAATGGCGAAGAAGCAGTCGCGGAGGCTCAATCGGAGCTTCCAGACTTGATTTTGATGGATTTGAGTCTTCCCGTCATTGATGGACTCGCCGCCACTAGATTAATCCGCGAAATTCCAGCCTTGAAGAGAACCCCAATTATTACCGTCTCAGCCCATGATACTCAGGACTTTCAAAGTGAAGCGCTCCGCGCGGGGTCAGACGGCTACATCACAAAGCCAATCGACTACACCGAACTCGAAGAAATGATCGCCAGACTTCTCGGTCGCTGATCTTTCAGAGGTCGGAACCAATCTCAGACCGTGAGTGTCTAAGCCTTTTGAATGGCCACGACACACTACAAGTCTTTGCAAAACCCGGTGGTGGAATCTACAATTCCCAACACTATGAGTGCTACTGAGAGGCGAGTTGAAACGACTGAGTCACGCCGGTCTTTGATAATTTTTGTTGCAATTGCTGCTGCTGTCGTGATTGCGCTCTTTTTCTACTTCCTGATGAGAGCCAGTAGCGGTCCGGCGGGCGGTGATGTCGCTTTGCAGGGAGCTATCCGACCGGGTTCAGCTGAATTCGATCAGTACAAAGAAAAGATCATGCTGGACGCTCCGGAAGCGGACGAGGCAAAACGGGCACTTGGAGATATCGTCATGAGTCTACATTCGACAGTCCGTAATTTTTCGGGCAAGACTCTGAGCGGCCTGGAAGTGAGGGCAGCGGTTGTGGACCATCAAGAGAAGGCTGTTAAAGAGCGAACGGTGGTCGTGATCCCGACACGCCAGGCCGAATTGGGACCCAACAAAACTATGACGGTCTCTGTAATGTTGGAAGGTATGTCTGATACCGACGATCGTGCCAATATTCGTATGCAGGTGACCGGCTTCAAGTTCAAGGATTGATCTTCAAGATTGCTCTTTCAGGTTATCGCTGACAAATAACGCTTCAAGCGATTGCCTTACCGGCTGAATAGATATCAGTTTGCCGCCAGCCTTTCTTAGGCTCCCTAACACCAGATCAACTTGACTCTCGTCCTCAATTTGAATTCTTAATCCAGCGGCTGTGGTAGTGATCGAAACCTCCGACGGATTCGAAAGTTGAGAAAAGAGTGTCGGAGCGTCAGTTCCCGTAGCTACCATCTCCACTGCACCCTGGCCTTCAACTTCCCGCGCCAATTCGTGCAGCAGTCCCTGATGCGCGAGTTTACCTTTTTTCAAGATCGCTACTCGATCACAGAGCACTTCAATATCTGACAAGATATGCGAGCACATGAAAACGGTGCGGCCTTCAGTACGCAATTCAGAGATAAGATCGCGCACTTCGCGACGGCCTATAGGATCAAGTCCGCTCATTGGCTCATCCAGGAAGACAATAGTAGGATCATTGACGATTGCCTGGGCCAACCCCACCCGTTGCAACATACCTTTAGAAAACTTGCGGAGTTGTGAGTCCCACCGTTTCTCATCGAGATGAACCCGCTGGAGCAGTTCGCGAGCTTTGGTGGCACGAGTTTTTTTGTCCAAACCGAATAGCTCTCCGCAGTATTCAAGAAACTCGCGGGCGGTCAGGTAGTCATAGAAGTAAGGGTTTTCGGGAAGGTATCCGATTTGTTGATGCATTCCCACATCTGAAATGTCGCGGCCGAGAATACGCGCTCCACCGGTAGTCGGAAAAATTAAACGCATCAGTAACTTCAACGTTGTAGTTTTACCAGCTCCATTGGCTCCCAAAAAACCAAAGATCTCGCCTTGTTCTACGTTCACGGACAGACCATCTAAGACGCGCACTTTGCGCTTGCGCCAGAAGCCAACTTCATAGTCTTTGGTTAGGTTTTCGATCTCTACAATCGGCATGATTTTATCCGGGTGGAATTTCTGACTTCGGATCTAGCTCGGCGGTGCACCTCTCCAGGTTCAAGCGGTAGGGATATCCCGCGGGATCCAGGGGAGTACCTGTCCTATCCAAATTCAACTTCAAAGCGCTCAAAGTGGGTGCGATCGCTTGCCAGTTGCGAGGACACGAGCCGTTCTTATTTAAATAGGCTGACAAGACCCTGCCAATCAGGTCCTTCTGGTCCATCGAAGTGAGTTGCAGGAGTCGGCCGCGTGCCATCTTCTTAACATTCGGATCCGGAGACTCTTCCAACATCCGACTAAAAATCTCTCTAGCAGTACCTC
>DATIBX010000631.1:0-3580 GCA_035457105.1 Pyrinomonadaceae bacterium
ATGTCATGGATGGCTCGCGCGATCAACTCCTTGCCGGTACCGGTTTCTCCCAGAATCAGCACCGTGGAATCTGTCGGCGCCACACGTTCTACTTCCGCCAGAGCGAGGTTGAGAGCAGGGCTGCTGCCGATGATCTCTTGAAATCTATCGTTAACCGAAACCTGTTCACTGGGTGCGACTTTGTTTAGATATTCCATGGTTTGCCTCCGCGGGGGATCTAAACTGAAGAGTCACTCGTTTGCCTTGTCTCCGTGTCCAGCAAATGCGCTCATCATCGTCAACTAGTCCGATCAGATTGGTGTTCACTTGAATCCTCTAATTGGATTCAATGTATTACCTGGTGGAGAAGAAATCTATTGGGCCTTGGTGGAGTTATGGTAATAGAAAGGAGAGCGTAGATAAGGCTTTCGTTTACACCTTGAGGTAGGCTTTTTAGATCTGTTACTTATGACGAACTTCCGTCAACTAGCGGTAGTGTGAACGAGAATACAGCGCCGGAAGGAAGATTAGGTTCCGCCCAAAGGCGTCCACCGTGAGCTTCAACTATCGTGCGGCTGATGGACAGACCCATTCCCATCCCATTTGCTTTGGTGGTAAAGAAGGGAGTGAACAGGTGATCCGCTTCAGATCCAAGCCCGGATCCGGAATCGCGGACTGCGACGACTACACTGCCACGTTTGTCTAAGCCGGATTCGATGCGCAGTAGTCGCTGATTATGTTCCGCTCCAGTCATGGCTTCTATGCCGTTTATAACCAGGTTCAGTAACACCTGCTGCAACTGAACGCGGTCAGCCATCACGAGCGGTAGGTCGGTCACCAGTTTGTGTTCCAGCAACACTCGATTCTGCTGCAGCTGGCGACCAGTTAATGTCATCACGTCGTGGATGATTTCGTTAATATTGATTTTGGTTTTTTCAGAGGGCGTCTTTTTTATAAGTGCGCGTATCCGAGCTATGACTGCACTGGCGCGGGTCGTGTCTGCGACGATTTCCTCCAGAGCCCTACGCAGAATCTCGGGTTGTAAATTATTGTGAGCTAACAGTCTGAGGCACGCGTTGCCATTATTCGCTATGGCCGCCAAGGGCTGATTAACTTCATGAGCTATGGATGCCGCAAGTTCACCCATCGTCGTCAATCTTGAGACTCGCTCGAGTTCTATTTGCGTCATCTGTAAAGCTTGTTGAGCCTCTTCAGCGCGCTTCCTTTCACTAATATCACGTACCAAACCAGTGAATATCCGACGGCCGTCTTTGGTCAATTCTCCGAAGGAGACTTCCACTGGAAATTTCTGACCGTTCTTGCGTAGACCGGTTAACTCCGTTCCTGGCCAATTCATGTGCCTCTCGCCGGTCCTCAAATAGCGTTTGAATCCGTTCTCGTGCGCTTCGCGCAAACATTCCGGCATTAGTATCGTTAACGGTTTCCCAATTAAATCCTGTGACTTATGACCAAAGATGCGCTCGGTAGCTGGGTTGGTAAATTGAATCGTGCCGTTGTCGTCCATGCTGATAATAGCGTCACTGGCAGTTTCGACAACTACGCGATATCTCTCTTCACTGTAGCGGCGTGCGAACTCCTCCCGCTTACGATCATCGATGTCTTCGCACGCGATCAACGCACGCAAGGACGGTCCGCCATTCTGCGTCAGTGAAACCGCCAGCGCCTTTTTTATCGAAAACCAGCGATAATGGCCGTCAGAGCGACGCAAACGTGCCTGGGTCTCGAAAGCTGTTCCAGACGCCAAAGTCGCGTTCCATTGATGCCTAAAATCGGGATGATCATCTGCGTGGACGAGGGTATGCCACTCGCGGCCTCTAAGTTGTTGTAAGGAGCAGCCGGTTTATTCGTGGAAAGCGCGGTTTGCAAACTCAACCGATCCATCAGGTAGGGCACACAGAACCAATGCAGGAAGCGTCTCGATCAGATCCCGTAGATCAAGTTGTTCACTGCGCTGCTGCGCACCCTCCCGATTTGCACTCATATTTCACAAAACACTTGGCTAGCGTCCTCGCCCAGGTAGTAAGAATTCTCTCGTAGTGCGCCGCTTGAAACGGTATGAGTGTGCGCCCCAAAACCAGCATTGAGTAGAAGGGCGCCCGAAACCGTGTTCACGTCATACATGCACACAATCACGCAGGGATAGCGAAGTGCGAGCGGGGTGGCCCCCTTTTCGAGATCGATCACTTCGTTGACACCTCTGGCCGGAAGAGGATCTCGACCCATTCCCAAATTGCCCAGGTAGCGAATTATCCTGGCTCCTTTTTGGAGAGCGGCGGCAAACGCGGCCTCGATATTTGCAAGTGTCACCGATGCTGGCGACTCACGGCGCAAAACAACGAGCCGGTGCCCCCGAAGCATCGCGTCTACATCGTGACCCTTGCTCCGTAAAATCTCCAAAACTCGAGTGTTTGCTTCATCGTGTCCGAACAGGACGCAATATTGGGTTTCGTCAGGAATTCCAGCTTCGAGAAAGCGAACTCCGCGTTCGAATTCCTCTTCGGTTTTCCAAAAATGGACCGCGTGACTGCCTAATGGGACTTCATCCTCCGAAATACCGAGCGCGATCTTATCAATAGAGATTTTCATGCTGACTCACCGAGCTTCGACTTGCATGCGACGTAGAGCAGTTATGGGGCTAACTTGGTTCTATGTTTTTCGTATCATTTTCCTTTTGTAATGGCGGAGCGAATAGTTTGCAGTAGCAGTTCATCACCATAAGGCTTCGCTAGAAACGCGACAGCGCCGCCTTTCAAGGCACGCCGACACGATTCCCCTTCGTAGAAGGCGGTGATGAAGATAATAGGAACAGTGCATCCCTCGGCAGTCAATTGTTTCTGAAGCTCCAGGCCATTCATACCGGGCATCTGTACGTCAAGGAGAAGGCAAGAGGTATCGTCCCGTTGGCGGAAGCTAAGGAAGCTTTCTGCGGATTGAAATGCTGCTGCTCGGTAGCCAAACGACTCAATCAGCAGTGCCGTGGACCTACAGACCGCCGCATCGTCATCAACTACCGATATCACCTTGAGATCCTTCACATGCATACGAACCAACAATGCTCTCGAAAGGAGATCAAATCGATTGGACTTGATCAGAAAACGTCGGAATAATTATTGGGCCCTCCGAAGTTACGATACTCTTGAATAGAGACAAAATCGATTGGACTTTGGTGTACTAAGTGGCGGGAAAAGGTGAACGCGTGTAATGCTTTGGTTTACTAAGCGTTCGAAAGGCCTTTGAACTTTTCAATCATTCTTACCATGTCGGCGAGGGAGCCAGCGCCCAGTTTCTCCATTGCTCTACTGCGATGGACCTTGATTGTATTTTCCGCAGTGCCGAGTTGATCAGCAATCTGTTTATTTAACTTGCCGGCAGCTACCAGCGATATCACCTCACGTTCGCGCGAAGTCAACAAGTCGAACCGCTGTTGAAGCTCCGTTAACTCTTTCTCCTGTTCGCGCCTTGCTTGATCTCGCTGTAGCGCGAGACGAATAGCATCGAGTAAATCCTGGTCGCGAAATGGTTTAGTTAAAAATTCGACTGCGCCTGCCTTCATTGCGCGAACTGTCATCGGGATGTCGCC
>DATIBX010000632.1:0-3832 GCA_035457105.1 Pyrinomonadaceae bacterium
AAACACCCCACTTGATTCAAGGAGTACTAATAGTTGAGCGTTCTCGTCGATAAAAACACTCGTTTAGTGGTTCAGGGTATCACTGGAAAAGAAGGCAGCTTCCATACAAAACAGATGGTTGAGTATGGAACCAATGTTGTCGGTGGAGTTACACCTGGTAAAGGTGGAACTACTCATGAAAACATCCCCGTCTTCAATACGGTCGCTGATGCTGTCAAGCAAGCTGGCGCAAATGCCTCGGTGATTTATGTGCCGCCGGCTTTTGCCGCTGATGCAATCATGGAAGCAGCCGACGCCGGAATTCCAGTTATTGTCTGTATCACCGAAGGCATTCCCACGCTCGATATGGTCAAGGTAAGAGAATATCTCAATGACAAGCAGACCAGGTTGATCGGCCCGAATTGTCCGGGAATTATTTCACCTGGAAAATGCAAGATCGGCATCATGCCCGGTCACATCCATCGTGAAGGAAGAATTGGTGTTGTTTCACGTTCGGGGACTTTGACTTATGAGGCGGTGGGTCAATTAACGGCGCTCGGGTTGGGCCAATCCTCCGCGATTGGTATTGGTGGTGACCCAATTGTGGGTACAACTCACGTGGATGCGCTGCGCTTATTCCAGGCAGATGACGAGACCGAAGGTATTGTGATGATCGGCGAGATTGGTGGCAGCGCTGAAGAAGAGGCAGCGGCGTTTGCTAAAGAAAACGTGACCAAACCCATAGTCGCGTTCATAGCGGGGCAAACAGCACCGCCAGGGCGAAGAATGGGCCATGCCGGTGCAATAATTGCTGGTGGTAAAGGAACTGCGGCTGAAAAGATGAGGGCCCTGGAAGAGGCCGGAATTCATGTAGTTAAATCACCCGCAGACATTGGCCAGGAGATGAAGAATGTTTTGTAGGGATTTGGGCTTTGGTTTTGGGCCTTTGGTCTGTGACCTTCGGCCTTTGATATTTAGAATCCTGACCAAAGACCAAAGACCAAAGACCAAAGACCAAAGAGCAAAGACCAAAGACCAAAAGACGAAAAGGAAACCCCAAGCTAGCACATGAGCAACAGAACTTTCGGCATTATCAAGCCTGACGCCGTGAGAGGCGGCAAAGCAGGAGCCATCATCCAGAGGATTCTCGATAACGGATTTCAAATCCGCGGTCTGAAACTTATTCACATGTCTCGCAAAGAAGCAGAAGGCTTTTATGCAGTTCACCGGGAACGCCCCTTCTTTGCAGGTCTGACTGAATTCATGTCCAGCGCCCCTTGTGTTGTAATGGCTCTGGAAAAAGAAGGCGCTGTCAAAGCATGGCGTGACCTGATGGGTGCGACTGATCCGGCCAAAGCCGACGACGGAACCCTGCGTAAAGAGTTCGGGGGTTCAGTCGGTGAAAATGCTGTTCACGGCTCAGATTCAGACGAAAATGCGGCTATCGAAATTGCTTATTTCTTTAGTCAGCTCGAACTCGTCTAGAGCAGTCTAAAATGATTCTTAGCTATGAGGTATTGTCCCAATTGTAAAAAACAATTCGACGAGAAGTGGATAACTTTTTGTTCAGAGGATGGGACAATACTCGTCGAAGACTTCTCTCCACCTCGCGATCCACAGTGGGATCCTCGAGTCGCAACCCAACAAGGTCAATCACCCTCGGAACAGCCGACCCGGTGGTTGCCGCAACAGCCCCAAAGTCAACCATGGAGTGCACCAACAGTTCCTCCACCTGTCGGCCAGCCATGGCAACAACCAACACCATATACGAAGCCGCCCTCGCAGGGTCTTGCTATTGCTTCGATGATCACGGGACTGATGGGTCTCTTTGCCGGGATGTTTTGTCTTGGACCGATACCTGGTTTAGCAGCACTCATACTGGGACTCGTAGCCTTGTCACAGATCAAGAACAAGCCTTTGAGTCATGGCGGGAAGCCTCTCGCGATTATTGGCATTGTCACTGGAAGTATCAGCCTGGTTGTTTATGGCGGAATGATTCTGCTCTGGATCGTGTCGTTGGTGTTTTCGTGATTTTAAAGTGGGGAAGATGAAACGCTGTCCTACCTGCCAAAGGACTTTCACCGATGAGAGTCTCAGCTTTTGTACCGAAGACGGAACTCCGTTAACTCCGGTCCAGGATGACGAGATCACGAGAGTTGCAGCCAACTCCCGAGATCAGGACTGGAGCACCCCGGCGTATCAACCGCCTCGGAATATTCAACCTCCTCCGAAGCAATCCAGAAATGCTCCATGGATCCTCGTAATAATTGTTGCCGTCGTGCTCGGCATCGTGGTCGGAGTTATTGCGTTGTTCTTATTGGTGCCGCGCATGGCCAGCCGGCGTCAAGCCGCTAATAGGCCGACGGCTAATACAAACTTGTCTCCAGCGCCCAGTCCGTCTGTAAATGCCGAACCACCCAAAAACGAAAACTCGAACCTGGGTCACGAGGAAAGTCAGCCGCCGGCTGATAAGGATCAGGTGCTCGAAGATCTAACCGCGATCGAAAACGATTGGACAGTGGCGAACGTTAACGCTGATAAAGCCAAGCTCGAGCAGATTCTCGGGGATGACTTCGTTGGTGCAGGTCCGGATGGTCGGGTTCTCGGAAAGGTAGAATATATTGATACAATTCAACGTGAGTCAGAGATTGAAAAATGGGAGTTTGAAGACCTGCAATTGACGTTGCGCGGTGAACGTGCCACGCTGTCGGGTAAAGTGAGATACGAATTGACTGATGGACAGCAGTTACTAAATTTTACCGATCGTTTTGTTTGGCGCGACGGCCGTTGGCAAGCCACTTCGTCCGAAGTCACCGCTGCCAAATGAGAAAGGTATTAAGACTAGAGCGGTCAAGATAAAAATGTCGATCATTTCAGATGTAGTTGAATCAACTAAAGCAATTATTCAGGGAATGGGCGTAACTCTTTCATACCTGCCCAAACGCAAATGGACTGTTCAATATCCGGATGAGCCGGTAACCGTGCAGCCACGGTATCGTGGTCAACATTTACTGCACGTTGATGAATTGGGCCGCGAAAAGTGTGTTGCTTGTTATCTATGCGCAGCTGCTTGTCCTTCCGAATGCATCTACATCGTCGCTGCTGACGACCCTCGGCCCGCGGAAGAACGTACCGGCGTCGATGAACGGTACGCCGCTGTCTATAACATCGATTATGGACGATGCATATTCTGTGGTTACTGCGTTGAAGCGTGCCCAAAGGACGCAATTACCCATGGCTACAACTTCGAGTTGTCCGTTTACAATCGTGCTGATTTATTGAAAACCAAAGACGACCTGCTGATTACAAAACAGGTCCAGTCAAAGAATTACCGAGTGGCCTTCTCACACGAGGATGTTGATTCGGAGTACAAGGAAGTCTAACCGGTGCGCCGCAGGTAACTCGGTTTGCGACTGGTCATGAACGAAGGTTTTGGCGGTGGGTATTCGTCGCGGAATTCCCGCCGCCAATTCGTTTATATTTTTCACAGAGTTTGCGGGCGCTAAGATGAGGTTTCGCGAGTATCACTATCATTGGGAACACGATTTCAAATCGAGTCCTGAACAACTGTGGCCGCTGGTCGCTGACACTAACAGATTCAATCGCGATACCGGGTTGCCGCAACTGGAATTTGAAAAGAGTAAACGAAGGTTGCGTAATGCACGGCGCAAGGTTCGCCTGTCAATGCATGGTTTGCCGGTTGAATGGGAAGAACAGCCTTTCGAATGGGTTCGTCCAGAACGTTTTGGCATTGAACGCATCTACTCGCGCGGTCCGTTGACTCGCATGAGAGCCCTCGTCGAGTTGTCGCGCAAGGAGGATGGCGGAACTCACCTGACTTATGACGTCTGGG
>DATIBX010000633.1:0-22536 GCA_035457105.1 Pyrinomonadaceae bacterium
GACACTATGGAGGTACGCTCTATCGCGTTGGTGCGGACGGAACAAATCTCACAAAGTTCGGTGACCTGACCGGTGCGTACATGGCTCCGTACTACGACGCCGGAAGCGGCAAGCTTGTATGTCACGGTGATGGCCCAATGGACGAACAGCGGAGAATGATTAACGGCGATTCATTCACTTGGCCGAATGCTGTGCGCTCTCTGCGCCTACCGGATCGCAATCTGCAACTTCATGCGATGCGAAGCTACTTCCCGTCCTTCATGGAGGATGGGGATCGAATATTCGCGGTTCAATGGGTACACGAGGAAGTGGGCTATCCTCCCGGTCCTTCAGCGATCGTGTCAGCGAATCTTGATGGCAAGGAGTTGAAGTCGATCGTGCAGCCGATCGACAGCGAGTTCATGTGGGGACCAACGATAACGCGAGATGGCCAGTGGATCTTTTTCGCTAAGGGTGCGCGATTCGGTGCGGTCGATGAGAATGTCGATATCTGGAAGGTTCGATCGGACGGAACAGGAGCCGTGGACCTTACAGCCAACTGCAATGCCAATGATGCCTTTCCTGACGTTTCCGCAGATGGTCAATGGGTGGTTTTCCGGAGTGGACGCGACGGCAAGAAAGGTAGCGGGCGCAATGGAAACAAAGAGATCTATTTGATGGACAAAGATGGCGGGCAGCTACGTCGCATCTCCAACAGCCCAGGCAACGATACAACGCCAGCTATCTCTCCTGACGGCAAATGGGTGGTCTACGTGACAGATAGAAGTGGCAAGGGATTGAAGCTTTGGATCCAGTCGCTGGCGGATGCAAACGACAAGGGTCATCTGCTGGAGCCGGAGCGGGCGAGTCTGACTGGAATTGACATGCATCCCCGATTCTCGCCAGATGGAAAATGGATTGTCTTCACCTCGGACCGGGCCGGCTATATGGACGAATGGTCCTTAACGGGTCTCTTTGCACCGCAGCCATATGGCGAGCTTTACGCGCTCGCAGTTGATGGGAGCAGTCCGACTATTCGGTTAACGGAAGACAAATGGGAAGACTCACTCGCATTCTGGGGTCGGCCACACACCAATCACTGAATCCATACTCTATCGTTTTTGTCCTACTGGGGGCACAACCTTTCTTGTCTTGAACGCGACTTGCGAAACCTTTAAGTCCCCGTACAGCTGTAACAAAGCGGCGCCGGGCCCCCGCACTCCAAAAATCGCGCCATCTTCGCGCCATGGTGAGGTTGAGCAGCTATCGGCCAACATCACGAAGACATAAACTCAAGAACTCTCGCCTCTTAATTGGTGCCCCCGCAGGGATTCGAACCCCGAACCAACAGATTATGAGTCTGCTGCTCTAACCGTTGAGCTACAGGGGCACAAGAACTTCCTGAATTACAACTTCCGAACGTTGACTGTACGATTGAGTTTCTATCGAACGTCGTCAAGTGCTCTGCGGTGAGGGGAGTTTAACATGCACACGGTTGGGTGCTGCAAATGGGGCCGGGAATCCGCGTGGTGTCCGAATCTCAACATCTCCATGATGCGTCGGTTGACCTCTGCAACTCTGTGGTCGCCCGTTTTGTTAGCACTTTCCCCCACCACAAGGCCACAGAGTCCACAAAGGTCGCACAGGAGTAATTCAGATAGTTACTGACCTCACCAGCCAAGCAAACATTGGTAAGTTTGAATTTCTGGACTAGAATTAACAGTCCAAGGACAGCTGGGTTAGCCCCGTCGTCATCGCTAGAGAACTAAAGCAGCTAACCCAAATCTAAACACCCTCAACTCACCTCGGAGGAACCATGAAATCTCATCTCATCGCTATTCTAGCTGCTCTCATTCTCAGCCAAGCAGCCGCCGGCCCCGATAAATCAACCTTCTCTGCCCGCAAGAAACAACGTCCGGATACTGCGACGCTGGTAACAACTCAACTCACTGGTGTCGTCACCGATCCATCGGGAGCCGTTGTGCCCGGCGCAGAAGTAACCCTCAAACTGCCTGATGGCACCACCAGAACAACTAGAACTGACAACGAAGGCCATTATCGATTTGCGCAAATTGCTGTGGGTCTTACTTATGCACTCCGCATCTCCTATCCAGGCTTTAGAGTGATTGAGCTGCCCAACATCACCGTAACACCAGGCAGCTCATCGACAGTGAACATGCAATTCGAATCGGGACCAAGTCCATCGCCCAATCCATCTCCCAGTGCCCTGCCAAGTCCTACTGCTTCGCCGAACGCATCTCCAACGCCAATTGGAAGTCCGAACCCTTTGGATGAAGAAGCCATTATCGCAAATGAAGTCCAAAAGCTTCGTGAGAGCGACATTGTCTTCAATCCTCCAAGAGAGATGCAGGAGCAAAAGCCAGTAAAGATCGAGGCCCGAATTTCCTTTAGGGATATTGGTTCTGCTTTGAGTGAGGGACTCGAAGGTCCTGGCACGCCTGAATCAGCGAAACTAAAGGTCAGTCCGATTATGCGAGTTACCCTCACGGGAGATCCGACAGCTTTTTACATTCAAGGTACCGAGCCAGAACAAATCGTTGCGGGAAAACAATTCGCACAGTGGGAGTGGTCCGTCACACCTCTTAAATCCGGCGATCAGAGTTTAACCCTGACAGCTATAGCCGTGGTAAATATTCCGGGCACCGGTGAGAAAACTGCGGATCATAAGAGTTTTGAAAAAGCGATCGCCGTTCACGTTGATCGCTGGCGAGCTTTAAAAGGTTTTTTTGCAAACAACTGGCAATGGCTCTGGACCGTATTACTAGTTCCGGGAGCCGGGTTGATTTGGAAACTCAGACGAGGGCGAAGTCGGAAAGGGCGAGCGGGCTTTCGCTGAAATGACGAGATCGAAAACGTAGCATAAACATCGTAATCATGGAGACTCACCCGACGCTACCGCGTTGTCTTGAAACATGCGTCCCCAGGGGTGTCGACTTTCTCCTGACTTACTTTGATCCGCACGACCGTTCTCTTTCGATATTCGATCATAAGTCTCGAGCAACAGGGGAACGACGGCGCGTGGGGAAAACAGCTTTTTGTACCTTTCCCTTGAGGCCTGGCCCATCTTTGACCGCTGCTGCGGATTCTGAGCAAGAAATTTAATCGCACGTGTTAGTGCGGGAACATCACCGGGCGGAACGAGTATCCCCGACTCCGAATCAATCATGTCTGGTATCCCACCGACGGCTGACGCAATGATCGGTTTACCGTTGGCCATCGCTTCGACAATGCTATTCGGAGTGCCTTCTGTGAAGGACGGCATAACGAAAACATCGAGATCCCGCATGAAAGCGGTTCTCTCTTCCGGTCCGTTATAGATTCCGTGATGTTCATAGTGCTCTGAAATATTCAGCGCCCGAGCATGAGCAGTGATCTTCTCTCGCTGTGAGCCATCACCGGCAAACTTCACACAAACATTTGGCGCCGCGTCACGCACTTTTCCAAACGCCTCCATCAAGACCATTGGTCCTTTCAGCTCTTCCATTCGTGCTGCAAAACCGAAAGTGACACGATCATCTGACTGTCGCTCAACCGCGTGACCATTACTTACATCGTCAGACATGATTGGCAGGACAGAAATTTTTGTCGAGGTCAGCAACTTCTCACGACAATGCTCGGCGAGGCTGGGCGAGAGAGCGGCGATCTCGGTACAAAGCGGCAGCACCGAAGTGAACTGCCGGTAATAAGACTCGAAATCAGGGGGATGATACGGAAGCCCGAGTTCCTGATAGATGACCGGAATGCGAGCGTCGTGGCCAGCGCGAATCATGACCATCGCGCTCGGGTCAGGAGTGATGATGTGCATCAAGTCCGCATTCTGCTGGTTCAAGTAATCACGACATTGCTGGTAATAGCGCGTAGCCAAACCGGTAACGACTCGCAGCGCTCGTTTCCTGATTATCTTCTTAGAGGGAGGAAATAATTCGAACAGCTTATAACTTAATTTACGTCCTGTCCCGAGAGAAGTGTGCGCTAGTCTTGACGCAATCCACGACACCGGCACGCCACCACGGATCAATCGCTGGTAATACTGGTCGTTTGCCGAGCAAAAATGCATCAGCAACACTGAGACAGAGATACCCGCCTTACGCAGCTGAAGCGCATAGGTTACGAGCGTTTCATCAGCGCCACTAATTGGACCAAGTATCTGTCCCTTACAGAGGATTATTCTCATAGAATCGTCAAATCACATTCTCTCGGCCGAACGAAGCTGTAACTGCCGTCTTGCCACGCGCCCCACCGCCATTGGGCCAACGCGAGCGACAGTTGAGATGTTTCTTGCCGCTTGCGGGGCGTCACGATGTTTTAAAGAGCGCATCGTCTCCCAGATGAGATGAGCCGCCATATTGCTTGAAAATTGTTGCCACGCGCTTTTTCTCATCTCTGCTGTGCCCGAAACAGCCGGCGGCAGTTTCATCCAGCGCGATTGAAACTGTTGGACCGCTCGCGAAACAATAGACGCAGCTTGAGAAGTGCCCTGCTCCGAAACCGGAGTCGACCGCCTCCAGATCATGACCGGTTTTTCCAGGACGACTACTGGATAAAGCGATGCTATTCGAATCCACAGATCCCAGTCGTCCAGACCCGCCAGATAACTATCGAGCAAGCCAACTCGCTCCAGGCATGAACGGCGAAACACTACACTGCCACAGGGAATAAAATTTTGGGCCACCAATTTCCAGAAGACTTCTCCCTTTGGGCAACACAACGGATAAACTGATTCAGTCGATCCGTCTTTGACAACCGCCTGTCCGTAAACGAGCCCCGCTTGATCATTCGCGGCCAATAGTCGAACCTGCTCGTCCAAAGAGCCCGGCAGTCGCAGGTCGTCATCATCAAGAAAGGTTACATATTGGCCTGAACTTGCGAGTAAGCCGATATTTCTCGCGCCCGCTACTCTTTGATTACGGTCAAGCCGCACATACTCGATGTCAGGCAACGCGCGGCACATGCTTGCAGTCGCATCCGACGAAGCATCATCAACCACTATAAGCTCGATCACGGTTCCGGCAGTGCGGGCGCTTTCTATAGCACGGGCAAGCAAGTGCGGTCGATTATGCGTCGTGATGATGATGCTCGTAACAACCATGAACTCAGAGTCTGGCCCCTACCAGGAGATGGTCCAATTTTCTCAGCGCGCGCGGTCGCAAAGCACGCAACGGATTCAAACGTAACGCAGTCACAATATTAGTGGCGGCAGAATTAAAAGCTCGTTCATGGACCAGTCCCGCGGCGTTCCAAAGCAGAGTGTCGGCGACGCGATTAACCGTGCGACGACGCACTCTTCTTCGCTGCGATCTCGTTGCCGACTGCACCCGAGGCAACTGGAAAAGTTGTCGCTGGTGCGCTAACGCATGGTAAAGCTGAGTAGCCTGCGACGACGATCCTTGTCCGGAAGAAACTGTCGGCCGGCGGTAGATCCCAATTGCGTCTTCCAACACCCTCACAGGATAGAGCTCAGCGATCCGGACCAGGATGTCCCAATCGTCGATGCCGCGAAGTCTGCTGTTGAGTAGACCAACTCTCAGAAAACACTTTTTGCGAATCAACACACACAGCGGCATAACTGGAAAGTCGAGTTCGAGCAGCTCCCAAAACCGATCTCCGTGACCTTGGGGCGGAACGGACACGTTTCCGGTCAAGACGTAATCCTGATCCGCAAGTAACATCGCTCCGCAAACAAAACCAATATCCGGATTGGCAGCAAGAGCATCCGCTTGCCGATCGAGAGAACCCGGCAACCTAAGATCATCGTCGTCGAGGAAAGCAACATATTCAGACGAGCTTGCAAGAATTCCAACATTGCGAGCTCCAGCGACTCCCTGGTTATGTTCGAGTCGGATGTACTTAATGCCTGCGAGACTGCGACAGACGGCTGCAGTCTCATCGACTGAAGCATCGTCGACCACAATTATCTCCACGTCCTTTCCAGCGGCTCGCGCACTCTCAACTGCACGAGGCAACAGCTTTGGCCGGTTAAAGGTAGGAATGATGATGCTCGTGCGCGGCATGTTTATCCGGAAGCATTTGCAGTTCGCTCACCGAATGAAGAAATGTCCTTCAGATATTTTGTTACTGTAGTTCCGACGTCGTTCTCTTCATGAAGATGGCCCGAGCTGATAAAAAAGGCCCTCGTGCACATTTCCTCTACGTGAGTCAGATTATGACTGACAAAGAAAACCGTTCGTCCGTCGCGGCTCACTGACTTCATTTTCGCAAGGCATTTTTTTTGAAACGGATTGTCACCCACAGCTAACACTTCATCGAGCAACAGCACCTCAGGCTCAAGATGGGCGGCAATCGCAAATGCCAGGCGCAAGTACATGCCTGAGGAGTAATGTTTGACTGGGGTGTCGAGAAATTGGTCCACTTCGGCGAACGCTACGATCTCATCGAACTTACGTCTTATCTCTGGCGACTTCATTCCCAGGATCGTTCCGTTCAAAAAAATATTTTCGCGTCCAGTCAAATCAGGATGGAAACCGCTGCCAACGCCGAGCAGACTACCGACGCGTCCATAGATATCGACCTCTCCTGCCGAAGGCTTGACGATGCGAGCGAGAATTTTTAGCAACGTCGATTTACCAGCGCCGTTACGACCAATTATGCCAACGACCTCACCCGGCGTTACGTCGAAGCTGATTTCTTTGAGAGCCCACAATGCGACCCCTGAGCCATTTCGCTTGCTCCGCAGATTCGCCAGAGGTGAACTAATAGCCTCGATGAAAGCGTCGCGAAGTGTAGGATTGTTATTGCGCTGCCGGCCAACATGGTAGCGCTTACTCAAGTTCCTGACGCTGACAATTGGTTTCATCTGTTGCGCTAAACTACGTCGGCAAACTCTTCGTCCAGCCGTTTAAAAGCATAAGTGGAATAGACCACCAGTACCGAAGTGACCAAAACCGAGATCAATAGGGCCCGCCAGTTAAAGTCGAGTCCGAGTAGCGACGAGCGAAAGCCTTCAATAATTCCAACCATCGGATTGAGTTCGTAAATCCATTTCCAGCGCTCAGGGACCATACTCTCTGGATAGACGATTGGTGAGGTGAACATCCAGAGTTGCAAAAGGACTGGTAAGGCCGTACTGATATCCCGATACTTAGCATTCAAAGCTGAGAACCACATGCCCAGGCCCATCGCCAGTATTGTCATTTGCGCAATAAGAACGGGTGCTATCAAAATGGTCCAATTAAAAGGTTGCCGATAATAGAACATCAACATCACCAGGACAGCAGCAGCCACGAAAAAGTCCGAGAGTCTTACGAGCGTTGCAGCAAGAGGAACCATTGAACGGGGAAAGTAAACTCGTGTTATCAGCGGCGCGTTGATCACCAGGCTGAAACTACTGCCGGAAACAGCATTTGAGAAAAAGGTCCAGGGTAACACTCCCGAAAAAAGAAAGAGAACATGAGGAACGCCCTGAGACGGCACCTGTGCAATCTTTCCCAAAAAGATCGCAAAGACGAGAGTCATCAACAAGGGCTGTAGAATGATCCACGAGGCGCCCAGAACTGTCTGTTTGTATCGAACCTTGATATCGCGCCAGACCAAGTAGTAGAGGAGTTCACGGTGCATCCAGATCTCCCGGAGCTCGATTGAAGACCATCTTTTGCCGACCCGAATCTTAATAAGTGGCTGATCTGGAAGGAGTGTATGCGACAGAGTTTTAGTTTGAGCAGCGCTTTGCGCAGCGAGGTCGGGCAAATTCGTTGAAACACGAGTTACCTTTTCGCTGATTGCCATAGGGTGAAATTGATCAAAAAATATTCAGTCGCAAATGTGTGCGACAACCTACTTCTGGGCGAGTAGCAGGTTTAGGAAAGTGATTTAAACAAGCGAGCCCAGTCTAGTCATGCGTTTGAACATGCGTCAAGCAGGAGAGTCTTTCAGTAGTCTCCTGGCTCTGTGCGATCTCTCTGGTTCTCTGCGCCTCTGTGGTGGAATCTTTGGCCGTCCGTTCAACCACGGAGTAACAGCCGAGGTCGCACAGAGAACGACGGACAGATCACATCATGAGCGGGACTGCCGGGTTGTGAAGGTTGAAGGATGAAAATAGCAGTCTGGCATAACTTACCCAGCGGCGGAGGTAAACGGGCGCTCTACTATCATGTTCGTGGTCTGGTGGAACGTGGTCATGAAGTAGCTTGCTGGAGTTTGGACACTGCCGATCAGTCGTATCTACCACTTTCAGAATTTGCACCTGAACGAATTATACCGACCGACTCTTGCGACCGGTCGTCGAAGCTCGCCAGCAAACTGACCCCCGGCCTAAACGGCGCCGTTGTTCGCATGCGAGCGTTTGACGAAGCGTGTAAGCGATCGGCCATGGAGATTGCCGCGGGTGATTTCGACCTGCTCTTTGCGAATACTTCGATTCAATACTTTGTGCCCTACATCCTTCGGCACCTGTCCCTCAAGAAGGTTCTTTATCTCCAGGAACCGTGTCGATTTTTATATGAAGCCGCGCCGATGCTGCCCTGGATCCAAAATGCCCCGGATGATCTCGAAAGCCCCCAACTGTTCAAGGCTCTTCAATTTCTCTCGGGTTATCCCGAATTGCAGACTCTACGTTTACAAGCGAAACAAGAGTGGCTCAACGCACAGGCCTGCGATCTGGTTCTCGTTAATTCCTACTTCAGTCGTGAAAGTGTTTTACGCGCGTATGGAGTCGATGCGACCGTATGCTATCTCGGCGTTGATACACGGCTCTTTCGCAATCTTGATTTGCCTCGCGAGCGTTACATCGTGGGACTTGGTTCATTCGACCCGATCAAGAGAATTGAGTTGGCACTTCAATCGGTGGCTCTGTTGCCTGAGCCACGGCCTCGTCTAATATGGATCGGCAACTCAGGAAACGAAGGGTATCTGAAGAGTCTTACTGAGCTCGCTAATTCGCTAAGCGTCGAGCTCGATATGAGATTAAATATTTCAGATTCAGAATTAGTCAGTTTGTTGAACCAGGCCACGCTACTACTTTGCACATCGAGACTCGAACCGTTTGGTTTTGGGGTGCTCGAAGCAAATGCTTGCGGACTACCAGTGGTAGCAGTTAAGGAAGGAGGCTTTCGCGAAACGGTCCAGCATGGATTGAACGGCTTTCTAGTTGATAGCGACGCACGAAGTATCGCGAATGCGGCCAATCAAATTCTCGCGGATCCCACGTTGGCAAAGAAAATGGGAGAAACTGCCCAATCGCTGATCAAACACAACTGGACCGTCGACGCCAGTATCGACAGGCTCGAGACAATTCTTCAGCAGGTGGCTTCACGATAGTGTCATTCTGTTTCTGCACACTCGCCATTCACGCACCATATCGACAACGGGCCCGTTTGCTTTGTTCTGACGCGCCAAACGTCCCCTGGATAATTCTTACCGACGAACCGTCTGACTTTTCCGATCTGCCAGTGCGAGCAATCGCCCATGCGCCAACTGGTCCAATGGCGGTCGATTATCTTTCCTACCTACCAGCGACGGGACAAGGTCGAGGCGCGGCTGCCTATCATGACAAACGATTCGCCATGATCGCCGGATTGGAAGACCATGACACCGTTGTTTATGTAGACGCTGATTCGCGAATCAGCGGGCTTCCCAAACTCGATTCGTTTCCGGCTGGACTCTCCGTCCTTCCTGTTGTGCAGAAAAGCATCGTCGCGCATTTAGAGACCTGCGGGTCATGGCGCCTAAACTTTTTTGTTGAGCTGGCACGCCACCTCACCGGGAAAACTGACATTCTTTATGCGGCACCGTGGTGTCACGAGACCATAATTGCCCTCACTAAAGATGGGTACGAGTCGCAGTTCTTCGAGGCGTGGTCAATTGGCGCTGACTTCCTTCAAAGTCGCAAGATGTACTCAGGAGAAGGCGGAGTGATCGGCCTGGCAGCAACCATTGCGGGTTGGACCGTCAACTTTGACAGTCTCGATAGTATCTCGGCTTCAGTGCACCACGAAGGCGGTGGTCCAAAAAGCAACTGACTCAAATCAAACAACAATCCAACGCCATTGTTGAGTGGGCCAGGGTAGAGCTTCCGGTAACAACTCGCTAACAGCCAGGATGACCTCGGGCCATTTTGCCTCATCGTAATCATCACCTGACAACCAACCACCACGCTTAAGTTTTGGCAGCCACGCTTCAATATCGGCCTTTAGACTCCGGTAATCATGGCGCGCATCAAGATGAACCCAGTCGAGCGAGCGATCGGCGAATAAGCGCGAGGCCGCAATCGAATCACTGATGATCAGCGAGATAAAATCTCCGTAGCCACAGTCAATCACATTCTTATGGAGGGCGCCGGCGAAAGTTCCGCCACCCTGGTCGACAGCGGCGCCGTGATAGTTTTTCCCCGTTAGCCCTTCTGGTCCACTACCACGACAGGTGTCGATTCCGATTACAGCAAAGTGTTTCCCGCTTTGTTGGACCACTTCCCCAAGAGAACACAAGCTTCTGCCAAGATAGGTTCCTACTTCTACGAAACGACTGCTCGCTGGAAAGTGTTGAACAGCTTCTTCCTGGGCAGTACGCCACTGGAACCAACCATGTATCTCAGTCCAATGCAAGTGATCCTCCTTGTACGGGCGTCACTCCGTGGGCGCCCCTGTTGCAAATAGGTCCTTCGATAGGATGAGAGGTCGCAGTGGGGTTCACTTTTTAATTAGGATCTCACTTGGACCGCTCTCCCTTCTGAGAATATCATTTGGATCAGGGGCGCCCACGGAGGTATTTGTTGTCACGACATACCTTACAGATCGTTATCACGACATCCTTTACACTTTTGGCGTGCGCCACTTTTTAACTAGGATCTCACTTGGACCGCTCTCCCTTCTGAGAATATCATTTGGATCAGGGGGCGCCCATGGGGGTATTTGTTGTCACGACATACCTTACAGATCGTTATCACGACATCCTTTACACTTTTAGCGTTCGCCACTTTTTAACTAGGATCTCACTTGGAGGCCGCTCTTCCTTCTGAGAATATCATTTGGATCAGGGGGCGCCCGCGGAGTGGCGCCCCTACAGGGTTCAATAATGTCTCAACCTGACGTAGCGTTTGTGGCTTGCATTGAGGGAGGTGTGCTCGAGGCTCAGGCGCTGATTCTCTTTGAAAGTATTCGATTGTACACGGGCCGTTTTAGCGATTGTGATATCTATGCACTCTCACCACGCGCGGGCCATGCAATCTCTTCCGCAGCACGAACCAGGCTTGAGCAACTAAACGTAACCTACATCGATAAAATTCTTAATTCTGATTGCCAGGAATACGGTTCTGCGAATCGGGTTGCTGCAGCAGCGTATGTCGAAGTCACATACCCTCAGGAAATCCTGGTGATACTCGACAGCGACACATTGTTCCTACGCGAACCCGACGAATTCTTGTTGGCCCGCGATCTGGATGTCCTGGTGAGACCAGTTGATGTTAAAGGTATGTGTTCGAGTGGACCAACGGATCCTTTCGATAAGTACTGGCAGGATCTCTGTCGCTGCTGCAATGTTAAGTACAGCGACATTCCATGGACCGAGACGTTTGTCGATCATCAGCAAATCAAAGCGAGCTATAACGGCGGCCTCGTTATTGCTCGAGGCAATCTTGGGATCCTCGAGCGCTGGGCTAACTTTTTCTTCGCTTCAGTTCGAAAAGGCTTAACTCCGTATGCAAACGAGTGGCGGCTACGAAGCGGTGTCAGCTGGGTTGACTCGACGGCAAGTAAGTTCTGGGGTTCGAATCAGGCTGCACTGTCTCTCGCTATCTGGAGCACGACTCGAAGAGTGCGCGCGTTACCGGCAACTTACAATTACCCGTTGCACCTGCACGAACGCATCGATCCGAACGTCGTAGAGACCGTATTTCCTCATCTGGTCCATGTTCATTACCACTGGCTGTTAGAAGACGACTCCAACCCGTTGTTTCGATCGTATGGACCCATGTCGAGCGAACAGCAACAATGGTTGCGGTCGCGTATGGGCGAGCTCTTGCGTTAAAGGCGGTTAAGAGTCTGAGCGTGGAAAATATTTATGTTTAATCCGCCAGCCGCGACTCAGAAGGCGAAACCCAGCGGTGGTTTTTATTCGTTCCAACTCTAGGGTTCGATCGTGTAACTGTTGCGAAAGCTCGCGAGCGTTTTCTTCCGCCAAGTCCTTGCGAGACGTCAGAGCGCGAATCTTCTCCGCAACTCGCCTTGAAACCCAATCATCTATCTCCCCTGTCCGCAGAATTTTCGTGGTGAGCGATCTGAGCGTTGCTAGTCTCATTCTCTGATCGGACTTGTACGAATGGTCGGCTAGATCGGGATCCAGAGTTTTAAGGGCCGCCAATACGGTGGACTCGATGCTGTCTGACGCGTTAAGCCTCGTGAGTATTCGTTGCGACAGATAGAGTGCCTTTGCGGTACATTCGGCAGTCGAATTAAAGGTCGTGTCGAGCTCAGAAGATTGGTGGTGTTGCAGTCCTTTTTCGATAAATAACTGCACCTTGAGTTGGAGGTTCATGTCGCCAACCAATTTTGTTTCACCTAAGAATTGGGCCAGTCGATTTAACTCACCTCCTGAGTCATCGATCAAATCCTCATAGAACACTACGAGGCGGGGTTTGCCTTCGGTGTATTTAAAAGCTGCGCAAAGATAAGTGGTCCAGAGTTTAAAACTCTTTTCCGGGAGAAACTGATTGCGCCGTGCAAGAGAACTGGCAACATCGAGTGGATTTCTCAGACACAGAATGTAGTAGGGATTGCTTACGAACTGTTGCCAGAACGGTAGCGTAAGACAGGTACGCGGGTCCTTCCATCCCCACAACGAGACGTTTTCAAACTGCTCATGGATCAGCTTTTCAGCACGGGCGCGAAGATCATCCAGCACGGTTGATGTCTGCCATTCGGTGGGTGGCACAGGGGGCTCGTGCCAGCTACCTCCATAGGCACTCAGAATTTCTTCGTTAATCAGAGCGATCTCTTTATGTTCCCAATGGCCTTTAGTGTTGTCTTCGGCCGGCTCAAGCGCTAAGGCTTCGTGAGGACCTAAATCAACACCCAGAAGATTAATTATTCTGGTCAGCGCCGACGTACCGCTGCGGTGCATTCCGAGAATACAGACAACTTTCTGTGAGCCGTCATCAGCAGTCATTTGAGTTCGCGAGCCTGTGGGTTCGGTTTGCTTGGCCGAAAGAATATCACGCTTCGACTGGTCCGCTCGCAGCGACGATTTGGTAGCCCAGCGATCGCCTACACCGAAGGTGTTCGGTGTAAAAGAAGGGGATCGCCTTTGGTGTAAAGAAGTTCGCCAATTTTTCCCACAACGGGATAGAATTCGGTCGCTTCGCATTCGGAATGATATCGCGCCTGAGAGACAAGTCGTGCCTGACCCAAGAACCTCAATCGAGTTAGACGTCGAACAGTTGATGGAAATTATTCAACGTCGAGTTAACGCGCAGCCAGATGCGAAATTGATACTCTCCAGGGTTGAAGAGATCCGGCGTTATGCTGACGGCATTGCTGAATCTACAAGGTTTAATAATGATCTCACGAGCCGAGTAAAGAATCTTTTTTACAACTGTCTCATGCGTGTCTTTAGAAGCAATTTTGAACGACAGAGATTATTTAATCATGCGGTGATGGACGCACTTCAACTAATCGCGGAAGACATGCAGAAGACGCAACGAATGTTACCCCCAGATAAGGACGCTCGACCCACCCTCCGCGACACAGAACGATAAGTTTGCTGGAATTATCCAATTGCATCGAGACGAGCGATGATCTTCTTCACGCTCTGCTCCCAGGTCCATTTAGTTAACACTTCATCGGAGGCTCGCTGACCAACAATTCGCGCTTCATCGCGATTTTCGTAAACATGACGCATTAGTGAACGGAGATGCTCATACGAAGGTTCGGCCCAGTTGCATCCTCTGTAATAAGGACATTTTGCCTCTGCGGGCCTCAGTCGCTCGACATCGAGAGGATAAGCTATGTCCGACGAAATGAAATCGGCTGGTCCACTCCAGTTTGTCGCAATCACCGGAAGACCGCAGGCCATCGCTTCCATAATCGGAAGGCCCCATCCCTCACCGCGGGTTGCCAGCACAAAGCAATCTACCGAACGATAAATCGACCCTAACTGATAGCCGGGAACAAGCTCGTTGATTGAAAACACTATTCTGCCGCCTGCTCCCTTCAAGTCGAATGTCTTTACTTGATTTGCAATGTTGACTGTGGAGTCTGGATTGTAAGCCTTACAGATCAACACTACGTCCTCAGTCGAAAGAAATTCATCATTGAACGCTTTCAGCAGTATTTCAGGTGCCTTTCGTTCACCCCATTCAAACAAAGAAAGAAAGGTGAATGGGCCACAAACCTGGTAGCCTTTGATTCCCGGATTGAAATAGGCGGGATTTATCCCTAGTGGTATGACGTGAATTGGTTTGGTGACCCCACTCCTGGAAAATGTCTCAAGATTAAAAGTGGACGGGGTCCAGACTTCGTCCATCATGTTTGTTTTCTCGACCCAGTTCGACGGCAGACCATCGACTTCGAGCATAGTGAAACCAACCTTGTATTTGCCAGGATTTGTTCTGAAAGCATCAGCCTGGCCGTAAGAAACCTGGACGCCTGAAGGTTCAATCTTTCGTCTCCTGATCACTTCTAGCGTATATGGCTTGCTCTCTCCTGGTTCAGGCAACTCGAGAACTGTTCCGGGGCCATAAAGGTATTTGTAATTGACTCGGACTCTCTGGCGGTCCAACTCTAGAACAAACTCGCGCGAACTCAGACCGTAACCAGTCGGGAAGTTGAGCAATGAATGCCAGTTAATTCTCCTGGTATAACGCTCTGACTCAAGCGTTTTTTGCCACTTCTTTTTGAAGGTGGCCTGCGACTTCACGAACAGGTCGTGATGGGATACCTGGTTGAGTTCCGTTGACTTGTTCTCATGGTGGACCAGTGTAACCGAACCACAACAGATAACTTTGAAGCCGTGTTTTTTTGCCCGTAAACAAAAGTCGCTATCCTCGAAGTAACAGAAGTACTCTTCATCAAGTGGGCCAACCTCATTCAACACTTTCCTTTTGAGGTAGACACAGGCAAACACAACTCCTTCAACCTCAGCATCGAAGTTGTGTTGATTAATGTCTTTTTCCTGACTGGCAACCTGTTGTCCCCAGAATGTTTCGAGCGGCATATAGGTGCCAGCGTGTTGCATCATTCCGTTAGGTCGCCTGAGGCGCGCGCCGACGATTCCAATGTCCGCTGATTTATACGCACTCGCTTGCAACTGTGTGACCCAGTCTCGCTGAAGTATTTCGGTGTCGTTGTTTAGCAGAATGACGTCGGAGTCCTTGTCGCTCAAGTCGAGGGCCTGATTATTAGCCTTTGCAAAACCGACATTTCTGTTGTTCTCGAGCCGTCGCACCCAGGGAAGGGTCCGCAGATACTCGACCGAGCCGTCAGTGCTGCCATTGTCTACAACGACAACTTCGTACTCAGGAAACTCAGTTAGCTCGCGCAGAGTTGCTAGACATCGTTTGGTGTAGCCCAGGCCATTCCACGTGAGAATGATGATGGTGACTTTTTTAGGATTCATGTTGTCAGGCTCGAACAGGCCGACATTGTAACGGGATTTTTCATTCTGACTGTATTCAGGTTAAAGTTTCGGGTATCCCCAGACGCTAAAGTGTTCGCCGATTTATGCGTCAGCTTTCTTTTTTCATTGTCACAATTCTCCTTGGTGCTGCGCTGGTCGCGACCGCAGCGCGCGCTCAGCAATCACGCGAAAAGCCGAGACTAAAAGACTTCGGATCGAGCTTGAAGAAGCTTAAGTGGGATCCGGAGACCAACCGAGCCGCCGAAATACAAGGCTCGCGCGCTCAGAATAATGAAGACGATGTCATCACCATCGATACATTACTAGTCGCTGCGGATCTGCTCGTCCTGGACAAGCAAGGAAATGCTGTTCACGGGCTGGCCGCAAATGACTTCAGTATTACTGAAGATGGTGTACCACAGCAGGTGGGCCATTTTTTGCTAGGAGATACGTCGGGCATCTCGCGATCAATCGTGCTGATAATCGATTACAGCGGCAGTCAGTTTCCGTACATCCAGAATAGCGTGGCGGCGGCCAAGGTCTTGGTTGATGGATTAAAACCTGCCGACCAGATGGCCATCGTAACTGATGACGTGCAAATGCTGATTGACTTTACAAACGACAAACGCGAGTTGAAGAAAAAGCTCGATTCGTTGGTCGAGAAGAATAAGGGAAGCGACGGCTTTCTCGGAATCGGCGGCACGCGACGTCGCTTTGGAAACAGCGCGCAGTACAGTGCGCTGATGGCCACCCTAAGAGAAGCATTCAACAAAGAGGACCAGCGACCAATTATCATCTTTCAGACTGATGGCGATGAAGCCATGTACCTGCGAAATTCGATCGTCGATCCATCAGTGCCGCCGGGAACTCCGCTGCCTTTGTTACCAAGGGTTCAGGAAGAAGTCGAACAGCGGAAGAAATTACAACGAGCTGGTCGCACCGAGTTTAGTCTTGATGATGTTTATGAAGCGGTTGAAAAATCGCGAGCTACGATTTACACGATCGTTCCTGGAGCAAAGCTTATTGGTTTAACCCCGGCTCAGCTGGTCCAAACCCGAAAGACCGAAGACCAACGTGCCGTCAACGAGATGCTCCCCACGCTCAGAAAAGAGACTAGAGAAGCTTTCCTACAGCGCGAAGAGGCAAGAAAAAGTCTAGTAACGGACGAGATGATCAGGGCCCGAGCGGAAGAAGATCTCAAAGTGCAAAAAGCACTTGCTGAGGTTGCACCGTTAGCGGGAGGTTGGACCGATTTTCTTGAACGCCCTGACCAGGCTCAAACGATCTACTCGCGGATTCTGTCTGACATTAATCAGCGCTACATCATTGGTTACTATCCCACGACCAAATTGCAGGATGGTAAGAGGCACGCAATTAAGTTCGAAGTAAAAGGCCATCCCGATTACACCATTGTCGGACGTAAATCCTACTACGCGAAATAACTTGTAGGGGCGGCACTCCGTGGCCGCCCCACTCTCCGATCAATTCAAGCTGATTGTTGGTTTCGCCTCGCTTTGATCGTTATCACGATATCTCGTTGGGGATGAGGGGGCGCCCACGGAGTGGCGCCCCTACAACCTCACCCCGAATTGGATTTCATATCGAGGGGCGCTTTCCCCAGGTGGGGGAGGGTGGTTCCTTGTCAGAGCGTTCCACTGGGTGCTCCTTTAACATTCGCATTGCTTCTTGAACTGCTCGCTCTAACTGTGGATCTGTCCCGGCAATCACATCTTTCGGAAAATTCTCGACATCAATATCGGGAGCAACGCCTTCGTTCTCTACAGCCCAACGTCCATCCCGAGTGAAGAACCCTCCGCGCGGCGCAATCATCGAGCCGCCATCAATAAAGGTTGGCGTGTCAGCCGTATGGACCAAACCACCCCAAGTTCGTTTTCCTACGAGCACACCTATCTTGCGTCGCTTAAACATATAGGGCATCAAATCACCGCCGGAGCCTGCCATCTCATTTACGATCATCACTTTTGGTCCCCAAATTCCCGCGGATGGACTCGTAAATGGATAACGTTCTCCCGCAACATTGTTGAAGTAGCCATCGAAGTCACGCTGTAACACGTCAATAATGTAATCAGCCGCGGAACCTCCACCATTAAATCGCTCGTCAACCACGACTCCCTTCTTGTCTTGCTGTGAAAAGTAGTAACGATTGAAGCTCGTATAACCTGGTTGCCCTGTATTCGGTAAATAAACGTAGGCCAGCTGACCATTAGATAGTTGCTCGACCTTTCGCCGGTTCGACTCCACCCATGCACGAGTTCGCAAGGCTTGTTCGTTGGCTACAGGAACTACGACCACGGTGCGAGCTCCTTGCATGGTGGGCGTGCTGTTGACGGTCAAAGTTGTTTGACGGTTCGCCGTGCCATCAAGCAACCGGTAAATATTGTCAGGGGCCTTCAACTCAATTCCATTTATCGCAAGTATGTAGTCGCCCACACCTACGTTGGCACCGGGGGTGGCCAATGGCGAACGCAGGTCGGGATTCCAACTTTCGTTGTCATAGACTCGCGAGACCTTATAGAAACCGTTCTCGATGTCGAAATCCACACCGAGCAGTCCTCCCACAACTGGCGGCACTGAAGGCATATCGCCACCACGAACATATGAGTGACCGATGGCAATTTCCGCTCCCATCATGTCGAGCAAATAATTAAGATCGGCCCGATGTCTGACATAAGGCAACAACTGGCCGTACATCTCTTTCATCCTGGGCCAATCGGCACCATGCAAGTTGGGCACGTACAAATAGTCTCGTTGATTGCGCCAACCTTCGTTAAAAATCTGTTTGAACTCTTCTTTTGGATCAAGGTACATACGAAGTGCAAAATTCAAACGACCGGATCCAACCTGGGGTGGAGTGCGATCGGCATCAACCAGATAGAGTTGCGGTACAGGCGGTTGTCCACCCGGCGCACCCTGACCTGGACCAGCGCCGCCGCCCGGCGTTGCTGCTCGATAGACCAATTTCCGATGATCAGCGCTGACTTCATAAGACGCGACGCCTGGTACGAACGTAGAACTCTTGCGATCACAAAGGCGATAGCGAATCAGATCGTTCGCATTTCCACCTGGTCCACCAGCACCTCCGCCACGTCCGGCCTCCAAGAAGAACACGTTCCCGTCGATGCCTGCTTGAAGATCTGAGTACTGGCGTTCAGGAACACCAGGGACTGAAACAATTCTTTGGGACAATCCATCAAAGTCGATCTGAACCGATATAGGTGCTCTCGGAGCGCGTGGGCCGGGTCCGCCCTCGACTGGTGCGCCAGCATCGGCGCCCCCGGTGTCGCTGGGACACGAGCCCGGCTGAGGACGTCGCGTTCCCGTGCCGACGCCGCGGTCCTCATCACTTTCCGGTAACAGCGGACTCGGCTCACTCTTTCGCAAGACCGCAAAGTAAAGTCCAAAGGTCTCGTTGTGATCGTACGAAGTCATGTCTAGCCATTGGGAGCGCAAGCCAAAATCGGTCGACGCTAAAAACCATAGGTACTTGCCGCCCGCGTCCCACGCCGGGAACACGGCGTCAGCGAGGCCGTCAGTCACCTGTTTTGTTTCACCGGTCTCGACATTGCTAATAAAGATGGCGTGATACAGCGAGCGCAGACGACTTGAGTAAGCAACCCACTTCGAATCAGGACTCCAAACTGGATTGAGGGTGCGACTGGGAACCATCCATGGATCATTCCCGACGATTTTCGCCTGCTCGGTCGCAATATCAATCACCCACACTTTTAAATTTGTGTCGGTGTACATGATCTTTTTAGAGTCAGGAGACCATGACGGAGTGTAATAGTGAGTCGGATTCTTCAAGGTGATTTCACGTGGTGGAGTTAGACCATCTTGAGCTTCAATCACCAATTTATACTCGCCTGATTTATCACTGAAGTACGAGACAAACTTACCATCAGGAGACCATGCCGGATCGCGTTCAGCCGAGCCGCTCGAGTTCGTGAGGTTGCGCACATCTCCTTTGTCAGCAGGAATCGTGAAGATCTCGCCGCGGGCTTCAACTACGACTCTTTTACCCGTCGGCGAAAGAGCCATGCTCGTCATTCTATTTGAGACGTCTTCCCAGTTGGCCATCATCCAGGGAAAGTCTCCGGCAGCCGAAATGTTCACCACTTTTTCTTTTCCGCTTTTTGGATCCAGTTCGTGGACAAAGCCGGCTTGTTCAAAAACGATCGCACCAGCACCTGAATCCATCGCCTTTACATCAAAATCGCTGAACTTCGTTATCTGCGAGAGTTTTTTATTTGCCGCCTGATACGACCAGATATTCGCTACGCCATCGCGATCGGAAATGAAGTAGACGGTGTCATCAATCCAAACTGGACAAACGTCCTTCGAGTCGGTCCAAGGCGGAGTGACGAGATCGAAAGTCTTCAAGTCGACAATCCAGATCGGCCGATTTTGGCCACCACGATAATTTCGTCTCTCTTCATCCCATGAATTATTCATCCGATAAGCGACATGCGTACCATCAGCCGAGATCTTGCCTTGATAGGCTCGAGGCAAAGGCATTGGCTGCTCCACTCCGCCTTCAACTGGAACGGTCCAGAATCTTGGAGCACCCGAGGGCGCCCAGGTCGCTCGCGTAGACGAAAACAAAATCGATTTGCCGTCGGGTGTCCAACCCTCCACCAGGTCAGCACCGGGATGCCAGGTCAAACGTCTTGGTTCTCCGGCGTCAGACGAGACGACGTAGACATCAAAGTTTCCCGCATACTCTCCGCTGAATGCTATCCACCTTCCATCGGGTGAGAAATGGGGATTGGCAGTCTGTCCTTGAAAACTGGTTAGCCTCCGCGCATTTCCACCGGTTCGCGGCGCAACCCAGATATTGTTTGCATACGCGAAGGCGATCTGACTTGCGCTCACGGTTGGCGTTCTCAGCAATCGTGTGCCACCAATGTGACCGTTTTGAGCGTTCAGTTGAGTGACACCAAGAACTGACACTACAAACACCAGGATTGCGAACGGAAGAGCGGACTTAAGAGAATTAGACTCGATGACGTTCATATTTTTAGGTCCTCGCACCAGGGCGCACAGGAGCCGCCAGAATAGGGATTGCTGGAGAATTAATTTGTTGGGTTGAATGGAACTTGCCGTGCGGAAAGCTTTTAGCACGGCTGTGGTTTTGCCCGCAAATAATTTCGTACAGGCCGTAAAGAGACAAGAAGAAGTCACAGAAAGCGATGATGTGTAGTCTTTCTGTCATGAGGTGTTACAAAAGAGATCAAGATATTGACTCACCAAACGCTCTTAAGCGATAACGAACGCACACGGAGGGATTAAAACGTCGTTTCTATTCATGACGCCGTGACCCCATTCAAAAGGGTTACAATCTCTGCCACATTCACCATTAGTGATTTTGGTACCGTAACTGCGACCGTACCCGAACCGGCTTCTATGATCCTTTGGGGTCAGGATTGCTCGCGACGGTTGCAGTAGTACGGAAGCTTCACAGAGACAAGATCTTAATTCCGTCTTCTTTCACTCTTACCACCCAAAAGGCTGGTAAGAGTGATTTTTTTGTCCACAGGATTGGATACTTGAGAGCCCTTCTTTGTGCTACCTCTGTGTTCTCCGTGCCTCGGTGGTGAAATCTTTCGCCGTCTTCTAACCACAGGAGTCACAGAGAAACACAGAGATAGCACCGATGATCTCTGATTTACCGCGTTCCAATTGTTAGTCCTCAAATGCCTGGACAGGTTCGGAGGTTTGGAGTGAACAGGTTATTCTGTTTACAATCCAGCACCGTTTCCCCGTCCACTAAAGATTTTAGTTACTGAGTGCCTATCGAGTTCGTTCGAGCCGCGAGGTCACAATATTTGAGCGATCGCAATCTCTGAGGAGAGTACTGTTTTTGTGGCTTTAGTCGCGCCAAAGATTTCAAACGCCCACCATCCGGTTGGTCAACGCCGGAACAACACGAGGAGGAAGAAAATGAGGTCCCTTAAAACTCATGTTCCCGTTTACGCGGTTTTGTTTTTACTGTGTGCAGGTATTGCGACAGTCGCTCAGGTGATTGTGCCGCGCCCAAGTCAAAAAGCCAGTGTCATGCAAAGAATAGGTGTCACCGATGTAACTATCACCTACAGCAGACCAGGGGTTAAAGGTCGCAAGATCTGGGGAGATCCACTGCCATCGCAAACTTCAGCAAAAGGTGAAGCAACTCTTGATAATCAGAATGATCGTCCAAAGGATGCGGCAATTGTTCCTTACGGACACATCTGGCGCACTGGAGCAAATGAAGCCACGATGTTCGTCGTCACCGACGACGTTTTAATCAATGGTCAGAAATTAGCCGCTGGAAGTTACAGTCTCCACACTATCCCAACCAAGGACGAGTGGACCATCGTATTCAATGGCACCTCTAATCAATGGGGAAGTTTTGACTACGATCCAGCGAAGGACACATTACGAGTAAAAGCAAAACCACAATGGGTGAACGACAACCAGGAGTGGCTCGAATACACGTTTGATCCCGTCACAGATAATTCCGCGCAGGTCAACATTCGCTGGGAAAAAATTTCTGTGCCATTCACTGTCGAAGTTCCAGACGTAGCCGCCGTAACAGCCGCTAAGATTAAAGCCGCTGTCGCAGGTGCTAAGCCAGACGATTGGAGAACTCCGTTACAGGCTGCGTCTTATTTTCTCAACAACAAGACCAAGGATGATGATGCACAGGGAATGGCATGGCTGGATCAGTCGATAAAGATAAAACCGACCTTCCAAAATCTTGCGAGCAAGGCGACGGTACTTTATGCCGCCGGAAAGAAGGAAGAGGCGATCACAATCGCTGAACAGGCCATTCAACAAGGAAAGGCCGATAAAGTCGACACCTCTACTTTTGAAAAACGCGTGGCTGATATGAAAGCCGGAAAATAGCTTTTGGAGTGCGCCGGCCCGGCGGCGGCTTTTAAAGGTCCTGGTTTCGTTCAGTTTGGACTTAACAAT
>DATIBX010000634.1:0-30645 GCA_035457105.1 Pyrinomonadaceae bacterium
TCGCTCGCGGTACTCTAATTTTGATATGTTCTTTTTGCGAAGCACAACGAAACCACTATTGGTCATTCACCCTTCATTTGCACTGCGCTTAAGGTCGGGAATTGAACCACCGGCAAATGAGAAATGAAAAATGACCGATGAAAAATAATCGACCTCCGCAAAAGCAGTCTTGACCAACTCTACTAAGCTCTCCCCCCTACTTTATGTTGTGGCTGCTGCCCTGCTGTGGAGCACCGGAGGCCTTTTCATCAAGTGGACCAAACTCTCTGGTCTTGAGCTCTCGTTTTTCCGATCCTTTTTTGCCTTCTTCACAGTTGCCCTTTTCACGAGACGAGAAGGCTATGGCATCAACTGGGTTAGCGCTGCTGGAGCCGTGCTTTACGCTGTGCTCTTAATCCTCTTTGTTCTGGCCACGAAAGAGACGACAGCCGCAAATGCAATCTTTCTTCAATACACTGCGCCAGTTTATCTCTTGATCTTTGAGCCACTTTTTTACAAAGAGAAGTTTCGCTTACGAGATCTAACCACGGTATTGGTCTGTATTGGTGGCATGGCGTTGTTCTTCGTGGGCCAATTACGGCCGCAAGATGTGACTGGAAATATCCTCGCACTCGCTTCCGGCTTTTGTTTTGCCTTGTATTTTCTTCTGTTGAGACACCCTCGGGCTAGAGATGTAAACAGAGCCTCTTCAGTTATTTACGGGAACCTGTTGGCAGTCTTGTTGACCGCTCCCTGGGGATTGGCAGCAGTTCAAGGCATCAATTCGCACGATCTGTTGAGTGTGATATATCTCGGCGTGGTCCAGATTGGCGTTGCTTACACTTTCTTTACAATCGCGATGGCGAGGGGAGTGAGATCTCTCGACGCGGGAATCATGGGATATATCGAACCGGTGTTGAATCCAGTGTGGGTGTTTCTAGTGTTGGGTGAGAGGCCGTCGCAATGGGCGTTACTTGGTGGCGGAATTATTATCCTCGCTGTGGTGGTTCATATGCTCGCTGATGCGCGCGAAAAGAGGCAAGCGGCGGCGCCTCCGTTGGAATCAGCACATGGTTAACTGCCAAATATATCGTCAACTGAAAAATTGAGTTCGGGAAATAAGTACGATGTGAACAACTCGCCTGCCTGGAAAACTTCGATGCGGTGATAACGATCCCCTTCCAGCACTCTTCTTTCAATCATCTTCGCAGTCTCATCAACCAGCCATAACTCTCGCACGCCAAGCGCGGCATAGGTGTCTGCTTTAGTATTTCGATCATATATAGCCGAGCCAGGCGACACCACCTCAACGACTAAGTCTGCAGTGGTCCGAAACTTTTGTTCCAGCTTTGATTCAGTTTCTTTCGAAACGTAAAAGAGGTCGGGCTCAAGGTATGTATTACGGCTGGTCCAAATTGCTGCTCGTGGTACATACAACGTGCCTTGGTCATTCAG
Organism: Pyrinomonadaceae bacterium; assembly: GCA_035457105.1. Taxonomy (GTDB): domain Bacteria; phylum Acidobacteriota; class Blastocatellia; order Pyrinomonadales; family Pyrinomonadaceae; genus PSRF01. The sequence goes on from DATIBX010000634.1 coordinate 1,435, forward strand.
CTTGAGAAGATGCGCCGACAGCAGTCGATTAATTCGACTGACAGCATTATCGTGAAGATGACCAGGAGGGGGTGTCATGTAGAGGACTCCTGCGATTAGTTCGAGTTTGGAATGGTCCGGAGGTTCCGGCAGTTCCCAGAACTCTTCGAGCGTGTACGTCTTTACTAATGGAGATGTATTTACCCAGACCATTTGCGAAAACTCCATGAGGATTGATTGCGAAAAGTATAGACCAAAAAGGAGACTACGTCATCCATTTCTCGCGGCCGCGATAGTACTTAGGAGTGCCTTTCGGATGCCTTTTCTTGTACTCCTGATAGCGAGTCAGGAGAGTTGCATATCTCAAATCTGATGAACGGAGCCTTTTATGAGGTATCTCGCGGAGATGGTCTTCGATCTTCGTCATCTTCCGGCTGGAAAACCGCCAGTCGTAATTTCCCAGCTCGTATAAATTTGTTACGCCGTACCCTTTGATCCTTCCGGTCAAGTCAACATAGGGATCGAAATAGCTCCAAACCAAATCTCTGATGGACCGAAATAATGGTCGCCGTCCGTGTAGCCCAAAGTCACGCGAGCGTGCCACCGAACCCCACAGTCCCTGATGTTGAAAAACAAACAGAACGTGGTCCAATAAGTCCTGAGACTCAAGGTCCAACATGAGCGGTGGATATCCATGTTGCTCCAGAATCACAGCCGCTCCTACGGCCGCTTCAAGGCAATGCGCCTCACCTGAGCGCAGCACTTCTCTGAACGACCGCATCGTGGCGCCGGAACGCTCCCAGTTATAGGGCAGACGTGTGAAAAATCTCTGAACCTTTGCCGGAGTATTTAAACTGCTGACGACTTTCCACTCGGCTTTGTCGAAATTACTTTCTGAGGGTTTTGGGATTTTTGACTCAAACATAGATGTGAGCGACTTTAGATTGTGCCGGTCCGGCGGCCCTTTTTAACGATGCAAGTCGGCGAGAAGTCCACCGGTCGCCGCCAGGGGGCGAACTCCAAAGGAGTGGACTTGCCTGAATCGATTCAAAATGTAAGACTTACTGCTTTGATAAACTTCAACGGCAGTAATCATTACTTATTTTTACAATCAAAATGAATTCAAACATGAACCAGCAGGCAACCGCTTTCCAAAAGACCCGCGCCGAGCAAGAAACGGAAAATGAAGCTAACCGACTTATCGAACAGGTGGAGTCGGCTTTGGCGATAGTAGCAGTGCGCTCACCTCTCGACGACGATTCGTTGAGCGCTAGTGCTGACCGAATTGAGCGAGCCGCACGTGATTTCGCAGATGCGTTACGTCAGCTCGCCCAACATCGCAAAGACAATGCGCAAGGCGCCTGAGCATAGCATTATTTGAATACACGAAATCACCCGCTGGAGAACATCTTTATGGCTTCGATCGCGTCAGAAAGAGTAACTGAAAACCTGGGCCGTAAAAACACAAATTACGAGTTGGGTAATTACGGAATCAAAACCCCCAGTCGTGTTTACTGGAATCTTAATCCCTCGGAGCTATACGAAGAGATTGCAAGACGCAGCGAAGGAGTTCTCTCGGATCATGGCGCCCTCATTGTCGATACCGGAGAGCACACGGGTAGAGCCGCGAAGGACAAGGCAATTGTTCGCGAGCCTGATAGCGCCGATAAGGTGTTCTGGGGCGACGTAAATAAGGAATTTCCTCAAGACAAGTTTAACGCTCTTAGAGATCGGATGATGGCCCATGCCACTGGACGAGATCTTTTTGTGCAGGACGTGTTCGTTGGCGCCGATCAAAAATTCCGTTTACCTATTCGTGTGATTAATGAACTCGCCTGGCACTCGCTGTTTGCGCGTACTATGTTTATCAGTAAGGCCGAGGCGGAACCTCATCAACCGCAATTCACGATCATCAACTTTCCAAGCTTTACAGCGGATCCCGAGCGCGACGGAACGAGATCTCCGACATTTATTCTGATGGATTTCAGTCAGAAACTTGTATTGATCGGTGGCACCTCATATGCCGGCGAAACAAAGAAGAGCGCTTTCACGCTCATGAACTACCTGCTTCCTCAACAAGGGGTTATGAGCATGCATTGTTCAGCGAATATCGGTTCCGCTGGTGACGTTGCGATTTTCTTTGGGCTCTCAGGAACTGGAAAAACAACTCTCTCGGCTGATCCTGAACGTAGATTAATCGGAGATGACGAGCACGGCTGGTCTGATAGCGGAGTCTTCAATTTTGAAGGCGGTTGTTACGCCAAGGTAATAAAGCTTTCCGCTGAAGCGGAGCCCGATATCTATAAGACAACTAGAATGTTTGGCACAATCCTCGAGAATGTTGTCTACGATGCGGAAACCAGAATCATCGACTTGGACAGTGCCGCGAAGACTGAGAACACACGTGCCTCGTATCCCCTAACCAGCATAAACAACATTGTTCCGGAGGGTCATGCCGGCAATCCACGCAACATCATCATGCTGACCGCTGACGCCTTTGGAGTACTGCCCCCGGTTTCGCGTTTAAGTCCTGAGCAAGCGATGTATCACTTCCTATCTGGATACACGGCCAAGGTAGCCGGCACTGAGCGAGGTGTTAAAGAACCGGAAGCTACGTTCTCGACCTGTTTCGGCGCTCCCTTCATGGTCCTTCATCCTGGAGTCTACGCCGATTTGCTGGGCCAGAAAATGGCTCAACACAACGCCGCTTGCTGGCTCGTGAATACTGGGTGGAGCGGTGGTCCATACGGCGTCGGTCAACGGATGAAGATTGCTTACACTCGAGCGATGATTCGCGCGATCTTAAGTGGTGAGCTCGCTTCCGTGGAGACTCATCCAGATCCCATCTTTGGCGTTAATGTTCCTGTGTCATGTCCCGGAGTGCCCGCGGAGGTCTTGCAGCCACGAAATACATGGGCAGACAAAGAAGCTTATGACAAGCAGGCTGCGGACCTGGCCCAGCGCTTTAACAACAACTTCAAAAAGTACGAGGCTGGCGTCTCCCCCGCCGTCCGTGCCGTCGCTCCAAAGCTGTAGGGGCGGCCCTCCGTGTGGCCGCCCCACTCTTCATTTCGTAACAGCTTGGTGGAACACGCGCGCCAATCAGGGCGCGAGTTGCTGGGATAACTTTCGGAAGCGGCGGTCGGTTGAGATAAAACTAAAAGCCCCTTCGGACCGTAATCTTTCGGAATCTTTGAAACCGAGCGACACTGCTTCTTCCAACGAGTCCAAGGTCGAGCCCTTATCTCGCTTTAGTGCAAATGCACGTGCTAACTCAAAAACCAGATTTGGATTCTTAGGATCGATCTCCTTAGCCAACTGAAGATTGATGACTGCTACTTCCGCCTTGTTATTTCTGAATGCAGCTTGCGCGCTTTCGATCGATTGAATTTGTAGCTGCGAAAGAACACGCCTTGCTAGCCTTCTTGCCTGAGAATCTGCTGTTTCTTCTCGACGCTTCCGAAAGTCTGCAATTCTCGACGAAGCGTCGTACCTGGGAGAACGCACCTCATCCGGGTTGGGAGCTTTCATCCAGAGCGAGTAGATCTCGCCAGCTTCGCTTAGTTGTTGTTTGAACGCCGCCTCCTGAAGCTTCTCATCCTTTTTCAGCTCATTTGAGCTCGCCAGCTGATCTGACTTTGCCTGGGTCGCACTCACGTCTTTGAGGCCCTTAAAATCTCGAATAATCGACTGGAGCTCTTTCTCCGCTTCGCAGTAATTCCTCTGGGCCAATAGTTGGTCGACACCAACAGTCCGCGAAACAAACTGCGATTCAATAAACTTATCGTCAGTCGCTAATGAACCAGACTTCATTGCCTGAAGATTTAGCCACAGCAGTGCTCGTTCGATGGTGGCTTCCGGAGCCCATTCATGACCACCCGCGAACGACTCAAAATGGAATGGTGCATTCAAACTGCGGAACTTCTTTTCCAGTTCCCAGAGTTCTGCCGCGTTAAAATCGTCCACACCGGCGGCCGCGAAATATGCGAACGCAATATTCTGATCGGGCGGAGGTTCTGGTGGAAAACCAGCGCCTGTAGCTATTACCCCTGCCAGACAACCGTGGCAACGCGCAGCAAATGCCGCGGCGAGGCGAGCCCCACCTGAAAATCCTGCAATGTAAGTCCGCTTTTGATCGATGTTGAGGCGCCGGTGAACATCTTCCCAAAAGGTAGTGAAAATCTTTGTTATCGTTGGACCATCAAGTCCATTATGTGAGTTGTTAGAGCAAATAACGACGAAGCCATATTTTTGCGCCGCCGGTACAAAGCGCGCGACTGCACTGGCGCCACGAGCACGAGGGTCCAGACAAAACACCGTGGGCCATTGTCGTTGGGAATCATAATTGGCCGGGAGAAATGCGGCGTACGACTGGTCCGGATCAGCCTGCGTGACGACTTTCTCGCTAACTCTCCCCGGGCTCAGTTCCTGCGCAAACGCTGGAGTGAGGCAGGCAAATACTGACGCAACTACGAACAAGCACTCTAGTTCTATACTCGTCCTCATTGAGCTTTTGGACTGTTAACCTGGGGGCCAGGTAAATGTACGACCAGCCAGGACGTGGATGTGGAGATGAAATACAGACTGACCCGCGCCTGCGCCAGTATTGATGACGGTGCGATAGCCTGACTCGGTGTGACCCAAATCGTTCGCCATCCGTGCGGCAACTCTTAGCAGGTGCCCCAACAAAGATTCGTCACGTTGGGAAGCGTCGTCCAACGACTCAATATGCTCGCGCGGCAGGACCAGGACATGAGTTGGCGCCTGGGGATTAATATCGCGGAGCACGATACAGCGTTCGTCCTGGTGTAGGAGTTCACCGGGAATTTCGCCTTCAATAATTCGACAAAACAAACAATTCGCTTCTGCCATATTCGAACCCCTTGGCTTAAACGGACATGAAAAATCTTAGACCGGCTCAGGAATCGAGGATGACTCTGAAATCAAGTTGGCCGTAACTGACGCTCTGATACGCGAAATTTCTGCGCCCACTGCTTTCAGTTTGGCTTCAATCTTTTCATAGCCTCGGTCTATGTGATAAACGCGGTCGATAATGGTCTCGTCGGACGCGACGAGACCTGCCAGGACCAGTGAGGCAGATGCACGAAGATCTGAGGCGATGACGCGCGCTCCAGTTAACTGCGTTGGGCCATCAACCACTGCACTGCGTCCATCAATTTGAATGTGAGCGCCCATGCGTTGTAATTCCGACGCATGCATAAAGCGATTTTCAAAAACCGTTTCCTCAATTTCCGATCGTCCGCGGGATTGAGTCATTAGCACCATGTACTGCGCCTGCATGTCGGTGGGAAATTCCGGATATGGCGCAGTCATCACATTTCCGGCTCGTAACTCTCCATCACCGGTCACCAACAGGGTAGTCGGGTTGACTTCTTTTATGTTGACTCCTACTTCCCGAAGTTTCTCGATCACGCTGCCAAGGTGATCAGGACGGCAATCCTTAATCTCAAGTCGGCCTCGCGTGATCGCCGCAGCGACTATAAACGTTCCCGTTTCGATGCGATCCGGAATGATGGTGTGTTCAGCACTGCCAAGACTCTCGACACCCTCTATTTCGATCGTTTCGGTGCCGGCGCCATTCACCCGAGCGCCCATCTTATTCAGGAGTTCAGCCAGATCTACAATTTCGGGTTCGCGAGCGACATTGCGCAGGGTTGTGACGCCACGAGCTAGCGTGGCAGCCATCATCAGGTTCTCGGTCCCGGTAACCGTTACTTTTCCAAATTGAATGTCAGCAGCCCGAAGCCTGCCATCCTTTGGAGCCCTGGCCACCACGTTGCCGGCTTCCAGTTTGACCTCGGCGCCAAACTGTTCAAAGCCGCTGAGATGCAGATCAATGGGGCGTGTTCCTATGGCACATCCTCCCGGCAGTGAAACTTTAGCTTTTCCGAACCGCGCGAGCAGAGGTCCGAGAGCCAGTACTGACGCTCGCATTGTCTTCACGAGTTCGTATGGTGCTTCAAAGAGTTCGACATGAGATGCCGTAATCTTGTGGGTTCGCAGTTCTGGAGTCAGTACGGTGGCGCCAATATCCTCGAGGAGGCGGCGTTGCGTAATGATGTCGCGAACGTATGGAATGTTATGGAGCGTGACAGTTTCGGGCGTTAACAGGGCGGCCGCCATGCAGGGAAGGGCCGAGTTTTTGGCGCCGCTAACAGAAACGCGACCGTTTAAGGAACGGCCGCCGATGATTCTAAATTTATCCACGATTGCGACAGATTAAAGGAAAACCGACAAAGGATAAAGCGATGGGGTCAAAGGTGCTGGTTCAATTTGCGGCTCTGTCGTCTCATTCACACCGGGTTTGAGAGACTGTGAAAACGCAGCGAGATAAAATTATTGGTTGCGTTTTCACGCGGACGAACCATAAGTGTCAAAAGCAAGAAGCGCGGCAGATGGTCCACCGCGCTTCATTAACAATACACCGCTCTCTCTTTGGTGCTATTCGTTTGATGTCTTTCTGATCTTCACTCCACCGTTGGTGGTCATTGCCCGAACCGTTGCTCCTCCGGAACCGAGGTTTACTGCCAGCTCCTTACTGATCCGACCTTGAACTGTGACTGGAAAATCGACGCTGAGATTTCCGTTGACTGTGCCTGTTTCCAGGTGCGCCGAATAGTTCTCAGGAATGGACATCACGATCCCTCCATTCGTCGTACTCACGTCGAGCGAATCACCTTCCCAGTGATCGCCGCTCAGTTCGACGACCAATCCGCCGTTGGTTGCTCCGCCTTTAACATTTCCGCCGACTCGTTTAAGTACCACCCCGCCGTTGGTAACTCGAAAATCAATTCGACCAGATACGTCAGCGATCGCGATGCCACCATTATGCGCTTCGAGTGATAAGTCAGACCGTCTCGGGACGAAGACTTCGTAACTGACATCCCAGTGGTAGTCTTGCCGGTTATCAGGACCACTCGCATATATCTTCGCGCCAGATATTTCTATCCGAATCTGCTTCGCCAAAGCTTCAGCCTCACTAGCTGACGGTGCACCAGCTTGAACACGCGCTCGAATCAAAATTTGACCCTGGTCCCAACCTTTGACCGAGATGCCTCCGTTTTGACGTCCATCGATGACGATTGGTCCGCCACTTGGCGCCAGAGTTTGCTCCCGTACTTCACAATTTCCGACAAGTCTGTCGGGGAACCAATTATTTTCATGACAGCTCAATGAGCCGGCCTTGCTGTTTTGGCCTAATGCGCTAACTACGGCAAGGACGATAAGTCCGCCGATGGACACACTTCTACTGACAAAGCTATTCATGGCTTCGATCTCCTAAGGTCGTTGGAGTTTTGAAATTATTTCGCGGCTCTGAAGCTAAAACACCACTCAAGTGTTGGTTGTGGCATTAAATTGAACTGCCTCGAAATGTTGTCGAAGACTAAGACTTCTTAAGGATTACTATTCGCGGAATACCCTGTAAATCAGGAAGGATCTCCAACAGATGCCAGGGATTTTCGACCAGCTGAGTGACCTTCTCGCCCTGATCGAAGCCAATTTCAAGCAGCATGTATCCGCTAGACTTTAGGAAAGTAGGTCCATCTTTCATCAGCCGCCGAATGACCGATAGCCCGTCCCCTCCAGGGCTTAAAGCAACGAGAGGTTCATAATCTCTGACTTCTCTTTGTAAGCCGGGTACCACGTCTGCAGAAACATAAGGAGGATTCGAGACTATTAAGTCGAACGACCCGACAGGCGAGTCGAGTCCATCAAAACAATCGCCTTCGACAAAGTCTATTCGCTCTGTCACTCCGAAAACCTCAGAATTTTGTTTTGCAACCTTGAGTGCGGCGGGGGAAATGTCGATGGCGACCGCACGCGCATCTTCCTTTTCACAAAGTATAGAAATCGCAATACACCCGGAGCCGGTCCCCACGTCGCATATTACTGGAGACCTCGTTGGACCAATCAACCTCAACGCAGCTTCAACCAGGAGCTCAGTTTCAGGTCGTGGAATGAGTACGTCAGGCGTCACGTGAAATTGCCGACCATAAAAATCCTGAAGTCCGGTTATGTATTGCAAAGGTTCACCAGCGGCACGACGTTGGACCATCGTCATGTATTGAGAAAACGTCTCATCACTCAGACACTCATCTCCATGTGTAAAGAGAAATGTTCGATCCCTCGATAGTTTGTGAGCCAGAAGAGAAGCAGCTTCGCGGCGAGGTTCTGGGACGCCTGCATTTTGCAGCGCTGAAGCTGCTTGAGAAACTGATTCCTTGATCGAGTACATGTCAGATTCGAACCATGCTTACAGAGTAGCAGTGAACTTGCCTATTTCAGTGACGTCTCTATAATTTCGTTCATACCAGAAGCGCAAGTTGCGATAAGTACCCCATGCGCCGAAACAGAGTTTTCGGAAGCTTAAGGCAATTCACACTTTCTTTTAGTTACTAAAGAACGAGTCTCGTTCCTCCCGTGTACGTTACGAACCCCCGCGCTGAGAAGCCCGGGGGTTCTGACGTATTAAGGACAGCGGTTTAACAATGTTGGTGAAGGGGTCGCCCTTGGGTTCAATGTCCAAAAGCCTGCTGCTGTTCACGCTTAACTGGCTCGATGCGCAACTGACGCTTCTGTGGATTCGCACGAATGTGGCTACTGAAGGCAATAGCCTGATGGCCCGCATTATTAATCACAGCGAGACTTCCTTTCTGATCTTCAAGTTAGCAATTGGCGCTTTCGCCGCTTATACACTTTATCGCTGCGCCCACATACCTCTCGCCCGAAGAGGCATGTCAGTTGTTCTTGTCGTTTATTTCTTCCTGATGCTTATCCATGTAGCGATCGGCGTCTCCGCCCTTGGTTGGCAGGGACCGCTGAATGTTTTGATACTCGTCGAACGTTTACCCCAATATCTCTCATATTTGTTCGCCTAAAAAAGAAACTATTTGACCGGAATGTCGTTTCATAAAACGCGAGAGGTTCGGATTATGATGCTGAAATCCGTTCGCTAACCACCCGGGCTTTTCGTGGACTCAGAAGATAAAGGTGGAATTAGGCTGCACCAGGGCTTCTTTCCTTGCCGGAAAGGGGGCTCTGGTTCTACATTTGTCACTGGAATTCACCATTTAGGGTTTGATCCTTCTCAGCACAACGACGAATGCCATTTAAGGCATCTTAAGACTGTTTCGGGTAAATCCGGAGCCTTGAATTATGAGTTAGAGAGGCAAGTATGTATAAACTTTCCGCACGCCAAATTATCTTAATAGCTTTCATTTCTGCTTTAGTGGCCGCCGGCACCGTAGCCATCGTTGATCACTTATATAATCGACTGGAACCTTCTCAGGCAGCCCTTTCTGAGGCGCCACCGGCAGGGATTGCTGATCCATCCACTGTTACCGACGAACAGAATAATATCGAGGTCTATAAAGTGTTGAGTCCCGGTGTTGTGTTTATCCACTCAACGTCGTATAGCCGCGACTTCTTCGGTTATGTTGAGCCCCAGGAGGGATCTGGCTCCGGCTCAATTCTGGACCAACAGGGTAATATTCTGACTAACTATCACGTTATAGAAGGCGCCCAAAAGTTATCGGTTAGTCTGGGTGGGAAAGACTACGCAGCCACAGTAGTTGGTGGCGATCCTGATACAGATCTCGCGGTTATCAAACTCGTCGAAAAACCAGCTGGTGCCTTAACTGTCATTCCGCTTGGTGATTCAGACCGGTTGGTGGTGGGGCAAAAGGTGCTTGCGATCGGAAATCCATTTGGTCTCGATCGAACATTGACCACCGGAGTTATTAGTGGTCTACAACGACCAATCCGAGCGCGAAACAATCGCTTGATCGAAGGCGCGATTCAGACCGATGCATCTATTAATCCTGGAAATTCAGGGGGTCCACTGCTCGATTCCAGAGGTCGCATGATCGGCATTAACTCTCAAATCCTTTCACCATCTGGTAGTTCAGCCGGTGTTGGGTTTGCGGTTCCGGTCAGTATTGCCAAGCGCGTTGTTCCGCAGTTAATTGAGACAGGAAAAGTACGAAGGCCCAAACTGGGTATTGGTACTCTGGATCTAGAATCGGTTCGCAGCCAGGTCGATTTACCGATTAAGGACGGTGTAATTATTCGCCAGGTAGCAAGGGGCAGTGGAGCCGCGGCAGCGGGTCTGCGCGGGCTCCAACAGACGGAAATGGGCGATGTAGAGTTAGGCGACATCATCGTCGGTATAGATAACGATAAAGTAGAAAATTCAGACGCACTTTTCCGCGTTCTCGATAAACATCAAATTGGGGAAGTTGTTCAGGTTCAAATATGGCGCAACGGCAGGCAAATTACCGTTCCAGTACGGTTGATGGATTCGCCTGATTCACGTCGTTAAGGCGTTTTCCACTTTCCACCAGTAAGCGGGTTTGCTGCCTGCAGTTGAGAAAGGCGAGACTCTCGGACGATCCATTCGGTCGTTCGAGAGTGCTAATCCTCAAATGCACCAAACCACGCACTTCTTTAATCTGGGCTATGGCTGGCTGTGTAAGCATTGCAGCGCCGAGAACAGCGAACGTAAACACTATCATCCTCACGATCGCGAACAGGGAAAGTCACCAAGTCTTGCTTTAGCGAAGTGGATAGATGAAGAGCACCATGGTTTGACCTGTCCGCGTTGTGGAATTGAGGAGAAGATTAGTAGAAGGTGAAGATGGGATCTATTGGGAGGAATAGGACCTATAGGACATATCGGACCTATTATTATTGATCCTCAGCAGCAAACTCTCTTTTATAATCCCTTAGGCTTCTGGCAATTACTTCCATCGCCTCTGCTTGATCGTAAACACCGACAATCTCTACCTTCTTCTTCTCCTCATTGGGCAATTGTTTGTAGCTCAAGAAGTAGTGCTTCAAACGATCGACCAATCCAGCGGGCACGTCACTAATATCCCCGATTGCGCCATAGGCGAGATCGGCTTCGAGAATGGCAATGATCTTGTCATCAGCTTGTTGGCCGTCAATCATTCGCAGTCCACCAATAGGACGTGCATTTAAGAAGAAGCTGCCATGAGCAAAAGTTTTTTCAGAGAGAACGCAAACATCCATAGGATCTTTGTCGCCCTCGATCCCCTGGCGACCGGTACGTTGGGCGCAAAGCTCTGCTACTTCAACACCACAATAGGTTTGAGGTATGAAGCCATAGAGCGTTGGACACATTGATGAGAAGCGTTGTGGTCGATCAACTCGCAAATGACCCGAAGCTTTGTCCAGCTCATACTTAACCGCGTCAGTCGGAACGATTTCAATATAGGCGTTGACGAGTTCTGGAGCTTCCGGTCCCGGCGTTACGCCATGCCATGGGTGCGCCTGAAAGACTTGGTTGGTCATACGGTTATAGTATAGGACCTATAGGACATCTAGGACCTATTTCCCAGCGGATGATAGAATGCCACCCCGCTGAATACAAACAGTCATGGCAGCCAGTGTTCAAGCCACAGCTAAACCAATAACGAGCGCTTTATCGATACGTTGGATTATTAGCGCTCGCGACGATTTACTCTGGTTTATAGGCTCGGTAGCCTCAAGCTATATCTTGTTGCTGCTGTACATTTCAGGCGTCTTGCCTCTGGTAGTCATGGCGGCGGTATGGGCCATTCTGATTGATGCCCCCCACGTTTTCGGCACATTCTCTCGGACCTATTTCGATCGCACCGAACGTCAAAAGAGACCTCGTCTACTCTGGGGCTCGTTATTATTCTTTCTAATAGGACCGCTCTCGGTCGTGGCAGGCGCCGGATTCGCTTTCTTCTTCGTCGCCGCATTGTGGGCCTATTATCATCTGGTGAAGCAGCACTATGGCTTCATGGTTCTATACAAGAAAAAGAATGACGATCTAGCGACCATTGATAATCTCCTCGATCGGCTGCTTCTACTCTTCGCCTTCAACTATCCGTTCGTCGAATTCATCGCGCGCGATCCCGAGGCTATGGCGCGGGTGCCGGCAACCCTGCGAGGTGGCGTTAATGGCCTTGCCAGAATTCTATTCGCAGCCACGCTAGTGTTGCTGATCGTTTGGATTGGTCGACAGCTTCAACGTGTTCTCACCGGCGAGTCCTTAGATCTTCCAAAGTATCTTTTGCTTGCAGCCGCAATTCCGATGCATTGGATCGTCTTGCTAACTCCGATGCCGCACAAGCCGATAGCGATTGTCGCAATTTTAACGATCTATCATAACTTTCAATATCACCGTCTGATCTGGTTTCACAATCAAAAGTACAGAGCTCCTTCAGTTGAAGTGCGAACGAAATTTGGCGCAGCTGAAACTATCAGTCGCCGTCTCGGTTACTACATTGGCTTCGGGATCATCTTTGGCATCATTTACCAGGGTCCGCGACAAATCCTTGGTTACCTAAATTTTCAACATGGCGACTCACAGTCGTTTTTTATTCAGTTGGGTATCTCTTTTCTCTGGGGCTACGCTTTCATTCATTACTACCTTGACTCGAAGATCTGGCGCGTGCGTCGCGATCCATCCGTCGGGAAAGCTTTACAGATGAATTGATGTTTGATCTTTGGCCTTCGGTCTTCGGTCTTCGGTCTTTGCGAGTGTTACTAACCATTAAGCACCAACGATCAAGTACAAAGCACACAAACCGCAATTATGCCCCCTCATCACACAACTGCTTATGAATTCGTGACTATCTGGCGAGTGCGAGCGCCACAGCAGAAAGTGTGGGACCTGATCTTTAATTCAGAGCGTTGGCCCTCATGGTGGCGCGGTGTTGAGAAAGTCGAGAAGGTAAAAGATGGGGCCGCAAATCATGTCGGAGCTATTGTTCGTTATACCTGGAAAAGTAAACTGCCTTACCGTCTCGTCTTCGACATGGAGACAACTCGTGTAGAACCCATTTCAATCATCGAAGGAAGGGCGTTTGGAGAATTACAAGGTCTGGGTCGCTGGACCATTAAGAGTGGTCAAGGTCTGACAACTGCGCGTTATGACTGGAAGGTAGAGACGACGAAACCATGGATGAATTTCATTGCACCCATAGCCAGGCCATTCTTTAGTTGGAATCACAACGTGGTAATGGGTTGGGGAGGAATTGGTCTTGCCCAACAACTGGGTGTCGATTTACTTGAGCATTGACTAAGTACTCAAACTTGGAACACCCTCCGCTGTCTGCTCACCTTGAAATCTCAGATACAAATCGCTTGTCTGACCGCAGGCTCCACAAACAAACCGGACTCCTACGAGCTTTTCTCCATCATAGCTAAATCGCTCCTGGGTGGGTGGCTGGGCTGGATTATAAGCAGTCGCGCCACACCTACAGGCGAATTGTCGGCTCAGTGCCTCGATTTGGTCGTTCGAAGTAATCGGCAGCGCTGTTTCCGCTGTAGCGCCTGGATTCACTTTCTGCTTCTCAGCAAAATTCTTTGCTCTACCGTTTGAATTCTCACGAACCAAACGAATAACAACGTAACCACCTCCAAGCAACACAAACCCAAGGAATAGTAGTAGTGGAACCGTTGTGCGTGCGCTGAAGCGCTGAGTAGCGGAAGCCTGGGCCAGATCGAAGCCAGACATTTGTCTCGCCTCACCCAACAAACGCAAATGATTCTGTATCTTGTCGACCGCGACCGAATCAGCGAACGTTTTTAATGAGCAGTGCAGCGCGAAGTGATTGCCATTTTTTAACGCTCTCGCTTCGAAGTGCATCGCGTCATCACTGAACACCTCCTCGCCGCTCGGAAAGTCATAACCACTGCCCAGGTTCACGAAAATGGTTTGATCGACACGTAAAGGAAATTTAACTTTCAGCGGCGTTGTCCTTTGTGATAGGCCTCGTTTGTCGAGTTCTACATAGATCTTGTCGGCCAGAAAGGTGTGATTCTTATCTTTCCAAAAGTCGTCAACTAAATAGTTCTCGGTGACAACGAGCGTGTTTTTTACCGGATCGTCCTTTACCACTGGTAATCCGTTCGCCTTTATCGAAGGCATTGAGTCAGCGTAGTAATTCAAATACTCCTTGCTCAAGTCGGCGAGAGATTCAGTTGCCAGGCCATAACGAACCTCATCTGCATCAGCGCCTTGGTAGGTGGTGTCAACCTTCAAAGTGACAGGCAATCCGTTTCCGCCGGTGTACGTCTCGATGATACTGATGTACCTTGATTCGGGGTTTGGAGGTGGGATCCGCGAAAGTGCCTGCTCGCCCGGGCGAAGCACCAGCGCTCGCTCAAAGGGCGGATCGTAGTAGGTTCGAAGCGTACCTCGTTGGTAACTAATGGTTGGATCAAACCAGTAGGTTTTGCCATTCAGAGTCGCTCGCACGATTACATGGTCAAAAGCAAACGGGGACGGTTGCCATGAATCGAGAGTTGAGCGCGCTCTCGTGTTAATCAAAACAGGAACAGCATCGATATCCATCGCGGTCAATATGGAGCTCAACAATAGCGACTTGTCTTTGCAATCCCCAAAACGACGGGCAAATACCTGGTCCGGTGAGGTTGGCTGATGCGAATATCTGCCAAGCTCGATGCCAAGATAACGAATTTCGTCCTGTACAAACCGGAGAGCCGTAATGAGTCTGTCTTCAGTTGAGACAGACGTTTGCTTCCATTGCGCTACTTTTGCGACCAATTCCCGGTTATGGAGAGCAGATTGTTGGTAGAAGGGCAAGGCCCATTGGACCACATCAGACCAATTGCGAAACTCACTGACAGAGATGGTGGGGTAAGGATCAAACCAAACTGGGGTGTAATCGTCTTTGCTAACTGCTGCGATATTCTTGTCGTACCAAAGATATTCCGTGTCTTGACCAATCGACTGGCTGGTAAAAGTCAGTTTCGTGTTGTTGTTCTTAATATCTAAGGAGCGCTCAGTTGGGACGACGAGACGGATAACATGCTCCTGGATCGGTTTCGTATCAGCAAGATAGAGCGTGTCGGTAAAGCGTCCGCCGAGCACCGGATTTTCGCCGTTGATTGAGTAGGCGAAGTCAACTGAGTCACCAATACGCAGGTCGTTGACAAAAAGTACGGCAGCAAGAGTTCCATTAAAGAGTTGCTGGTCCAATTCCTCCTCTTGTTGGACAATTTTTATCTCCGCTGGCCTGAGAATGTCGATTGCTGAAGACCCCCGCTGGATCCTCACAAAGTGAATCACCAATTGCTGGTACGACGGTTCAAAGTAAAAGCGCAGTTGCGACAAGTCATCCAGTCCGGATGCGCCGTCGACACGAGTCACGTAATGATAATAGCGTTCAACTGAACCATTGCTTCCGACCTTCGTTTGTTCATCGCTGAGGAGTTGAGACGAGCTGGTGTCGGCTTGCTGCGAACTCAGTGAGCCGACCGATGGCGCGACTGCACGCACCCACGATGGTGCAGGTTTGACCGAAAACGAACCTTTCGCAAACGACACCGTCGCGCTGGTGAACGTCAGTACTACTAATAAAATGAGATGAAATGTCGATTGATAGTGCACGAGAAAGAGCCTCAGAAGCGGATCAGAGGTAATTAGTCGTGAAGCCGGTTAGGGCTGTGCCCGGTTGAGAATAATACGAATTGGCTACGTGGGTCTACCGAGTTTGTTGGGTCGAACGTTTGTGAGTGAGCCTCATGGATCGGTCGAGATTAATCTTCGGTGTGTTCGTCGCCGTTGAAGTGAAGTACCGTTGCCTCGTCGTCAACTACGGTTTCCAGGTGAACTGGGCGACCCCAGAGTGTGTAGACATGTTCAAGTGCTTTCCGACCGTAGCGCATATCAAGCTCGGTTCCCTCGTAGCGATGCTTCAGATACAACTCGCGATTCCCGTTGTAGTCTCCATCCTGCACTTCGAGATAAGGAAACCCAAAGTTTGTCATGTTCGCGACTAACTGATCACGCACTCGTTCCCAGCGTTTTTCGGTAATGGTCCACTCTTCCTCTTCGATCAATTCAAAGACAAAGAGATCAAGCTCCTCGCACAATTCTTCTGTTAGGTAATTGCGAAGAAATGACACATCGTTTTCAAGTTCTCGCACCTCGAATATCTTCTCACGGCCCTGATCGCCACTACGACCAAAGCGTTCCCGGGCCTCAGCTGAGGGTTCGTTCCACCGGCGCTCAATATCTTCGTAGATCTTGTAGCCAAGATAATAAGGGTTGAGTTGGCCTTTTTGTGGTGAGACGACTCCCGAATGCAAGTTTGCGAATTCGATGTGATCATTGTCCGAGAGATCAAGTTCACGCATGATCCGAGCGTGCCAGATGCTGGCCCAGCCTTCATTCATGATCTTAGTTTGCATCTGCGGTACAAAGTATTCCATTTCCTCGTGGACCATGGCGATCGCGTCGCGTTGCCATGAGGCGAGGCTTGGAGAATTCTTCATGATATAAAACAGCAGATCTTTTTCCGGCAAACGCTCGCGCGGCGCATGGTCGTTATTGTCGGACTTAGGTTCCTTAGCAAGTCTTGCTTCCCGAGCTTCTCTGTCTAGCAGCCAGAGGTCATCGTAACGGCCATCCTTGGGTCGTTGTTCAGCACGTCGCTTTTCTTCCGCTGGAGTCAAATTGCGCTTAATGAAAAAGTAGGGATCAATATGTTCTTCGATAGCCAGAACTGAATCAAGAAAGCGCTCCACGGTTTTACGTCCGTACTTGAATTCGTACTCCATCATTCGCTGGGCATGAGTGGAGACACTCTCAACCATCCTCCGGTTAGTTTTTGAGAAGTAGACGTTATTTTTGAAGAAATCGACATGGCCCAGAACATGAGCAATTACCATCTTGTTCTGAATCGGGCTATTGGTTTCAAGCAGGAAGCCGTACGAAGGATTGGTGTTGATCACAACTTCGTAAATCTTTGAAAGCCCAAAGTCATACATCGTCTTCATGCGGTGGTAGGCTTTGCCAAACGTCCAGTGTGAATAACGACCCGGAAGCGCGTAGGATCCGACCTCGTACATGACGGGCGCCGGCACAATCTCAAAGTTAGTCGGGTATGGATCCAGACCAAAGCGTTGGGCCACTTCCCAGATTTGCTCCACCGCCTTTTCCAGTTCTTTGATTTCTTTGTCTTCCATGAGAAAAGAGTTTTTATAGGACCTATAGGACCAATAGGACCTATGACTCCTGCCTATGCCGGTGTTTCAACGCCTCGCTTTCCGAAGAATTGTTTTAGCGCTGGGTAGACGTCTTCTTTATCGTCAATTCGCACACCCGCAAAGCGATCTTTGTTCTTGAGACGATCCCCAAAAATCGAGAGCAGCGCTCCCGAAGAGCGACGATAACTCGACGAGCCTTCTTCGCCGATCTCTCCATAGCCAAACAGATTACAGGTGGTAATCAATTCATCAGCCAGTCGTACCGCTTCCTCATTATCTGAGTAGTAATTGTCGCCGTCGGAGAAGTGGAAAGGATATATATTCCAATCCGCCGGACGATATCGTTGCTTAATTATTTCGAGTGCGAGTTGATAAGCAGACGAAACCACTGTTCCACCTGACTCACCCTGGGTGAAGAATTGTTCTTCTGTGACTTCTTTAGCTTCCGTGTGATGTGAGATGAAAACGATATCGACATTGTCGTACTTGGTTCTGAGGAACCGGACCATCCAGAAGTAAAAGCTACGAGCGATATACTTCTTGAACTCACCCATTGAGCCAGACACGTCAATCATTGCAATGACTACTGCGTTTGATTCGTAGCGCATCACCTCTTCCCATGTCTTGAAACGCAGGTCTTCCTTCTTGATGTCGCCGAATCGCGGATTGCCTTCGCGAGCATTGCGACGAATATTCTCAAGGATCATGCGGCGCTTGTCGAGATTTGCAATTACCCCGGTGCGCCGAATTTCATTGAACTGGGTCTTGCGGGATTGAACAGACTTTTTGGCCTTTTCTTCCAGGTAAGGCAGCTGCAGATCTTCAAATATAAGAGCAGCGATCTCGTCGATATTAACCTCAGCTTCGTAATAATCGACGCCGCCGTCCTGACCGGCTTGACCCGAGCCGCTGCCGGAACCAGGTCGACCTTCGCGTCCAATCACATCGCCGACACGCGTCTTGCCATCGCCCTGGCCGACGTGTTTACCCTTTTGATAGTTGAAACGAAACTTGTATTCGTCGAGAGCTTTGATGGGAACTTTAACGGTGCGCTTGCCGTCAGAGAGAATGATGGCCTCGTTCGAAACTATCGAGCCCAGGTTTTTACGAATTGCTTCCTTGACCCGATCCTTGTGGCGCTCCTGGTCGATGATGCCTTTGCGTTGTAGCGACCAGTCATTGCGTTGTATTGACATAGCAAATCACCTTAAATTCGAATGCCGGCTTGCATGTCTATTGGTGGCCGATTAGAAATGTTAGGAAGACATAATCAAAGGAAATCGCTTCGGTCCTGATTTCGACGCTAACGTTTTGCTGACCCCTTTGTTCTAACACGTTTTTGATTAAACTCGTTGCTAACTTTATCTTGTTGGGGTCATACATTGCTCCCGGTCGGAGATCAACGTTTTGACTTTTTATAACTCCTAATATCTCCGATTCGGGAATTCGTTCGAGTCCTTCAAATGCGACCTTTGAAATAAGCGGTAATTCCTTTACCTCAAAAATGACTGTTAACGCGTCGTCCGGGAAAGCATCCGTTCTAACGCTTGTGCCCCTTGGATCGAAGTAACCGCTCGACAGGAGTGATTCTAGATCCTGTTTTATTTGCCCTTCAGCATAGGTGTCGCCCACCTTTGTTTTAATCAGGCCTAGAATGTAGTTTGTTGTCAATCTTCTATGGCCCACGATTTCGATACTCCGAATGAGTTTTCCTTCGGCCTGTCGTGGATTGATAACTCCTGATAGCTCGTTGAAAGAAAATTCAAAGCGCATTTTTTGGGAAACGCTATGGAGCTTGACTTCGGCGGGAATGAATTCGATTGCGAGTACAGCTCTAATAGCCTCTTGCGTAAGCCCCTCAGGTAAATCCTGGAGCACCTCTAAATCTGTTACCCGACCATCTCGGCATAACACCGCTTCTATTACTACTGTTCCGCTTACCCCTGCAATTAATGCCTGCTGGTTCATATTGGGAACGGTTCTATTCCTGATCTTTGCGCGGTTTTCCCCCGGAATTTCGCCGCCTTTATAGATGGTTCCGTCGCAGTGTCCAGTGAGTCCACTGTACTGCGGCAGAGCTTGCTGAGCGTTCGCGAGACCAAAAAAAGTCAACAGGCAAATCAGGATTTGGTAGGCCGGTGCCTTCGTGAGAGGCTGATTGTTTGATCGTGAGTGGGGTACCCACGCAGTGACGCCCCTACCAATCGCTAATACATTTGATTGAGGCTTCATATCGTTACTCCTGCTGGTGGACTACCCAAGGACAAAATCCGAGATGATGTTGGTAAACGCCGCCGGGTACTCTTCATGCGGCAAGTGACCGCAATTGAGGAAGACTATCAATCGGGAATTGGCTATCTCGCGGTGGAGCCTTTCACCATCAGTCAAGGGAATCTCCACGTCATTCTCACCCCATAGGAGCAAGGTCGGCTGTTGAATTAGATGCGCCTCCCTTGCTATTCGTTCCGCGTCCCACCCTCGTACCGTGCGAATCAGGGCTCGTTGCGTTCGAGCGGCGCGTAACGGCAGATGACGAGCATCCACTCGTCGCTCATCGAGTACCCAGGCATGCCGGTCATAAACGCGCTTCATGCGTTGCCGGAGGAGTCGTCGTGAGCTCAGTAATAGCGGTGACACAACATCACCAACGACACGCGAACTGAAGACGCGCATCAAAGCAAAGTCGAGCGGCCGATTGTTGTTTACGGTACCAACCAGTACCAACTTGTCGATGCAATCGGGGTAATCGAGGGCGCAAGTTGCTGCGACCGCACCGCCGTAAGAGCTTCCCACAATCGTAGCCCGGTCAATTCCTAACAGACCCAGCAGTTTGTGGATGAGTTTTGCCTGTCCAGTAATAGTGTATTCGCCATTCTTCGGTTTTTCCGAGTAGCCGAAACCAAGCAAATCGATGGCAATGACGCGAAGTCCCTTCTTCGCTAGTTCTAGAAACACTTTGCTCCAGACAAAGGTAGACGAAGCGAAGCCGTGAATTAACAAGACTGCCGGGTTCGTGGGTTCTCCAGCTTCCTGATAGTGAACTTTTACCCCGTCAACCTCGATGAAGTGCGAGTACTCCGAATGAAAGATGACGTCTCGGTTCTGATGCCAATCAGCGTCACGAGGTCGCAGGAGGAGCTTTGCGGCAACAGCTACGGCCGCTGCTGTGGTCGCCGTACCCGCAATCAAGTAGCGTTTTTTCATCGCCCTTATTATAACGCCCGCGCACCAGAAAGGAGCGCGGGCGCTTTACTCGAGAGAGACTCGTTACCTTAACGAGACAGGAGAGTGCCGACGTAAGTCAGCAATTCATTGGCACAGACCGGGCAATAGCCATGGTCCTTAACCAGACGGTCCACCACTTCGTTGATGCGACGCAGCTGGTCTGGGTCCGGAGTTTTGGCTGAAGTAGTTATCTTTACGACATCCTTCAAGTCGGAGAATATCTTCTTTTCAATCGCTTCCTTCAGACGCTCGTGAGAGTTGTACTCAAAGGGCTTTCCTTTGCGAGCGTAAGACGAAATGCGAATCAGGATTTCCTGTCTGAAGGTATTTTTCGCATTCTCAGAGATACCGATCTGCTCTTCGATCGAGCGCATCAGTTGTTCATCCGGATCCATCTCTTCTTCGGTAATTGGATCCTTGATACGCTCCTTGTTACAAAACGCTTCAACGTTGTCGAGATAGTTATTGCACATCGTGCGCGCCATCTCTTCAAATGAATAGACAAAGGCGCGTTGCACTTCAATCTTGGCCAGTTCGTCATATTCTTTACGTGCGAGCGAAATCATATTCAGATAACGCTCTCTCTGCTCGCTGCTAATTCCGGTGTGTTGTTCAAAACCGTCTTTGATAGCGCGCAGAGAGTCGATTGGATTGATACAAGTTACGCCGTCACGTACCAGTGCGCTCGAGAGACGATTGATGATGTAGCGCGGAGAGATGCCGTCCATGCCTTCGCGAACGGTTTCTTCCTTCAGTTCGCGCACATCTTTGGACTTGTAGCCTTCGACGTCTTCACCATCGTAGAGTTTCATCTTTTTGACGATGTCGACGTTCTGACGTTTTGGTTCTTCCAGTCGTGTCATGACCGCAAACATGGCGGCCACTCGAAGTGTGTTGGGTGCGAGGTGAACATTGCGCAGTGCTTCTGACTGGTGCAGCAGCTTGTCGTAAATCCGTTCTTCCTGTGAGACGCGCAGGTTATAGGGAACTCGGACAAGAATGATGCGGTCCTGCAGAGCTTCAGATTTTCGATTGCCGGCAAACGCGATGTACTCGTTTTCGTTCGAATGCGAGAGGATTACCTCGTCGGCGTAAATCATCGCAAATCGGCCTGTTTTAATGCTTTGTTCCTGGGAAAGGGTCAGCAGGCTGTAGAGAAACTTCTCGTCAACCTTCAGCATTTCCACGAACTCCATTAAACCGCGATTGGCGATGTTGAGCTCGCCGTCGAACCGATAAGCGCGTGGATCCGACTCAACACCGACCTCGCCAATCGTTGATAGATCGATTGATCCAGTGAGTTCAGTGATGTCCTGTGACTTAGGGTCGCTGGGAGAAAAAGTTCCGATGCCTACTCGTTCTTTCTCGGAGAAAGAGACACGGTGTACGCGTACATCCTCATGTCGTCCGTGGTAGGTTTTGTCGAGAGAGTAGCGACATTGAGGACACAGATCCCCTTCGATATAGATGCCGTAATGCTTTTCGACTTCGGCGCGCAACTGGTGAGGAATCAGGTGGAGCGGTTCCTCGTGCATCGGGCAATCTTTAATTGCATAAACTGCTCCACCATCAGTTTTCGTCCAATCCTCGAGCCCACGTTTGAGCATCATGACGATTGTTGATTTACCTCCGCCAACAGGCCCCATTAGCAAAAGGATGCGCTTACGCACTTCCAGACGCTGGGCGGCTGACTTGAAGTACTCGACAATCTTCGCAATGGGCTCTTCGATGCCGTAGAGCTCGTTGGAAAAGAAATTATAGGAAAGGATTTCGTGCTGGGTTCCCTCGTTCAGACGTTCAACGCCGGCCGCATGGACCATGTCGTTGACTCTTCCATGGGAAAGCTGGGCTATCTTTGGATTCTGCGCGACTAGTTCGAAGTAGTCGCGAAATGATCCTTCCCAGCGGAGCGCTTCATGCTCACGACGCAAATCTTCCAGGCGTTCTGTGATGTTGAATTGTTGTCTGCCATCGTGCTCTTGCATAGCCTTTTAAAACCTCTTCGGCCTTCGCGCGTTGGACAGCGTGTGGGGATGTTCCACGCCCCTTAAGTACACCGCAATCTCTTCGGATAGTGGGTCTGCGGTTTTACTTCGACTTTATGCTTGGCAATGTCAGGTCCTACGCGCGCGTAAGCGTAAGCCGCATCTCAAAGCATGGTTCTCAATGATCGTTTCAACGAAAGTCGTGGGAGGGAACGGTTGTCGGAAGCGAACGACACGCGCGCCTCCAAAGTTACGGCAAGTATAGCACACGGTCTAAGGGCGCAAGTCAATGCTTATTTTTGAGTGGAGTGAGGTACGCCGCGCAGAGTTCGCTTTTCAGTTCCGGGTTTTGACTGATTGTGGTTTGCCACCTGGGCACTAATTGCTTCCGTGGGAAATCACCACGCTGGGATGAATCTCGCTTCGAGAGGCGTTGTAATCTCCGACCCCAATCAGGTGTCCGTCTCTACCGTAGATTTTTACCTTTGCTCCATCCGCCCAATGTGCTTCCGCAACTCTCACCTCCATCCCGTGACTCGCCTTTCGGGCGTCGTCATCACTTAGATGCACGAAAGGCAGTTCAGGTAATGCTTCGTCTGGTGGCAGCAAGATTGTTCCCAAACTCTCTTCACCAAAACTGGTCCTAAGCTCGTCAAGAGTTACCGCCCTATCTATAGAAAACGGCCCGACCCGGGTTCGACGCAACTCGGCTAGATGAGCGCCGACCGACAAGCGTTCTCCGAGATCTTCTGCCAAGGTCCGTACATATGTCCCCGACGAGCAGACTACTCGAGCCATTAAGTCGAACGTGCCGTCCTTATTGTCCTTGTAAAGCTGACCGTCACGTTTGATCGCTACAAATTCGTGAATGCAAACGTGAATTGGCAGTCTTTCAACCGTTTCGCCACGACGAGCCATCTCGTAGAGTTTTTGACCCTTTATCTTCTTCGCCGAAAACATCGGCGGTGTCTGTTGAATGTTGCCGCGCAGACTCTGCAGTGCGTCTTCGATCTCTGCGCTAGTCCAGCCAGCTGTTCTACGCCGGTCCTCCAAAGGCATGCCCGTACGGTCGCCGGTGTCAGTGGAGTATCCTAAACGAATAACAGCTTGGTATTCTTTGTCGACTCCCGAAACAAACTGGGCCAACCTGGTTGCTCTACCAAGTAAGATTACCAGGACGCCGGTCGCGAACGGATCGAGTGTGCCGGTGTGACCAATGCGTCGCTCGCGAATGATGTGCCGCGCTTTCGCCACGACATCGTGCGACGTAACCCCTGAGGGCTTATCGATAACAATCAAACCATCCATGATTCAATTCTAGGCCGGGCTTTAAGAATTGGCGATCCCTCGTGCAACTTCTCTCGGATTTGATCTATTGAAAATGTTTGGCGGCAGTGTTGGTACAGTATGCGATGAAGGCTGAGATTGAAACTACCTCCGGGCTCGTTGCTGTTCCAGGGCTTTATGGTGAAAATCTGACTCATGCGGCGAGGCACCAAAGGTAACCAGGCATCAGAAATTGTTGATCCACAGAAAGCTGTGTTCGAACGGGCAACCCGATTGTTGGCCGCAAAACCGCGCTCAATCGCTGAGTTGCGGGAACGCCTCCTAGAAAATCGCAAAGCGGACGAAAAGATAGTGGAAACTGTAATAACCAGGCTTAGTGAATATGGATATTTGGATGATGGAAAGTTTGCGTTTAGTTATGCCTCGTTAAAAGTTAAGCAAAGGCCGATGGGCAGACGCAGGCTGGAACGGGATTTGAAATTAAAGAAGGTCACCGCCGGAGTCGCGAACGAAGCCCTCGATCTTGTTTACCAGGAAAACTCAGAAGAGCAGTTGATACAACAGGCGATTGAAAAGCGGATTCGACTACGAGGAAAACCAACGGATCGTTTGGAAGCAAAGAAGCTCTTCGATCATTTGCTCAGGAGAGGATTTGGATTTGAATTGGTCAGCGAGAAGGTAAGAGCGCTTTTAAAGGATACGGACTAATTTGGAGTGCGCCGGCCCGGCTTCGCTTTTAAAGCCCATAATTATTAAACCGAGTCCCTTTCAAAACGAAGAACGTGAAAAGCGGTGACAGGTCGCAGCACTCCAAAGGTGCTAAACTGGTTTTGAGGAGCTTGAAAGTAAAAGTATGACTGGCGACGAGATAAGAGAAGCATTTCTTAAATATTTTGAAGAACACGGCCACACCCGCGTCCGATCTTCACCCTTATTACCTGCGAACGACCCGACTCTGTTGTTCGCCAACGCAGGGATGAACCAATTCAAGGACGTCTTTCTGGGGACAGAAAAGCGTGAATACGTACGTGCGACGTCGTCGCAGAAATGCGTGCGCGCCGGTGGTAAACACAACGATCTTGATGAAGTAGGAAAGACGGCACGGCATCATACATTCTTTGAAATGCTGGGTAATTTTTCCTTTGGCGATTATTTCAAAGAAGACGCAATCAGGTTTGCCTGGGACTTATTAGTCAATAGATTGAAGCTTGACCCTGCGCGTCTCTGGTTTACGGTTTACGGTGGCGACGAAGAAGTTCCACCAGACGAGGATGCCGAACGTTTGTGGCATAAAGTTGGAGCTCCCCTTGACCGAGTGCTCAGGTTCGGCAAAAAAGACAACTTCTGGCAAATGGGTGAGACTGGTCCATGTGGTCCATGCAGTGAAATTCACTACTACATGGGTCCCAGTCCGAGCGACGCCGAAAACTCTGCGGCAAACGTCAACGGACCGGGCGACACAATCATGGAGATCTGGAACCTGGTCTTCATGCAGTTTGATCGTTCCGAGGTTGCTCCACAAAAGTTCAAACTAGATCCGCTACCAGCTCCCTCGGTTGATACAGGCGCAGGTCTCGAACGTCTTGCGGTTGTTTTGCAAGGAGTGAAGTCAAACTACGATACCGATCTGATTCGTCCAATCATTGAGTTCGCCGCGAGCCTGGCGGATCGCAATTATGAGCCTGAAACCCAGGAAGGTTTTGCAATGAGAGTGATTGCCGACCATGCTCGGACGACGGCGTTCGCGATTGCTGACGGCATACTCCCTGGTAACGAGGGACGAAATTACGTTCTCAGGAAGATTATGCGCCGGGCGATTTACCAGGGTCGCCATGCACTCCATTTGGAGGATGAGTTCTTCAACAAGGTAACTAATTTCGTCGTGGATAAGATGAAGGGACCTTATCCCGAACTCGAGTCGCAGCGCGACTTCATTCAGAAGATGGTTCGCCTGGAAGAGGAACGTTTCGCGTCCACCTTGACGGTTGGTCTCAACAAACTGGACGAATTGTTTGCTACAACCAAAGGCGCGATGCCGCAGTTCAAAGCACTGGCCCGTCTCTATGACACGTTCGGAACTCCGAAGGATCTAATAAGAGTTGGATTGGAAGAGCGCGGTTTTGCCATCGATGAAGATGACTTCAACAAGCAGTTTGATGCGGCGTTGCAGGAGCTTCAACAACCGGGAACTACAGAGCGAGTTGAAGGGAAAAGCAAGGCAAATCCCATTTACGCAGATCTCGTAAAACGCTTAGGAAAAACTCGATTTCGAGGTTACGAAACGACAAAGTTACCGGAGGCCAAGATCGTTGCTCTGCTTAGAGACGGCCAGGAAGTCGCTAGTATTGAGGCCGATGAGGAAGGCGAAGTAATACTCGATCAAACTCCCTTTTATGCTGAAAGCGGTGGGCAAGTTGGTGATACCGGACAACTGATAACTGACACTGCGTCGGCTACGCTGCTGGACACTTATTCTCCGACCCAGGGGTTAGTAGTTCATAAGGCACGGCTTGTTCGCGGGTCTCTTTCGGTTGGACAAGAGGTTACTGCTCAAGTGGATGTTGAGAAGCGCGATGCCACTCGTCGCAACCACACGGCAACCCACTTGATGCACGCAGCTTTGCGCGAGGTCCTCGGAACTCATGTCAAACAGGCCGGCTCAGTGGTGGCCCCGACGTATTTGCGTTTCGACTTTTCACATTACCAGCCGTTGACTAATGAAGAGAAAGAAGAGATCGAACGCCTCGTCAACTATCACATCCTCCGCAACGAACCGGTGCAGACCGATGAGATGGCGATCGAAGAAGCAATGCGCTCAGGTGCAATGGCTTTGTTTGGCGAAAAGTACGGCGAGAAGGTCCGAGTTCTGTCAATCAAGGGAGTTGAGGGTATCTTTTCGAAAGAGTTGTGTGGTGGAACTCACGTTCGGGCGACCGGTGATATCGGTCTTTTCAAAATTACGAGTGACGAGTCCATTGCATCGGGTGTGCGGCGCATCAGGGCTGTGACCGGTGTCGATGCTTACGATCGTTTTCGCGAGTCAGAGATCTTAGTGGATGAACTGAGTAATGGCTTGAGAACATCGCGCGGAGATCTTCCGGCCACCGTGGCTCGCTTGCAAGACGAGTTAAAGAAGGCCCGCCGCGAATCAGAAGAGCTTCGCTTGCGCATTGCCAGTGGCGCAGTTGGTTCGTCGTCAAATGGCGATGACTCGCGTGACGTCGCCGGAGTAAAAGTGCTTGCGCGTGAAGCAAATGGTCTAGATGCAGCGGGCATGCGCCAGCTTTCCGACACGTTGTTGGATCGCATCAAATCGGGAGTCGTCGTACTTGGTCGAAGTAGCGACGGTAAGGTTTCGCTAATCGTTAGAACTTCGTCGGACCTCACTGGAAAGGTTCCAGCCGGCCAAGTCATCAAGGAGCTAGCGCCTATCGTTGGTGGACGGGGTGGTGGCAAAGCTGACATGGCAGAGGGCGGCGGAAGTCAGCCGGAAAAACTAACGCAAGCATTGGCAGAAAGCTTTGGCGTTGTAGAGCGACTCTTAAGTAAGTAATTTCTTGGACTATGCTTAGTAAGAGTGCGCCGGCGGGTGGGGCTAAAAGCGCCGCCGGGCCGGCGCACTCCAAAGTCACATCTGTTTCTGCTTGTCCGTGAGTTCGATGTTCATCTTCTCCAGAGTGAGTTTATTAAGCGTTCCAGTCACCTTTATACCTTCCGCTTGTTGATACTTCCTGAGCGCTTCACGCGTTGCGTCATCTAGCTTCCCGATCTGTTCGCCCGCATAAAAACCTCTGGTTTTGAGTAGCGACTGGGCCTGGTTGATCTGGTCCTTCGTCGCCCGAAATACGGGTCCGCGTTTCGTTGTTTGTTTACCGGCAGTTTTAGCGGCGGAAGTGGAGTTTTGAGCCAGGACGCCCGTCGTGAAGACACAGCACACGAGCAGAGTGATAGTGAGTATTCGATTCATCTTTCTTTCCTTTTTGTGAGGCGCGCAGGTGCGCGCGGGTTAATAGATTGACTTGTGAGGTCAGTTCGAAAACCGCCTAATCATACTATCGGTGTCAAGAGTTACACTGTTTTACGCTCTGGGGTCGTTTCGGATTGAGAGTTTTCATCGCGAGGTTCGTTTCGTCGAAGAAGGGGGCGGCCACGGAGTGCCGCCTCGATCCCCCGAATGTTGAAACATGTTGACCATCGTTTAGCTATGTGTGTTACGATAACTGCGGCTGGACGTTCTTCGGAAGCGTCCCAACTCCTGCCCTGTACGCGAAATCTCAGCGAGTATTACCGAACAAATGCGAAAATTACCGTTTATCCTAGTAATCTTTGCCGCTGCAATCACTGTGCAGGCCCAAAACCCCTACCAATTCGATAACTTTGACTTTGCCAACGGGGTAAAGGTGCAGACACCTCCGCCTCCGAACGCTACCCCGGGCAAGACGCCAGAGGGTAAGAAACTGATCAAACCAACCATCAAGTACATGCCTGCCCCGGATGCGTTAGTGGCCAGCACTCCTCTCAATCCCTCGCTTAATGGCTTCTCCACCGGAAATAGTGATGTTGATGGATACATCGTTGAATCGGGTCAGAAAAATCAGGTCGACCCGCTGTTGCTTTATTCAATAATGCACCAGGAATCCAGTTTTAAAGCGCGCGCCATGTCCTACAAGGGCGCTCGCGGATTGATGCAGTTAATGCCTCCAACCGCGGCTAGATTTGGCGTCGCAAATATCTGGGATCCAAAGCAGAATATTGAGGGCGGCGCCCGCTATATGCGTTTCCTGCTTGATCTCTTTTCGGGAGACGTGTCGCTCGCACTGGCTGGCTACAACGCGGGCGAAGGCGCAGTTATGAAATATGGTTTTCGAGTTCCCCCCTACAGTGAAACTCAAGAGTACGTACGCCGCATTGGTCGTCGTTACTCGTTAATACGCGACCCAGAGGCTGCAGCGCACGCAAGTAAGCTGACGCCGGAACAGGCGATTGCAGCTCGAGAGAGGAACGCCACCCCATTGAGTGTTTATGAACCGACTGTCTACATGGCGCGGATGCCAGATGGTCGGCTCCAATTGGTCTCTCAGTAAAGTTTCTACTCATTCAACCTCGAGGCGGAACCTGATAGGGTCTCCGCCTCGTTTTGTATTTAACGGGCTTTGAGTATGATGTTTTACTCTCCAATCGGTTACTGGCACGTGAGGGGCCAATCTCTATGAGTTGTTCGAATTGCGGAGCTTACATGGCTCCATCCGTGCGGTTTTGCTCTAACTGTGGTGCTCCCGCAGCTGATCCGGAGTCGACTAGGATTGCCCGCCTTGAGCAAATGGGCATTCAGCGGGGCTCTGATCCGGATCTGGAGCATGTGGTTTTCACCGTTAGACCAACCTTGATCTTCATCAAGGCTGGTTACGCACTGGCTGTGCTTAGCGGAATCGCGCTTGTTTCTTTGCTCGCCATGGTCCCTACTGTACCCGCGTACATCTCAATTCTGCTCGCGCTCGCTTTACTTTTGATTCCGGCCTACTACCACCTGCGGCGAAACTCGGTTCGTTACACAGTCACGGATGCAAAGCTCGAAATTGATCGAGGATTGGTCTCTCGGACCACCAGGAATATTCCGTTGAGTAAGATTCAGGATGTCACGGTGTCGGCTACGATACCTCAGCGACTGTTAGGCTTCGGAGATTTGATTGTGGATAACGCGAGT
>DATIBX010000635.1:0-8575 GCA_035457105.1 Pyrinomonadaceae bacterium
TGATATCGAGGGTTACTGTCGGTGTTCCGTTGAGTCGAGCGAGCGAACGTTGTTCTTTGGTGCCGTCTTCGACTCGACCCACATCCCGAAGTCTGACGGGTACACCGTTGACGTTGGCTATGACCAGATCTTCGAACTGACGTGGATCGGTAAATCGGCCCATTGTCCTTAGGATCAATTCCTCTTTACCGGTAGTCACATTTCCACCGGGCACGTCAGTATTTTGCCGCGCGAGCGCCTCCCGAATTGTTGAAATAGAAATCTGGTAGGCAGCTAGGCGATCAGCATCAATCCAAACATTGATCGCGCGATCGAGACCACCGACAACTTGGACCTCGCCAACTCCGCTAACTCGTTCCAACTGGACACGAACAGTCTTGTCTGCCAATTCGGTCAACTCTCGTAACGAGCGGTCGGCCGAAAGCGCGATGGTTAGAACAGGAGTACTGTCATTATCAAATTTCTGAATAATCGGAGGAGTCGCATCTTCAGGCAGATGGCGGCCCAGCGTGTTAACTCGATCTCTTACGTCTTGAGCCGCAGACTCGAGATTACGGTCAAGTCTGAAAGTCGCGATAACAATGGAGGTTCCCTGACCTGAAACAGATCGCAGTTCGCTAATACCGTCGACGGTATTTACGACCTCTTCGATTTGTTGGGTGACAAGAGATTCAACTTCTTCAGGAGCCGCACCAGGAAGACTGGTACGAACGCTAACGGTTGGTAGATCGACTGAAGGGAACCGATCGACGCCTAATTTGAAGAAGCCAGCTGTTCCTACGACCACCAGTGACAGCACAATCATGGTCGCGAAAACCGGACGGCGAATACAAATTTCAGCCAGTTTTTGCATTTATGAAAACGAACCGAAGATTAAATAAGATAAGTCCCAAGCCTAACTCTGATTTGCCGGCAACGATCTGCGTTGCCATTTAAAAATTTTGAGTCCTCGCCGCTAACGAGTTTAATCGACTACTTCAACCGGTTGACCTGTTTGCAGGTTGCCAGGATCGACGATGACTTTCTCGCCGACACTGATTCCAGAAACTATCTCGGTCACGTCCGGACTGCGACGACCGGTAGTGATCGGTTTTTCCAGTGCTTTGCCGTTCTGAACCACGATCACCTTCTCGATACCAGCAAAAGTAACAATCGCGTTATTGGGAACAGTCACAGCCATTTTGGCATCGTTCGTGACAATTTCGGCACGCGCAAATGAACCGGGACGAAGTTTGCCGTTGTTTCGTACATCTGCTTCAACTACGAGAATGCGATTCTGTTCAGCGATAACGGGACTCAAACGCATAATTTGGCCCATGTAGACGTTGGAGTCGCCTTCTACGGTGACGCGTACGTTCTGACCGCTGTGAACACTCTTCGACTCTCGCTCGGGAATCTCGGCACGTAGTCGCAACGGATCCATCTTCACGATGTTCACGATAGGAGCACCAGCGGCCAAGTACTCACCGACACTGGCACGCTTTTCCTGAACTATGCCATCCATCGGCGAAACAACAGCTGTATCTTTCAATTGCTGGCGGGACAATCCCAACTCTGATCGGCGCTGCGCCAGAATTCCCTGACGGTTGCGAATCTCTTCGTAAGCATCTTGATAACGACCTTCTGCAACCTTGAACCCGGCGTTGGCAGTATCGAATTCCGCTTTTGCAATCACACCTTGTTCGACTAAGCGAGCTGCACGGTCTCGTGTGTTGCGCGCTTCATCAAGTACCGCGCGAGCTTGGCGCACAGTTGCAGTCTGCTCGGGATCGACGCGGTCATCAGTTCCATCCGGCGCCAGACCCAGACGAGCTCGAGCCTGGGCCAGGGATGCCTCAGCTTGTTGAACTCGCAGTCGGTAGTCCTCTGGCTCGAGTTGTGCGATGACCTGGCCCTTTGAAACTACTGAACCAAGATCGATTGAAATAACGCGGAGCCGCCCCGGAACTTTGACGCTGACAGTGGTCTGATCGAAAGCAGCGAGAGTACCGTTGGCGGTCACGGTTTCGCCAAAGGGCGTTTCCGCGACGGCAACCGTCTTTACCTGTCGACTGGCTTTAGGGTCAACAATCCTGTTCTGACGCGCAGACGCCTGATAATCGCTTTTGCACGAACTCAAAAAAAGAACCGCCAGTATTGCTAGCGGTAACCCAATAATTATCGCCCTGGAGGCGTGTCTCATCGATGGCACCGAATCCAACATCCTAAAATTCAAATAAATAAATCGCGCTCTTCCTAGTCGAAATCGATCTATTGCAAGTAAACCGGGGAGCAGACAAGACTGGTCCGGTTAGTTTAACACGGGATGACAGGAGAGTCAGTCGGTGAGCTAGTAAGTGAAGCAAGAGTCATCGCCGCCTTAAAAGCTGCGGCGGAAGAGGTAGGAGAGTTTTATAAAAAATGTCCTGCCGTTACGGCGAAAGCCTGGTTCAAGTTGCGCTGTGAATGGATTGTATCCATTACGATTCAAGTCGTCGTTGTAACCAACATAAAAAGCCGTTCCTGGATTCGGAGTCCAACCCAAAAGGAACTGCCCCTTAACGTTTGAGGCGAGAGTGTCGTAGTCGACGCGACCACGAGCAAACAGGAAACGCGTAAACTGGTATGTCGTCCTCAAAGAAACAATATTGTCATCGAAGGCCAGTCTGCCGGTGTCGTACCTTCTCAATCTTTCCTTCGTATAACTCAAACGCGCATTGATTTCGTTGGTAGGTTGATAAGTTAGCCCAACGTCGAAATGGAAGAAGTCACCTGGTCCAGGATCCTGCGGCGCCAGACAGGCGAATGGCAATGGCGTTGTATTGCACATTCCAGCAGCTCGTGCTTCAGCTGCCGACAGCGCCACAGGGCTGGCCCGCGGATATTTTGGCGGCGAACCGAAATCGAAGTCCATGTTGCCCCATCCGCGAATAGTGAAAAAATTGAGGTTGTACTTCTTGCTCGGGTTGGATCCGCCAAAAAAATAGATCGCTTTGGTTGGACTCGAACGTTCATTGTCCTGGCCGGCAAACGTGCACTTGTTTTCAATTGCGCAATTCGAGTCCGGTTTTCTGGCCGCTCCAAACTCACTCTCGAAGACGCGATCGTAACCAAAGTCCGTACCTGCTCCGAAATATGTTTGTTTCCTGAATTGGAATTGGATCTGAGTTTCGTTATTGAAATTCTGTGAGTTCCCTTGCCAGTCGAAGTTTGCATTGAAGTCAGTATAGACCCGCCATGAGATCAACTTCGCTTTTGGCTTCGGCTCAGAGTTGTATCTAACAAACCAGTTCGGGTTGTTTGTATTAATGCGGCGATTGAAACCAAGGTCTGCGCGGTAATAACGAGTGCGGCCCACCATGGAAAATTCATGGCCAAAGTGCCTGCCACTCTGGTTGTAATCAACCGCGTAGATAAACCCATTCTGTTTGCTGTCTTTGAAAACACCTTCGTCGGGAAAAAACAAAATGTCGCGTGTGCGTGTGGCCAGTGCCTGCCAACTGAAAGTCGTTTGCTTATTAATTCGAAAACGACCATCGAAGCCACCCAACTCATTGTAAACATCGACGAACCTGCGATATGTCCCGAGGAAACCGATGAACGAGTCTTCCGAGCCGATGTCGCGCTTGAAACGCAGGATGCCAACGTTTGCATTCTTGTCGACAAATCGATTGTCAGCTGTTATGCGCTCGTCTTCGCTGAAATTACCAGGAGCGTTGTCAGAAGCCACCAGCAATCCAAACGAATTGCGATCTACTTTACCGCTCAGCTTCACGGCGAAGTCAGGATCAACAATCGTCCGAGTATGTACTGCAGCTATCTGTGTATTGAAGATATCGATGCCTTCGAGAAAAAACGGACGCTTCTCTTCGAAGAAAATTGGAAAGCGCTGATTAGCGGTGACAACTAATTGATCAGATTCGACCTGAGCAAAATCAGGATTGACTGCAAAGTCCAGGGTAACCGTTGGCGTTAAGGTAAACTTGCCTGTCAGTCCTGGATCCAATTTGACGGGCTCATTGACAAACTTACCGGGATCAAACGCAGCGCCGGTAGGTAAAGTGGATTTGCGCTTACCTGTTTGCGAGACAGTAAGACTCGGAATCAGATCCAGAGTTCGCTCAGTCGATACCCCATCGAGTCCAGTAAGATGTCCAGCCTGGGCCAGCCAGCTGTTTTTATCTTTATCGAGAGGAATCCACATGTCGAGCGAGTTGTTCAGACGTTTGGTGCGACGCCAGAAATGAATTCCCCACAACTTGTCTTTTCCCGCCAGGTAGCGCAACGACTTGAAAGGAATAGCAGCTTCGACCGTGTAACCATCGTTTGTGACCATTCCTTTTGATTCAAAAACTATGTCAAGGCTGAAGTCTTCACTTACGCCTTCAGTCCAAATACCGTCGGCCTGTACACCCAGCGGGTTGAAATCGAATTCATAAGCGCGTCGTTGATCGTTGAAGGTGTCAAACAGGATCCCAACATAATCGTCGTTGAAAATGTCGTCTCGTTTGGCGACTGAGGCTCGTACTTTGTCAGGCTCGTCAAAACAGTGAAAGGCTACGTAGATAAAACGCGAGTCGTAACCGAGCCGGACTTCAGTTCTATATTGGGGAATGAGATTGTCGCCGGGTTGGACCTGATAAAAATCTTTAAGAACGACTGCTGATTCCCAGACCTCGTCATCAAGCTTTCCGTCGATTACCGGAGACTTGGCGAACAGCGGCATCTTGATCGGATTCTTTTTTTCCGGAGGCAACGAAAGCGCAGCTGCTTTTCCTACCTTGACCTCTGAGACTGAGGAGGACGAGGGTGGAGTATTCGAAACCATTTCTTTAAGCGCAATCGGTGAAGGCTCTGGCGCTGAAAGCGGAGCCTGCGCGCTGACTGCACGGCAACACAGACCGAGCAGTAGAAAGCTTAAGAGCGTGAATCTCATCAAACGTTCGATTTCTGACGAAGTTGGAAAACCGGTGTTTGGGGTGTATCGAAATTTGCCGGGAAGATTCCTCTAATAGGACGAAGGATGTCCTGGAAATCTTCCCAAACAAATAACGAAGTCGTTAGCGTGAGCGAAGTAGAATTCTTCCATCGCCCGTTTTGAGAGTAAAGACTTTGCCGCCGCTGCCAACGCTCCAACGTTTGATACGGGGGGTAGGTGCTATTGCTTCGCTGATGTTCAGGCCCTCAGGAGTAACCTCGCTGTCGACGTTAGTCTCGATCGTGAAATTCGAACCACTCGGAACAGAAAGAGTAATTGAGCCATCGCCGGTGCGCGCCGCAACAGAACTGAAGGTTCCATCTAAGTCGATCGCTCCATCACCTGTCCGCGCATCGACCTGACCATCAAACCGAGCCACCTGGATATGACCATCACCAGTATTAACCTGGAGCTGTCCGCCGGCTTCGGAAACGTCAATCGAACCGTCGCCAGTGCGCAGCGTGATGTCACCGCTAACTTTGTCGAGCTTCAGCTCACCATCGCCCGAAGAAACGTGAAGCGAACTGTTTCGGGGAACGAAGACCTCAATTTGTGTACTGCCAGTTCTGTCGTCGTCACACTTCGCAATGATTGAGACGGTTGAACCTTGCTGCTGACCATCGACCGTGATCATTTTGAGATCTTCATCATCATCCGCTCTTTTGGTAACGGTGTAGGAAACCTCTGACTTGTCCCAGCCATGAACTGTGATTGGCCCATCAAATGTCACAACGTTCACCCGAGGTGTACCTGTAACACTAAAACTCTTGGATTCCTGTGAACTCACCTTGTTGGAAGAACGTCCAGTGCCGACACCGGCGCCAACCCCGGCACCGACTCCACGACCGCGATTGGCTTCAAGACGAATCGACTCACGCAATCGGTCGCGTTGTTCGCGTTGAATTTCCCTTTGAGCTTGTTGAATCTCACGTTGGGCTTCTCGCAGCGCTTCATCGACCTGACGCTGCGCTTCGCGTGCAATTCGAGCTGAGTCAACGGCGCGAGCAGCTTCTTCGGAAGCGATCTGATTTGCTTGTTCGATCTGGCGGTTGATGTCTGCACTCAGCGCTTCCTTCGCCTCATCCT
This sequence comes from Pyrinomonadaceae bacterium, assembly GCA_035457105.1. Lineage (GTDB taxonomy): Bacteria > Acidobacteriota > Blastocatellia > Pyrinomonadales > Pyrinomonadaceae > PSRF01. The sequence continues at coordinate 6,044 of DATIBX010000635.1, forward strand.
TGATCTTCTCCTTCTCGAGTTGAATTGAGGTGACGGGACTCAATGCCAGGCCATCCGCGGCGTGACTGATCTTGATGCGACCATTCACGTTTCCCAACTTGATCTTAGTTGCACCGTTGCCTATCTGACCTTCGAGGTTATGACCTACATATTCGCCGTGCTTAACCGGCAGTCCAAAGTCATTGGAAATTCCGCCATGAACCGTACCGGCTCGAATACTTGCGTTTGCATTTGAGGGTATGACAATGCTGACATCGCCATTGACAGATCCTAGATCAACTGACACGGACTCATTAAGTTGTGTAAAGCTGGCCTCCAACGAACCATTAATCGTAGATAGTTTTGTTTCGCCCAGCAGTCCACGAGCTTTCACACCACCATTAATCGATGAGGCTTTAACACTGCCTTCTGCTCCGTCTATGTCTAATGACCCGTTGACCAGTTCGATTGATTCAAGACTTGCTTTACGAGGGATCGTTAAAACGTACTCCACTACGGCAGGGTTGTCGTAACGTCGGTCATCACTTCTAAAAGTCTGGTTCCAATCAGGGTAGTCAGTCTTGATCCTTATATTTTCGTCCGATGAATTAACTTCAATCTTCGCTTCGGCGAGCCGCTCTTTACGATAAGCTTTTTTGGTTGCGTCAACTTGGACCGCGGCGCGATCCCAAACCTTTATCTGTACTCCACCATTGATGTTCTCCAAACTCACCCGTCCTGTAGCGGAAAGGGGATAAGTCTGATGAAACTCTTCTCGAAGTTCATCACCTGTCTCACCCGAGACTGGCACCGCCGTGGTAATGATTCCTCGAGCTTCGGACGGTACGGGCCTGGTCTCCTGTATTTCAAGACTGCCCGCCGCAGTCGGATCGGTTCCGTTGATCAACAAAGCAACGAACATCAGAACTGTACCTATTAAGGCTTTATTCAACATATTTCGCTCTCTCTTTAATTAGCTTCTAAAAAATAAATCGTTAACCTGCAGCCCGCAGACTGATACTTCCATTCAATGTTTTTAGAATGAGTTCACGTCCGCCCGCACCAATCTTTCCCTTTATCTTTTTTGGTCCGTCGAGGTTGCTGACTGTGAGCGGAAAATCGGAGCGGATAGAACCATTCGTTGTTTGCGCTTCGACATCGGTGCTAATGCCGGAAGGTAGATCAAGATCAATACCACCATTTAGTGTCGAAAACTTGAGACTGCTCGGCCAGTTAGCATCCCCGAATTGCGCCGTTATGCCTCCATTAATAGTGGTGGCCTCCGCGTAACCGCTGGTCGACAATCTGATACTGCCGTTTATTGTTTGGGCGGTGATATTGCCCGTTAATGACTTCGCGCTGATCTCGCCATTGACCGTGCGCGCAGCCAAAGCAACTTGAGCGGGCACACGGATGGTGAAGTCGACGGTGACATCATTGTTTCTCACCGAGTTGCGACCTCTTCCCTCGCCTGGTTCACAGCTATTTGGTTTTGCCGGATCATCCGTGGGATAGACCGCACAGATGGTCACGCCGCCGGCGTGCTCCACAACCTTTACTTGAACCGAGTTCACGTCACTGCGGCGAGCACGTTTCACCGCCCAGACCTCAACCTGATTGTCGTTCGATGGTTCGGCATTGATAGCGCCATTGATACCCTTAACTTCCACGACAGCGCCGCGGCTGACTGTTCCCCTCCAGCGAAATTCATCCGAGTTACTCTGAACCGAGACTCGTTCCGCAGCTGTTTCACGAACTGGAGCAGCGTACGTCACGCTGGGAGCTATGACAGTGGACCACTCAGCAACCAGATCCGCTGTTTCCAGCGAGAAATTGCGGAACTCGCTAAGCTCTTTCATTGCCGACGACAATGCGACAAGTGCGACCAGTACAAACAAAATGACGCGGTACGATTTTTGGTCTTGGTTCGGTCCTATCATATTGCCCATCCAATGTTTGCTTTAGGTTTTTTACTTAACGGGCCGAGAGCGGCCAGCCTGATTTCCATTACTTCTAAACCGCCCTCGGCCCTCTGCGTTGCTCTATTATCAGAACACCAACCCGTTTATGGTTGTGGCAACAAATTCGGTAAAAACATGCGGATCTGCGGTAAAAGAGACCATGTCAACGATTCCTCCCTCGGGTAATAACTTCGGGAGCGAGCAACCTCACGCTTTTGCAGAAAATGTCGTGAGCAATTTCACATTTGGACATCTGACAATTCCCGCCTGGACGGAGGAAGGCCCACTAAGCCTGGAGAAATCACTGTTGTTCGTTTGGGTCGAGTCAAACGGTAAGAAACAGAACTCTTATAGCTTTTTAAGGAGAAGGCTACCGCCAAAAGATGAGACCAAAATCGTCGCGTCTCCGCTGCCGCAGATCGCATTGAACCTGTGGAGTATGTAGGGACTTGAAATAACAGGTTTGGCGACAATGACCGGCGTGATTACGGTCACAGTTTTTGCAGGAGCCTCAGCCTTTTCTGCCGGTGCGGCCGGCGGGGTTTTCGAATTTGGCTTAGGCGGAGCGGTTTTTGGTGCTGCCTTAGGCGCC
>DATIBX010000636.1:0-3022 GCA_035457105.1 Pyrinomonadaceae bacterium
TAGAGCTGGATCCAAACTTTTGGGCCGCTCATTGGCGGCTCGGCGACTGCTATGCGCAAAAGGGCATGACGGAGGAGGCGATCGCCGAGTTGCAAAGCGCGGTTAAGCTTTCAAGCGGCAATCCGGCAACTCTGGTTTCGCTCGGCTACACTTTCGCGAAATCAGGACAAAGGGCGGAAGCATTGAAAGTGCTTGATGAGTTGAAAGCGCTCTCTTTGCATAGGTACGTGTCGCCTGCGAACCTGGCAGCAGTTTATTCCGGGCTCGGAGAGACGGACCTGGCGATGGAGTCGCTGGAACAGGCGTTGGAGATGCGATCCCGAAGCGTTGTGTGGCTGAAAGTTTGGCCGCAGTACGATAATCTGCGTGCGGACCCAAGGTTCACAGATCTGCTGAAGCGAATCGGTCTCCCCGAGTGATGATTTAGCGAGACAACAGCCGGGACGGCGAGGCAACGGCTGATAAGAATCACATAATTAGGGAAGCCGGAAGAGGATTTTTGAGCCCCGTATTGACACCATTACCTAGCCTTACGAAACGATACAAGCCAGTATTTCCTGCCGTTCATTTTTGCGTGTGGTACGGCTTAGGATTTCATTCGGCATCCCCCATTTTTGCTCCCTTTCAATGGCTTATTCGCTGCGTGTTCTCCTCAGCGGACGTTTAGGTTCCCTTCGTATTTGGACGAGCTCTTGAGCGCTTCTGATGTGCTCTTACGGGCGTCTCCAGCAGCGTGTCTCTACGAGTTGCATCCAGTGAAATCAGGAGGCATTTAATCAGTATATGGGGAACGCTCATTTGCCATTGGCCAGTGCCCCTCCTGTCTAAAATATTACGAAGCCTTGTCGAGGGTGCGTTTGGTTAAGTTATAGTATCTGTAACTCATACTTACGTCTCTTTGGCCCAAGAGACGGGCAAGCTCCGGCAACTCCATACTTTGTTTGCTATGTCAGTCGCATAAGCGTGGCGCACCGAATAAAACATTCGGACACCCTTCGGCACACCTGCTTCAGCATACGCGGCACGCCAGACCTTGCGCAGATTAACCTTCGCTTCCTCAAAAACGAGTGCATCAGGATGGTTGTGCTTAAGGCGCAGTTGTAATTTCAACAACTCCATTTTCAACCGGTTGGTCATCGGCACCGGCCAGCATTGCTTGTTTCTGTTCTTGCCCTTGTATGCGTTGAGTATAATGATCTCCTCATCAAACCTGATGTCCTTCCATTGCAGGTAGTCAACTAAGCTAGAACCGTGATCGTGAAGTGGGTATCATTCATCTGTCCAACCCAAAATACATAAAACAGCAAAACTCTTCACTCCTGAAGCCCATTGAGGCATTCCACTTGTTTTCAATTCTTAGCAACCTAGGTCTTTCAGCCATATATCGAGACGAGAGAGCAGATCAGCCCTCTTATCGGACTCGAAACGATACAGCCAACCGATTGTAAGCGTTACACGATCCCGATGATTCTTCTCGCTCTTGGTGAAAGTGACGGGATGTCCCTATGTCGTGTTTGTCATGATTTCCTAACGAGCGCATAACGCTTGTTAGTACAAATAGCAAAGGGGAGTTTATGAGAGGAATCAGGTTATTAGCTTAATGTTCTTCGTTATGGCGCTAGTCGTTCTTCCGGAACCTGCAATACAGGGTCAGATGTTGAAGCTGACCGCAACGACGAAGCAGTCGGCAAGCAGTTTGGAAACAAGTACGGATTGCAACCAAGTTCCGTATTTACGGCGTTTTCGATTGGATAGAGTTTGAAGTGCTTCCAAACAAGACGGTGGTCCTTCGCGGCCAGGTTACGGCGCCGCCCGATACCAAATCGAGGGCCGAAGCCGTAGTTAAGGAGCAGCGGTTCATGATCGATCCGCAACTGCGTTTAGGGAGTGCCGTACGGGGGAAGGTCGGTTCAAAGAACTATGCGAATGATAGAAATAGCAATAGGAGCAATCCTGTTAGGTGGTGCAGCATGGGCCACGGTTAGGACTTATAAAGGGCGCGGCATCTCGTCGATTTTAGTTCTCGCGTTCGCCGTATTCCTCGTCACCCTCGGTTTGTCTTTTCTCTTTGGCGCCTTTGGCGCGTTATTTCGCAACCTAAGGTTCGGGAGCGAGTGGCTCAAATGAATCAGATACCGAAAGTATGAAAAAACCAATTTCATACTTAATAACAACCATCAGCGCATCACGCTACGCAGTTATATTGCGTATGTGCTTTGCGCCATGGCAACAAGCGAGGTGAATAATTTCAATGAATCACACTCGACCGCAGGCTGGCACGTATCTTGCCCCATCGGCAACGTTAACCCGTTTGTTGTACGGATCACAGTCACCCAGGATCGAGGGATTAAGATGATATTTAAGAACGCAATCATGATTTTGGCGCTAATAACGGTATTTGCTGGTTTCAAAGGCGGCGCGCGCAGCCAGGCTTATCAGAGTCCCTATCGGTTGAACGATAAGCAGGTCGAACAAATCATTCAGAACATTGAGAAAGATGCGGAGCGATTCCGTGACAGCCTTGATAAAGCGCTGGACGAGAGTCGCCTGAACAGCTCCGAACGCGAAGACGTGATGAATGCCCGTGTGAAGGTATTCGAAGAGGCGACAAAGCGGCTTCACGAAAATTTTGACAATCGTCGATCGGCTGCCGGCGACGTGCAGAACGTGCTTGATCGCGCCGCGCGTATAGACGAGTTTATGTACCGGAACCGGCTCGGCGGACGAGCCGAAAGCGATTGGGCTAGGATGAGGGTTGAGTTGGACCGGCTGGCAAACGCCTACGGCGTGTCGTGGCGCTGGCAGAGATTCTATCCGCCGGTTGGAATTCAGTCGGCTCCTTATCGATTGAACGACAAACAGGTCGAACGTTTGCTGCGCAACTCTGAAAGAGCAGCAAACACTTTTCGCCGGAGCCTCGATGAGGCACTGGATCGCAGTCGCCTCGATGGTAGTGCGCGCGAAGATAACATCAATGAGTTTGTGAAAGAGTTTAACGATGCGATGAAGTCATTGCGCGACC
>DATIBX010000637.1:0-5537 GCA_035457105.1 Pyrinomonadaceae bacterium
AGATCTGTCTCTATCGAACTGGACCAGACTCGCCGATACCGCCTGCGCTTATCCGAGCAAGCGAAAAAGGCAAGCAGGTGACGGCATTAATCGAGTTGAAGGCGCGTTTTGACGAAGAGCACAACATCGAATGGGCCCGGAAATTGGACCAGGCCGGTGTTCATGTGGTGTACGGAATCCTGGGTCTAAAAACCCACGGCAAATTAACGCTCGTGATGAGACGCGAAGGAGACAAACTGAAAAAGTATGTACATATCGCGTCCGGCAATTACAACCCTACAACTTCATGTACCTACACCGATCTTGGTTTGTTCACGGTGGACGAGACAATTGGCAAAGACGCTACTGAGTTGTTCAACTTTCTAACCGGATTTTCAGCGCAAACTGACTACAAAACTTTGATGGTCGCGCCGGTAAATCTGCGCGAAAAGCTGAACGCGTTGTTTGATCGAGAAATCGAGCACAAGCGAGCGGGTCGTCCGGCCGGGATAGTTGCGAAGTTCAATCGACTTGCGGATCAGCAGGTGATCGAGAAGTTGTACGAAGTGTCTCGCGCCGGCGTGAAGGTGGATTTGATAGTCCGCGGGATTTGTATGTTGCGCCCGGGAGTTTCCGGACTCTCCGAGAACATTCGCGTTCGCAGCGTGGTGGGCAGATTTCTCGAACACAGCCGCGTCCTCTACTTTGCGAATGGCGGCAACGAGGAGTTGTATATCGGTAGTGCCGACTGGATGTCGCGCAACTTGAAGCATCGAATTGAAGCAATGGCTCCGGTTAATGATCCAGCAGCGAAGAAGTTTTTGAAGGAAGTCCTGTTAGATGCCTATTGGAGAGATAATACTAAGGCTCGATCATTAGACGCTGAGGGCAACTACAATGTAATTCCGTCTAACCCCGGCCAGGCGTTCAACAGTCAGGAGTTTTTTATTGGACTGACTCTCGGATTGCAGTAGTTCTCAGCGAATCAACCGTCGTTTCCCTGGTACCCCCGTTGTTTGAAACACACGCGTGACCTTTGTCGCGCGTGAATTGAAATGTGATTTCACTCAGGAGGCAGAAATGCGACGGGGAAAATTCATCAGCACCATTCTTCTTCTCGCGATTGTTTTCAGCGCAACTTCAGTCAACACCGGCTTTGCTAAACCCAAAGAGAAACGGAAGCTACCGACCGGAACTGCCGTTCTGTGGCGGAATCCTGACGATGTAGGCTCGCGTGATCTCTATCTTGGTCCAGGTGGAACCAGTATGCGACCCGATCTTCGCCGGCTTACTTTCTTAAAAGAGGAAAAAGGTGGTTACTCGAAAAAGTATCGAGTGCGCGATGCGTCGGGGCGGGAATGGGTGGCAAAGATTGGGAAAGAATCTCAGTCAGAAACTGCCGCCGTTAGATTGCTTTGGGGTGTTGGATACCTGACTGAAGTTAATTATCTCGCTCCACGCGTGACCATTCCAGGAAGAGGTACTTTCACCAACGTTAGGTTTGAGGCGAGACCAAAAGATTGGGACCGAGTACAGGAATGGAAGTGGAAGCAGAATCCTTTCGTCAATAGCCGCGAATTCCAGGGCTTGAAGATCATGATGGCCCTGATCAATAACTGGGACATCAAAGACTCGAACAATCAGATCGTTTATGTGCGCGGGGACAACGGAGACGAGTTGCGCTACATCATCAGTGATCTTGGCGCTACGTTTGGTCATGCCAGCACCACCCCACTCTTCTGGCGATTCACGAGAAGCCGAAATAATCCCAAGAACTTCGCTAAGAGCGATTTCCTTGAAAAGGTAAAAGGCAATTGGGTGGTACTTCACTATGGCGGCAAGAATCGCGGACTATTTAAAGACATCACCATCGACGATGCTTTATGGATCGGTACTCTCCTCTCAAACCTGAGCGATCGACAGCTCGTTGACGCTTTTAAGGCAGCAAACTACACACCTAATCAAAGTGCACTATTGGCGAATGTTGTTCGACGACGCACCAATGAGTTGTTGAGTCTTCGTCCAAGTCTCCAGATCGGACGGGGCGAATAGTGGTTGAAAGGTAAACGATTCGGATGACAGTGAGACCCAAACGCCGCCAGGAAATCGTCACGTTGCTAGTGGTGTTCCTGGCGGTCTTGATTTTAAGTGCGCTGATTGTTTACTCGATAGGCGGTTGGCGTCGGGCGAATAACGATTCTTATCAACCCGTCACCCAGAATCAAACTGCCGAGACTAATGGACCAAAATCTGAAACACGAGCTCCAACACCAGCCGGAAGCCGGCAGAATGGTGGGATCATCGATAGCCTTTTCGGCACGCAGAGCGACGCTGCCGCTGTTTCAACCGAAGGGTGGGCCATAAACATTGGTCACATGACCTTGCGCTTGATGCTGGCAGCAATACTGGGTGCAGGGCTCGCATTCCGGCCTCGAAAACGAATACTTGCAATCAAGCGAAATCCCTACGTCGCGCAAACACAAATACTACTGGCCATTGTGGCTGCCGCGTTAATGATTATCGTTGGCGACAATGCGGCAAGAGCGTTTGGCATCTTTGCTGCGGTGTCGCTTGTCCGTTTTCGGACAAATATTAAGGACCCTAAAGAGATCACCGTCCTGCTAATTAGTTTGGCACTCGGACTGGCGGCAGGTGTTGGGCGGTGGGAACTGGCAGTAATTCTAGCGGTCTTCTCATTGATTGTTCTATGGCTTTTGGAGTGGCGTGAACCTTCGCTCGTATTCCGCTCGATGGAAGTGAAGGTAACAACCAGGAACGTTTTGTCAACTCAGAGAGCTTTGAGAGAAGTCTTCAAGAAGTTCGGATTTGATCGCGAGCTTCGCGCAGTCGATCGTGAAGTCAGCGAGGAGTCGCCAGGAAGTCTGATGTATTCAGTCGACATCAGCCCGACCGTTAGCACAGACGAGTTAAGCGAAGAGATTCTGCATTTGGATGGCGGAAATATCCAGGGGATCGAGTGGGATCAGAAGAAGAGCTTTTCGTATATGTATCAGTAAAGAAGGCCGAGATGAATTTCACCGCGGCCCTCTCTTGGTAATCGCTAACTAGCCTTATTTTTGCTTAACACCAGTCGTCGCTGACGTTGTTGCGGTCGCAGCATTATGCTGATAACTGGCGGAGTAGTCCTGGACAAACTTCTTCAGATCGCCGTGGCCCCAACGAGTATAGAAATCATAGTTCTTCATCTCGCTGTAAACCTGATCAAAATTCCAGTTGTAATGATTGAAGCGATAAACTGCACCCATCACACCAGTCCGGTGACGGCCACCCGCACAGTGAACATAAAACTTTCCAGTTGTAGGATCATCAACCAACTTTAAGAACCGATCGATAGCCGCCGCCTCGGGGTATCGTTTGTCGCTCATCGGAATATTGACATATCGCATACCAAGCGCTTCGACGCTGGTCTTCTCATATCCCTTCGGATCATCGGTCAAATCAATAACAGTCTTAATTCCCAGATCAGCTAGTTGTTTGTAACTGGCTTTATCTGGTTGTGCTCCTCGATAGAAGCGATCATCCATTTGTCCAAAATTCTTAATTTTTATGCTGCTGAAGTCGGCCTTCGTTGCAGTTTGACCGAACGCACTGGCCGATAATGATATGACTATTGAGAGGGCTGCAAACAGAACAAAAGAATAGCTGGGTCTTTTCATTTCACCTAACTCCTTGAACGAAAACGAAAGGGATCTATTGCCGAGTCGGGTTTTATTTGCGATGTATAACCCTGTGTGGGAAGTTCAACAACCAGTCTTGCCGGGGGCACTGGACAAAGCGACAGTCGCAAAGAAATCTATCAAAAACCAAGCACTAAGATTCAAAGTTCAATATGATGGTTGCAAGAAATCTCACAAAAAACTAGCCGTAGATTTCTCCATCACGAACACTTAGCCGAGCGCTTACTCGGTACTACTCAACCTCTTCTGCCGGACCGCGCGCGTCTCGCGGGCCCCTGTAATCGGTCAGAGCTTGCCAGATTCAGACTGTACGCGCATTCGCTGCTTGGGGAACGCGTTGCGGCCGAGGTCCCGAGGTAACAGGTGGACTCACCTTCTCTTTTAGAGCCTCTCTGAAAACCTGTCTCATATTATCGACAAACACGAACCGGATATCTTTAAAGGGCTCTTTGGGCACTTCATCCAGATCACGCTTGTTTTGCAACGGGAGAATGATCGTCGATACGCGCGCGCGTCGAGCGGCTAACACCTTCTCCTTCACGCCACCAATCGGAAGTACATTTCCCCTTAAGGTTATTTCACCGGTCATCGCGACGTCTCGACGAATCGGACGTGAAGACAACGCCGAAACCATCGCTGTCGCCAGCGTGATACCAGCTGAAGGACCGTCCTTGGGAATCGCACCCTCAGGAATATGAATATGTAGGTCGTAGTTATTAAAATCTTCCTCGGCTATATCTAGTTCCTTCGCGCGCGATTTCGCATAGGAATAGGCTGCTTGAGCCGACTCTCGCATTACCTCTCCAAGTTGGCCAGTGAGGACCAGGCTTCCCTTCCCTTTCATTCGCAGGGCTTCGATAAAAAGCACATCACCGCCGACCGCTGTCCAGGCCAGACCAGTCGCGATTCCGATTTGGTCTTTCTTCAAAACCTCTTCCGGAATGATCTTTGGAGCACCGAGAAACTCATGCAGATTTTTTAACGAAACCCGAATCGTTCCCTTGTGTCCTTCAGCTATCTTGCGAGCGACTTTTCGACAAATGCGTCCAATCTCGCGCTCAAGCTGCCTTAGACCTGCTTCTTGTGTGTACTGTTGAATGATTGCGATTAGTGCCGTTCTTGAGATGTTCAGATCTTTCGGGGTTATTCCGTTCTCGTCCATCTGCTTTGGCAAGAGATGGCGCACGGCAATTTCACGTTTCTCTTCTTCGGTGTAACCGGCCAGGCGAATGACCTCCATTCGATCTCTTAAGGCCGGTTGAATCGTGTCGAGCACGTTTGCGGTCGTCATAAAGATCACATTGGAAAGATCAAAAGTGACACCCAGGTAATTGTCTCGAAAAGAATTGTTCTGCTCTGGATCGAGCACCTCCAGTAATGCCGACGACGGATCGCCACGAAAATCCGCACCTACTTTGTCGATTTCATCAAGCATGATCAAAGGGTTATTGGTGCCCGCTTGTTGCACTGCTTGAATTATTCGTCCGGGCATCGCACCAACATAAGTGCGACGATGCCCGCGAATTTCGGCTTCATCATGAACACCGCCCAGCGAGAGCCGAACAAACTTTCGATCCAGCGCTCGCGCAATAGAACGCCCAAGTGAAGTCTTACCGACTCCTGGAGGTCCTACCAGACAAAGGATGGGCCCCTTGGGTTTCTCCTTAAGCTTCCTGACGGCCAACGCTTCCAAAATTCGATCTTTAACTTTCTCCAGGCCATAGTGATCTTCATTTAAAACTTTTTCGGCCTTCTGCAACTCGAGGTTATCGACTGAAGATCTCGTCCAGGGAAGATCTGTCATGATCTCCATCCAATTACGCAGCGTCGCCGTTTCTGCCGCATCCGGGTGCATGCGCT
>DATIBX010000638.1:0-11169 GCA_035457105.1 Pyrinomonadaceae bacterium
CCTCTTGTAAACCAGCTTAAGTTAGGCGGACGCCTCGTTGTTCCGGTAGGAGGTTCTCGAGAGTCTCAGAGGCTTATCCGAGTCATAAAGACTGAGAAATCCTTCCAGCAGGAAGACCATGGAGCTTGTGCCTTTGTTCCCTTGATCGGCCAACATGGCTGGTCCGACCGGTAACTTTCAAACCAACTCTTAAGCTAATCTAAAATCATGGTCGCAAAGATAATTGGAATATTATCCAGTTTCATCGTAGCCACAATCTCGGCGTTGGGATACTCCGGGGTGGTTTTGCTGATGGCAATCGAATCAGCCTGCATTCCTCTTCCATCTGAAATCATTATGCCGTTTTCGGGCTATCTGGTTTCGAAAGGGGAGCTAAATCTGTGGGGCGTCAGCATCGCGGGTGCGGTTGGTTGTGTGTTGGGTTCGCTCGTTGCGTACTGGGTTGGGATGTACGGTGGACGTCCTTTTATTGAGAAGTATGGACGTTACATTCTATTGTCACGACATGATCTCGATTTGGCCGATCGCTGGTTTGCTAAATATGGTGAAGTGATCGTTTTCGTTAGTCGACTTTTACCAGCAATCAGAACCTTTATCGCGTTTCCCGCGGGCGTCGCTCGGATGAATTTAACGCGATTCGTTATCTATACTTTCGCGGGTTCATTGCCTTGGTGTCTGGGCCTTGCCTACGTTGGGCAAAAACTAGGAGAGCAGTGGGATAAGGACGAGACATTGAAGAACTGGTTTCACCGTTTTGACTTTGTAATCGGCATCCTTGGAGTTTTGGCCGTAGGTTGGTGGATTTGGCGACACGTCAAACATTCGCGACCAGAGCACAGCAGCAAGCAAGAGGCAATTGATTAGAGTAAGATCTGTTTGGCTTTGGCATAGGCGATTCGGAAAGGTGCCAGGTTCTCCTGGTCGGCCGCTTTCAGAATATCCAACATCACCTGGTAAAGCGCCTCTACCCTTGAACTCGCTCTTTCAGGGGGCCAGCTTAATAACTCGCGACAACCATTTATTATTCCACCGGAATTGGCGATGCAGTCGGGAGCGTAAATCACGCCTCTCGAATGCAGCTCATCACCATGTCGATCTTCAAGTAATGGATTGTTGGCAGACCCCGCGATAATTTCACACTTAAGCTTGTCGATTGTTTGATCGTTTATCACTCCACCGAGCGCACAGGGAGCAAAAACGTCAGCGCTCATGTCGAAAATGGCAGCGGGGTCGACTACTGTCGCGTGGAACTCATCAGCAAAGCGTTGCGATTTGCCCGGATCGACATCGCTGACAATCAAATTTGCACCAGCATGTTTTAAGTGTGAGGCAAGATGAAAACCTGTCGATCCGCATCCCTGGATTGCAATCGTTTTACCCGTCAGGTCTGTTGTGCCCCACCGATGTGCGGCACATGCTTGAAGCGACCGGAACACTCCGCGTGCAGTGACCGGAGAAGGATCACCTGACTGTTCGGGTAGACCGCCAACAAATTGCGTCTCACGTCTCACGATGACCATATCAACTGGTCTAGTGCCTACGTCTTCGGCGGTGATGAATTGTCCTTTCAACGAATTTACAAAACGTCCGTGCTCGCGAAAGATTTGTTCACGGTCTAATTTTTGCGGATCACCGATAATGACCGCTTTCCCGCCGCCAAGCGGTAGGCCGGCGAGCGCACTCTTATACGACATGGCTCGAGATAGGCGAATGGCATCGATCACTGCCTGCTCGTCGGCCGGATAGTTGAACAATCGAGTGCCGCCTACAGCTGGTCCAAGTTTTGTGCTATGAATGGCGATGATGCCGCGATAGTTCACTGCTGGGTTGGACCAGGTGACGATTCGTTCGTGCTCCACTCCTGCTGACAACCGTTCTGCTATTTGTTCAAGTGTGTCGTTCATTTGTTTAGCCGATCGTAAAATTGGTGAGGTTGTGCGAGTTGGCGATCCGGTTGTTGCAACTACAGGAAAAGCCACTCTGATTACGACGTTACCTTGTTCCGGAATGGAAAAAGGAGTTGCTTCAAATAGTTGTTTGGAACCGCCTCTGAAAGACCGTACGACTGCGGCATTCGCCGGGGTAGATAAAAAGTCCCAAACAATAGATCCAGTATGGGTAGCTCTCCCGCGAAATTCTTGTTGTAAGCCGCCGGCTCATTGCTGTGATGCCAGTGGTGAAATTGAGGGGTGGCGAAGACCCACCGCAGTGGTCCAACATTCAACTTTACATTCGCGTGAATTAACACTGCCCAGAAGATTGCCAGCAACAGATAGGCCCCAAAGGTGGCCTTGCTGAAGCCCATCAGGTAGAGCGGCACAATCGTCAGTGCCTTGGTAACAATTTGATCGAGAGGATGAACTCGAGCGGCGGCCAGCCAGTCCATCTCGGAAATGCTGTGGTGTAGCTTGTGAAATTTCCAGAGGAAGGGGACCTGGTGTGACAGTCGATGCCCGAAATACCCGCCTAAGTTAGCAATCAAGAGCGCCTCGCTTAGTTGCGCAAATCTTGATTGCGAAGCGACTGCGAGTTGAAAGGTTGGGCTTACCAACCAGTGCGACAAGACGATCAACGAGCCTACCATTAGAAAGGTAGCGACATCCGCAAGGCTTCGAGTGAAGAGAAAGTGAATTACATCGGTGGTCCAACCATGCCGGAAGATCTTTTGTTCGCGATGTAATGGTAGAAAGCGTTCCAGTGGGATGAAGATGAGCGCCCCGACAATCAGTCCAAATATGCCGTTCCGAATCATCGTGTCTCTTAAGACGACTTTCGGGTTTGGAAAGTTTCATTCTTGTCGGTTTGGAGACGCGGCGGCCTTCAGTGAAGGGCACTTCATCATTTGTTTGGGCCGTTCCGTCACTTGGTTGTCACAATCCATGGTTTCGCAGTGTTGTTAAGTATGAACGGCGCAGGTACGTGTGTTGACCCTGCCCCCACGATAATTAGAACTGACACCTTGAATGTGAAGGCGGTGACCACAATGACTAACTCAGAACGACGGAGATTCTTACAAAAAAGTACGTTTGGTCTCGCAAGTTTCGGTATCTCGGGATTGGTCCTTCGCTCCGATGCACTACCCACTCAGGAAGTAAATCGCGAGCACGTTGACCGGGTGCAAATTCAGCTGGCACCAGCGCCCAAACAGCCTTTGATCAAAGAGGATTTGAAGAAAGTTACGCCGCAGCCTTATGGACCATTTTATCGAACCGGAGCACCTTTTCGAGGTAAGCTAAGCGTCCCCGGCGAGCCTGGAACTACTTTCGTGCTGAGCGGTCGGGTTTGGGGCTTCGACACCAAGCGGCCCTTACCAGGAGTGGTCCTGGATTTTTGGCACGTGGATATGACCGAGAAGTACTCGGATGGAACCACGGATTTCCGTAACCGCGGAAGATTGCTCTCATCGGAAACGGGCTACTACGAACTAGAGAGCATTCGACCTATTCCTTACCGGCCCAATCCTACCGGAGCGCCTGATTTTTGGCGCTGTGCTCACTTCCATCTTGTAGCTGTCTGCCCGGGATATCAGCCGTTGGTGACTGAGGTGCATTTTCAAAATGAGATTCGAAAGAGTGACCCTATGTACCGGCCCGAAAACGCCATTGCGGTTGAGGAGAAAACTTTGAATGGTAAGAGCTTTCAGACTGGAGTTTTTGATGTGGTCCTGGAGCGCGAGAAATAGATGCCAAACCAACTAAAATTTCACGAATTCTTCGAATCTTCGTATGGTGGTTGGCGTCGCGACAATAACTTATCTACAATGGCCGCGCGAAAAAAACTCAAGCGTTCCCCCGTTTGTCATTTTGCCCAGCGCTCCACTAAAACGCATTGGCCGCTACGAGATTCTTTACCTGCTTGGCGCGGGCGGTATGGGAGAAGTTTATCTCGCTCAAGACACTAAACTTGACCGCAAACTTGCTTTGAAGGTGTTAGCCACGGATATTTCCGGCAACGACCTGGTACGCCGATTTATTCAGGAGGCGAAAGCTGCTTCGGCCCTCAATCATCCCAACATCCTTACTATCTACGAGATCGACGAAATCGATTCGGCCCATTTCATTGCGACCGAGTTCGTTGAGGGTGAGACTCTCCGGGAACGAATCAGAAGGTCACCTTTAACTCTCCGCGAGGCTATCGATATCGGTCTTCAGGTGGCTAACGCACTTTGCGCCACTCATAGTGTCGGCATTGTCCATCGCGATATTAAGCCCGAGAACATCATGCTGCGAAAAGACGGCATCGTGAAGGTTCTTGACTTCGGTTTGGCCAAACTCTCGCCGACCAAATTAACTACCACCAGCGATCCGGAAGCCCCAACCCAAGCCCAGGTGAATACGGGCGCCGGCATTATCCTGGGTACGGCACGATACATGTCACCGGAGCAGGCGCGGGGAGTGGACGTCGATGAGCGGACGGATATTTGGAGTCTGGGCTGTGTGCTGTATGAGATGGTGACTGGTCGTCAGCCGTTCAAAGGCGAAACACCCCTCGATGTGATGTCCGGCATACTTCATCGTGAACCAGATTCTTTGGCCCCTCATCTGCCAGAGGGAAGCCGCGGGTTTGCACGCGTAGTCAATCGTACCTTACGAAAGGATCGTGAAGAGCGGTACCAAACGATCAAAGATCTTTTGATCGAGTTAAAAGACCTAAGAAACGAATGGGATCTACAATCAAGAGCAATCTCGGTCAGAACAACCGCTGTGTCTGGGGAAAGTGTCGCTTACTCATCGGCTTCGACCGTGCTCGAGAAATCAATCGCAGTTCTCTACTTTGAGAACATGAACTACGATAGTGAGAGCGATTATTTTTGCGCCGGAATCACCGAAGACATCATTACCGATCTTTCGAGAATGAATAACTTAAAGGTAGTACCGCGAGCGGACGTACTGCCTTTCCGAAAGAACGAGGTAAACACGCGAGAGGTTGGTGCAGCGCTGCGTGTTAACTACATCCTGGAAGGTAGCGTTCGCACATCCGGTAATAGGATCCGGATAACCGCCAAGCTAATCAGCGTTCGAGACGGGTATCAAATCTGGGCCGAGCGTTTTGACCGTCTAATCGAAGACATTTTTGACCTGCAGGACGAAGTTGCGCAAAAGATTGCAGACGCCTTGAAACTGTCACTCAGTGACTCCGAATTGCAGCAACTGGCGAAGAATCCCACCGATGACTTGAAGGCTTATGACTCCTATATGCAGGGCCGTGAGCTTCTATATCGCAAGGGCAAAAAAAATACAGAAAATGCCATTATTAAGTTCCAAGAGGCGACCGAAATCGATCCGGATTTCGCGTTATCTTATGCGGCCTTAGCTGAAGCGTACGCATCGATGTACGAATGGTACGACGGAAATGCCCGCTGGTTGGCTGAGGCGATTGAAATGAACCAAAAGGCTTTGACCCTTGATCCGGATCTCATCGAAGCCAAGTTTGGCATCGCCATGGTCTATTTTCATCATGGTCGGTTCTTTGAGTCGCAGCGCACGATCGAAGGGATTTTGATCAGTAATCCCGAATTTCATCCGGGTTACGTACGCTTGGGAATGATCGCTGAACGATCCGGAGATATGAATGGGGCGTTGTCATATTTTCAACGCGCGTCGCAATTGAAGCCCTACGATGAAGACTCCTGGAGATTTTTGGCAGGTGTGCAGAGAAAACTGGGTAATACGGAGGCTGCCGAGGAAGCGGCGCTGAAGGTGATTGACGTAACCGCAAGGAAGCTTGAGGCCAGCATCGACGACATTATCGTGATGAGCAAACTGGCTGAAGCCTATGCCTGGTTCGGCGCATCGCAAGAGGCAAATGCAACCTTGAGACGCGTTTTCGAGGTTGGACCAAATGACGGTCTGGCGCTGTATAACTGTGCCGGCGCTTATGCGCTGTTGGGCTACAAGGGACCAGCAATGGTTTCGCTGCGACGCGCCTATGACTGCGGCTTTCGTAATGTTGCTTATTGGGTGAAGGCTGATGATGCCTTCGATGCCGTGCGAGACGATGAGCAGTTTGGACAGTTGGTAGCTGAATTGCAGTAGAGATCTTTGATCTTTGGTCTTTGGCCTTCGACGTTGATGTTCGACGTTGCAATGTTCGAATGAGAACGCAATCTTTCCGCTAAGAGAATTCAAAGGCCATAGACCAAAGACCAAATCAAAAACCCTTCAAGGAGAAAAAATGCCTAAATACGTAATAGAACGCGTTGTGCCCGGCGCAAGCAAAATGACCCCGGCCGAATTGAAATCAATGTCACAGCGTTCGTGCAATGTGCTGAATGAGATGGGACCACAGATTCAATGGATCCACAGTTACGTGACTGACAACAAAATCTATTGCATCTACCTGGCGGCGAATGAGGAAATGGTGAAAGAGCACGCTCGTCTGGGTGGTTTCCCGGCAAACCAGGTGGCCCAGGTCAAGACCATTATCGACCCGACTACATCTGAGGAGTAACGTCGAAGGCATGGATCTTCGATTAATCCAAAAGCCTTTAAAGGATAAGTATCGGAGTGAGCCTGGCAGTTCTGTGATCACGCTCAAAGCCCAGGCGTCACAGGTCGAGACCCCTATCTCTTGTTCAATTGAAGTCGGTCAAAAGCTTGTTGAGGCGCAGGCTCATACTGGCGTTGGTGGTCCAGGTACCGCGGCCTGTTCAGGTGATCTTCTGCTTGGAGCGTTAGCCGCCTGCGCACAACTTACATGTCAGCTCGTGGCGACCTCGATGGGTATTCCATTTGAAGAAATTCATGTGGAGGTCGACGGAGAGATGGATCTTCGAGGCACTCTCGGCGTTTCAAAAGATGTACCAGTCGGATTTCAGGACATTCATGCCCGTTTTGTTATACGGGCACCTGAAGCAACAGCGGAGCAGTTGGCGCTGCTAAAGGAAAAGACGGAGCAGTACTGCGTCGTTTTGCAGACTCTGAAGCAGCCGCCAGCCATTAGATCAACCTGGTCCGATTAATATTTGCGACCGATCAAAGGCAGTGGCGTCGAGGTAAAAGAGATTTGCCAGACGCTGCTGCAAATCCCGCCCAACTATTTCAATCAACGACTTCATCGCTCGATTATGCAGTGTCGAGATCGGCAGGCCGAGAATTTCTGCAGCACCGCCGTTCATTCTTGGTCGCGATAACATGGAGTTTGTTGCGAAGCATAGACTCGGACCACCCCTGACAGGCCAAATTCAAGATCCTAAAAATTTTTCCGGTCAGCCGGTAATATGAGAGCTCGTTCCACAACTTCCTCTATCGACGGTTAAGAACGGAGGGAGAGGGAGATGAAGAGGAAACTAGCCTATATCATCGGAGTGCCATTACTATTTTCGTGTCTGGCGTTCCAGGGAAATTGTCATTCGCAGTGTGAAGAGCTCCGGCAGGAGGCCATAAAGGACTGTAGAGAGGATTTAGGTCCAAACGCAGAACGATGCAGAGTAGATCAGCAAAGATTTCAGGAAGCCTGCCACGACGAATTGCAGGGGCAGCCGGATTAAAAGCATAAGTTATTTGGTCAACTTCAGCGTAACGGGGAGCTCGTGAGGTTGGCCTGCGAAGGGAAGCGAATTGGTTGCAGACGCATGAGCGTGCGCCAATCGCTTCCCTGATGGGTAATTTGAAATGGTCTAGAAGCTATTGACTCCCCGGAAACCATTTCTCGCGGTTGCCGCAATCCAGTTAAGAACGCGTCCGGTGTCGTAACAGTAACCAAGAATGTAGTTGCAGGTCGAAAGGCAATGCTTGGTGCATTCTGTTTTCATCTCGTCGAGCTGTTTTGCCTCGAATTTGTGTTGTCCGACTACTCCCCAATCGTGGGTTGCGGAATACATTGGGAAACATGGAGCGAGAGTCCCGTCAGTCCTGATAATCAATGAATTCTGACCGGCTCGACACTGCCACGGTGGTACTTCTCCCCGCATCAATTTCTTCATGTCTTCCATGTGCTGGATTGGGTTCACCATCTTGTATCCCTCGTTGACACGCTTGTCGTTCAGATAGTCGAGTAACGCGTCAACTTTGGGCCAGTCCTCAGGTGTCAGGTAGGTTTGGTTTTCGTTCAGGTGTTTGAAATGCGTTTGCTCGGTCATCGGAGTCTCGTTGATGTGGTAGTCAGTCGCGATTCCGTTGTCGTGAGCAATCTCAGTCAGCTCTTTCACATCGTCCATATTGTTATGGCAAATGTTGATATTGAACATGACTGTGTAACCATAGGTATGTTGGCGTTTAACGAGATAATCGAAATAGGGACGAATGGGCTCGAGAGCCTTCGGGAGTGACTTGCGATCTTTCACTGAATCAACGGCTAGATTAACTGTTGCCAGACCGGCGTCACCCAGACGATCAATAACGTCGGGTTTCATCAATCTTCCGTTAGTGGGCAGGTAAACAAAAATGCCCTTTTTCGCGCTGTAGTAAACGATCTTGTGGATGAACTTTGGACGAAGCAAAGGTTCCCCACCCATCAATGCTAGTACTCGTGAGCCGATGGAATGTAGCCAATCGATCGAGCGTTTAGCTACATCCTCAGTCATTCCTTTGACCTTGTTGTCGTAGGACCAACAATAGTGACAATCAAGATTGCATTTCCATTCCGTAAATAAGTACGGAATGATTGGTCTTAACTCATTACGGTGGAGTCGCGACATAAAAAACGGCGCACCCCATGTTTTCCACAGGCGAACACCGTTGACCTTGAGATATTCGCGCTTTGTCATCTCACGCACGTCGGGTCGTTGCGGATATGGTGGTTCAGGCAGTACGGATTCCGGATCCGGTTCAAGTATTGGTCTTTCCGGACGCTTATAAAGGATTTGGTGTAGTTGCTGGTCTAGGCGAAACGCTGGGACGTTATTGCCCGTATTTGGTTGTTCTGGCGACGCACTCATCTTTTAGGGTCCTCTTCAGAAGGGAAGTAGAAAATCTCGACTCTCGAAAAGAGAAGCTAATGCTCTTCCGATGATGCCTTGTTATGAGTGCAAATGGAATCACTAAATAGAGGGAAAAATCAACTGAAAACCTGGCCCCTAAAATAAACGTAATACGAAGAGCTATTTTCGGGCTTATCTAATTGAGTTTTCGGTGAGCATCCGAAAAATTACCCATCTGGGGTGCGGCCTTACAGTAACACGAGCGCAGCGACCGGATGGTGCAGTCAAACGCACACGATCAACAACGGTCTCAAGCCTAAATTGAGCGCACCATCCGGTCGCTGCGCTCGCGGCCTCTAAGGCTTAGTCGTAACGCAACGCCGTTAAGGGATCGACGCGAGTGGCCCGGCGAGCGGGAATGTAACAGGCAATCAGTGCAACAGCGATGAGAGTCAACGACACGGCAACGAAAGTTGGAACATCCGTAGTAGTTACGCCAAACAAGAGCGTGGCGACCAAACGCGTGAGAACCATTGCGCCAGCGAGGCCCAAGGCGAGACCGATTAAAGTCAGAGTCATGCCATTCCTGAGCACCAACTTCAATACGTCGAGCGTGCTTGCACCCAGCGCCATGCGTATTCCAATCTCATTTCTACGCCGGGCGACCGAATACGAGAGAACGCCATACAGGCCAATCGATGCCAACATTAAAGCCAGCAAACCGAAGAACGCTGCCAGACGAGCGACCAGTTTTTGTTGGACCAGTGAACGAGAAACATAATCTGAAAAGAGTGACACATCATCTACCGGCAGATTGTTGTTGAGCTCGCGAAGGGTGCGGCGTACTTCCGGGATCACAGTTTCCGGTGGATTAGAGACTCGTAAGACCAGGTTAGAAACTGGTTGAGGGCGTTGCACCAGAGGGAAATAGACCATTGGTCGTCCTTCTTCGGTGAGACTTTGGTACTTCACATCCTTTACGATACCGACGATTTCGATCTCATCACGCTTTTCGGGGGTCTTGCCAAAGTGTTTTCCAATCGCTGATGTGTTTGGATAGAAACGCCGAGCCATGGTCTCACTAACGACGGCCACCTTTTGAGCATCGTGCGTATCGCTCTTTTGAAATACTCGCCCACTGACGAGCGGCACTCCCATCGCCTTAAAATAGTCCTCTCCAACGACATTTTGGCGAACGATTGTGTCGTCACGGTCGAGGCCTATCTGATCATAGGGATAAAGGGGACTTGTCCACCCACCCTGATTAAAAGTAAAAAACGAAAAGGACGCAGCATCGACTCCAGGTAAGTGTTTGAGGCGGTCTTCAGCTTCAACCAACAGATTTCCCATCTGATTATCTTTGTAGCCCGTGGTTGCCGTGTCTATTTCAAAAAGGAGGAGGTTGTCCTGATTGAAACCAGTCGGAATTTGCTGCAAATTGATCAGGGTTCGCACAAACAAGCCTGCTCCAACCATTAGTATCAACGACAATGCCACTTGGGCAACGACTAAAACTTTTCCCAAGCGACTCTGAGAGTTTGCCTGTATCGCACCCTTTCCATCCTTAAGGGTGGCATTCAGATCAACTCGTGTTGCAGCCATTGCCGGAATTGCTCCGAAGATGAGTGCCGAGGCGACTGAGGAAATTAGACTGAATGCCAACAGCCGCAGATTTGGCGTGACATCCAGGGGCAAAAGGCGTGGTCCATTCGAGGCCATCACGATCAAAAGATTACTGCCCCACCAAGCCAGCGCAAATCCTGCAACTCCTCCAATTCCGGCGAGGAGCAGACTCTCAGTAATAAGCTGTCGAATCAAACTCATTCTGTGCGCCCCGAGAGCAAGACGCAGTGCGAGTTCTTTTTGGCGCACCGCGGCCCGCGCAAGTAGTAGGTTCGCAATGTTCGCGCAGGAGATAAGCAAGACCAACGCGACAACAATCATCAAGATCTTCAGAGGCATAGCGAAATCACGGCGTACCCCGCTTATGCCCTTTCCGGCTGGCGTCAACTCGATGTATGCGCGCTGGATGTCCTGCAACGTCCTGGCTGAGGGCTCGTTTCCAACGATATCCTGGAGAAATCGTTTGAAGAAGACATTTACCGCTGCTGACGCTTGCCCGCTGCTAACACCATCTTTCAATCTGCCGATGAGATAAAGAGATTGGGCCCTCTTGTCATTGCGACCATTCCAGTGAGCCGGTGGAATCTCACTTTCCATCGCCAGCGGAATCCACAGGTCTGGAGCCTGGCCGACAGTTGTTCCTGTGAAGGATTGTGGGCCAACGCCAATTATCGTGTATTGAGTTT
>DATIBX010000639.1:0-2088 GCA_035457105.1 Pyrinomonadaceae bacterium
GAAGCCATTCCACTGAACAAGCAAAGGAGATTTGCTCGCAGCTTCCGAAGGAATGTCACCGGTCTTCAAATCAATCGTGCTTACCGAGCGAGTGGCAAGTACGGTGGGCTTCGCTCCAAACACCTGTCCTGTCGCAAACTCTGCAGTGAGTCCCGGCTGTCCTTCTGCATTCGTAAAGACGGATGGTGGAACTACGACGCCGTCTTTGCGCAGAAACTGTGTCCCAGGGACAAAGTTGATCTGTGCCTCGGGAAACTCCGCTTTCAGTCCTTCCAACACAGAGACCGTGTGGGTGGGAATGCCTGTGTAGTTGCCGAGCAGATACCTGGTCTGGTCTGCGAGTGGTCCAACGACCGTGATTTTGGTCGCCGCCTTCTTTAGCGGCAATGTGCCATCATTCTTCAGCAGCACCATCGACTTGTTCGCAATGTCGCGCGCCATCGAGCGGTGTTCCGCGCTATCGAGTTTCTTTTCGTCGATCTTCGAATACGGAACTAACTCCGGCGGATCGAACATCCCCAGTTTCATGCGCGCTGTGAACAATCGGATGAGTGCTCTGTCTATGTCACTCTCTTTCAGAATGCCCTGCTTGTAAGCGTCTAAGTACGGCTTGTAGTCGTGATCGTCTTTTACTTTCGAGAAATCTATGCACTCGTTATCCATGCCACGCTGCAACGCCAATGCGGACGCTTCGGCCTGTGTTTTTGTGAAGCGATGATCGCGGAAGATGTTGACGACGGCTTCGCAATCCGAAACCACGTAACCCTGAAAGTTCCACTTCTTGCGCAGCTGATCTTGCAACAGGAACTCGTTCACGCACGCTGGTTGTCCATTAATGCTGTTGTATGCGCACATGACAGAACCGGCTCTCCCTTCCGTCACGGTCGCGCGAAACGCGGGAAGGTACGTGTCCAACTGATCGTGCTTGCTGACCTTGATGTCGTCCTTGTGCCTCGTTGGCTCGGGTCCACTGTGTACGGCAAAGTGTTTGGGGGTTGAGATCACCCGGTAGTATTTCGGGTCGTCTCCCTGCATCCCTGTGACGAAGGCGACGCCCATTCTCGCCGTTAGGAAAGGGTCTTCCCCGAATGTCTCTTGCCCGCGGCCCCAGCGTGGATCGCGAAAGATGTTGATGTTGGGTGCCCAGAAATCCAGGCCCTCGAAAATGTCACTGTGACCATCGCGCATTCCCTGCACGTGCTTGATTCGGCCTTCGGTCCCGATCACGACAGCCATGCGGTAGATACTGTCGGTGTCGAATGTTGCAGCCAGCCCGACCGGGTTAGGGAATTCAGTTGTGCCCTTCGTGGCGATGCCGTGCGAAGCTTCGCTCCACCAGTCATAGTCGGGCACGTTGAGCCTTGGAATAGCGCGCGACTGATTCACCAGTTGGGTAACCTTTTCTTCTGCAGTCATGCGGCGGACAAGATCTTCCGCCCGCTGCTGTGGGGGCAGGGCAGGATTCAGGTATATTGGTTTTTCTGCGTTCTGGGCGTACAGCACGCTCACGGTCAGGAAAGCGGCAATCGCCACCAGAATTCGCTCGCTGACTCTTTTCATCTCTCTCCTTAAGGAAACAGGATCAAACGACAATCACGATTTGGTGCTCCAGCTTCGAGCGCGAGGTTTGTGCCCCGTACTCGAAGGAAGAGACTCCGGCATAACTGTAACTCCAAGACTAAAACTGAAGAAATAATTGCTGATGAGAGGCCGGTGAGTCTTTTGGTTGGACTTGAAAATTGTTGAAAGTTTACGCAGGCAGGTTAATGAGGCCCGCACGCTAATCGCACTTGTGTTACTGAAGTAGTAAAATCCCATCTTGTATGAGCCTTGTACCTGTTATCTTCGTAGTCGGTCGTTCTGGAGTCGGAAAAGACGATGTCTGCGGTTGGATTAAAAGCCAATACTACTTTGAATGGATAAACATTGAACAGCAGGGACACTTTGAAGCCAAGCGAAGCATTGCCACTCACGGCGCTCAACACGTTGCTGCGCGCGATCATGAATGAAGGAGCGCCCCTCTGGTCGGAGACGACGCCACGGATTAGAGCGAGTTGCTTGTCGTCCTTTGACCAGTCGAACCAGAAA
>DATIBX010000640.1:0-9546 GCA_035457105.1 Pyrinomonadaceae bacterium
GTTTCCAGCAGGACTCAAATCAATCACCTGTCAACCCTGGGCTGAAATCTTCGGCGTAACCCAGCTGTGGTGGAGTCTCCCTTTCACACGTAACGCACAGATCTCCTATTCTAGTCCGCGAGAAAAAGCAAGGCCCTGACAGTCTTGTCAGGGCCTAATCCGCTTCTAGCTAAGCTTGATTTGAGTGCTCTTAGTTGCCTCGCTCGGTGAGTATTACTTGCTCGTGTTTGATCGCCAAGGCTTTGGCCATAGTTTCTTCGCGATCTGACATTTGTACCTCACGACCACTGTTCGATCCCTTGCTCCAAAAAGCCGTCAGGAAGTACACGTCGTCATAGCGGTTGAAAACAAGTGTGTTCTTCTCAGCGGTGTCGGCCTTTTGAGCGTCAGTTGTCAGGAACACGACACTCGCACCTTTAGCTTTTGGCTCGATGACCCATGTGGTAACTGAATCTCGTCTATTTTGTCGAATGAGGTACTCACCAGCGGGAAGGGTCTTCTCACCAACGACAAAACTAAACGGAATATTTACTCGAGTCTGCGGACTAGATTGTGCCAGCACAGACGAGGCCATCAATACTAAACTCACACCAACCAGGGCAATCGCTCTTTGAATGTCTTTCATGGTGCTCTCCTTAATGCACTTAACAGCTATTCGGACAGCACAAGCGCTGCCGTTCACTTACTAACGCGGAAAAAATCGGGAAACGGGGCCATTGTGGCGAAATTTTCTGCAGGAGTCCCTATCTAAATGCCACCCGCAGCGACGACTGTGTACAATCAGGAACCCACCGGCCTCATACACTGTGGGAAAACTCGAGTGTGCTATGGGGCTTCGTTAGTGTTAATTCGTGTAATTTGGTGGATCATTCTTTGTGGAATGTTTTAAGCGGATCCTCGAAATCACACGAAGTAACACGAACTAAAACCGACAGTAAACCGAGTTTCGCACAGTCTCTTGAGGCGTGGGGCTTTAACTCAGGTCTTTATTTCGCGGAAGAAACAGAAGAGGTATTCCAAGGTGAAACTTACGCTTGATCGGGCAACGATTTTGATCGA
The DNA here is from genome assembly GCA_035457105.1 of Pyrinomonadaceae bacterium. Taxonomy (GTDB): domain Bacteria; phylum Acidobacteriota; class Blastocatellia; order Pyrinomonadales; family Pyrinomonadaceae; genus PSRF01. Next base: position 1,060 of record DATIBX010000640.1, read on the forward strand.
CCATGGTCACTTGGCTGAACGGTAGGAATTAACTGCCGGTTGATGGATTCACTCCGGAAACCCACACACTGTCTTTGGTCTCAAGGTGAAAAACATGACGATGCCTTCGCTCTTCGGAGAAGTCCGGTACGGTCTCACTACTTTAGGGTTCGCAATACTCGTGTTGTTCACCCTCCTGTTGCTTCCAGCCCAGGCGCAACAGAGTAAGGACCAGCAGAAAACCAAGAACGAAGATGACGTAGTTAAGATCAAATCAAATTTGGTCAATATCGATGTACTTGTAAAAGACAAGAAAGGAAAATTCATACCGGATCTTAAAGTTGATGACTTCACCATATTCGAAAACGGTGTGCAGCAGAAAGTCGAATTCTTCGATGCTCCGCTATCGACCAATCAACCTAAGAGCGGTGTGGTCCAGGAAAGCGCGGATAATCTGCCGAGAAACTACGTATCACTTGTGCTCGATTCGCAAACTACGGACGTAACAAACTTAAAGCAGGTTCGCGAAGGCATCATCAAATATGTTCGCGACCAGGTAAAGGATAACGACGTAATTGCACTGTTCTCAGTAACCAATGGACTGCAACTGCTTCAGCCCTTTACGCAGGACAAAGCAGCTCTCATCTCCACAATACAAAATGCAGGGAAAGGCTCAGTTTCAAAAAACTTCGAACAAAAAGATCTGCGAGACAACATCGCTTCCCTTCGCGATGAATTGGCGAGCTCGCCAGCATCGGGTGGAGCAATAACGACCACAGCCGGTGGCTCACAAGCGGCTCGAGCGATGATCGCAGCTCGAGTGCTGCAACAATTCATCGCTTTTCGCACGGCTCTTAACGTGCAACAGTCTCGTCCGATTCTCGCGGCGCTCGCCGCCATATGCGAGGGTCTGAGGCCTTTACCTGCAAAAAAGACCCTGGTCCTTTTTTCGCAAGGCTTTATTGCTCCAGGAGTTCTCGATTGGCAGGTACAAAGCACAATCGACATCGCCAACCGTGCGAACGTTGCGATTTACATTATCGATTCGGCTGGACTGCGAGCTGGCGCACCTCAGTCGGGTTCGTTAGTACCAGCCTCGCCACTAGCTGGCGTATCTGCGATCACGGATCAAGAGCAGCGAATCAAAGCGGTCGGTGGAGACACAGCCTTTGACAACACGAGAACAGAAGGGCAGAACCGCGAGTACGATATCTTGTACAGAATCTCAGGTGATACAGGCGGCAAATTCTTGAAAGGAAACAACGATTTTGGCCTGGGACTGGAGCGAATAAATCAAGAGATACAGGCCCGGTACACGCTCGCCTATCGCACTACCAATCAGAATTTCGATGGCGCTTTTCGTAAAGTTAAGATTGAAGTTCACCGGCCAGAGGCGCAGATTCTTTCGCGGTCTGGTTACTACGCGATTCCACCCGATGAGATTGTTCTATTATCACCCGCCGACAAAAAGCTGCTGAGTAACTTTGCTTCGGCCCAGACCAACTCAAATCTGCCATTGTTCGTTGCGTTGACGCCCTTTAGATCTCAAGAGGGACTGTACACAGTTCCTCTGGCGTTCGAAGTTCCGCCCGCAGCGGTAGAGTTCGAGGTCAAAGGTGATAAGCGCTTAATGCAGTTGGAGGTGCTTGGAGTTTTAAAAGGAAGCTCAGACAAGATTCTCTCGAGATTGGGAGGAAGCTTCAACGTAAGTCTGTCGGCCGACGAGTACAAGTCAATCGTCACTAACAACATCTTCTATCGCCAGGATCTCTTGCTCACTTCGGGAGAATACACTTTAGACCTGATGGTCAGAGACAGTAAGTCAGGCAAGATCGCCGCGCGACGTGAACGGCTGGTCCTACCGGAACCCGACTCAGAATTCTCGGCTACCCCAGTCGCACTGAGCAGGTATGTTGAACCAACGAACGTGTTGAGCGGCTCAGACAGTGCTGATGTCTTTACGCACGACAAAATCAAGATTCGTCCTTCGCCAAGCCGCCGATTCCAAAACACTGATAACTTAATAATGCTGCTCGCTATATACAACGCTGCAAACAGCCCTGAAACGGGAAAACCAATAGTCAGAGTCAGCGTGCGGCTGATGAAGAACGGCCAACCTGCAACAAAGCCTTTCGATTTTGTACTCACTGAAATCGAGCCGAGCCCGGTACCGCATCTGAGTTTTGCCGAATACATACGGTTGGCCGGGCTGGCGCCAGGAAATTACACGGCACTCATCGAAGCCAAGGACATGGTTAGTAAGAAATTGCAAAAGCAAGAGGCGACTTTTGAGATCGCGAATGTTCCGTAATGTCTTTTCGTTTTGAAGTCTTTAAGTAATCTCAGAACATTTTAACCATTAGGCCCCGACCATTATCGTCTTTCCGACATAGTATCGTGAGGCTACCAACCTTCCATGAGTGGCATCCGAGTTAGAGCAATCTGGTAATAGAAAAAATTTTGTATGCTTCGATGAATCAGGGAGGACTGAAACATGGGTAAGGAATTGTTGGCAGGATTTTTCGTGCTGGTTTTGACTGCAACCGCGGGACAGGCGGCTGCCCAACAACAAAGCACGTCCGAAAATAAGGATAAGAACGTCCAGGAAAAAACAGTTGATAAGGCAAAGGAGGTTGGCCAGGAAACTGCGGACAAGTCCGAAGATGCCGGAAATAAAGCAGAGAATGGCGCAAAGAAAGTTTCAGAGAAGGCTAAATCGACTGGCAAAGCCGTCACCGAAACAACCAAGGACGTAGGTTCTGCCGTCGCAGATCAGGCAGAAAATGCCAAAGATAAAACTGTGAAAACCACCAAGACTGTTGGTGAGAAGTCAAAAGATGTCGTCAAGGAAACCGGAAACACAGCCGACAAGGTGAAGGACAAATCAGTAGAGACAACAAAAAAGGGTGTCGATCAGGTCGGTGAAACGGCTGGAGACGTTAAGGATCAAACGGCTAAGGGAGTTAATGCGGCGGCCAAAGGCGCCAAGAAAACTGGCAACTGGTTCACAAATGCATTCAAAAAGATCTTCTAGAATGTGAGACATGCTTCAGCTTGTCGTCGACACAGGAACTCTCAAGGTGCGAAACTTTACGGAAACATGCTTGAACGATTTGTCGGTCTCGCCGACAAGCTGAAGCATGTCGGACATAGGATTTCGTCTCTGACGAATCATTGTTTCAAAGTTTGAATTAGCTTTTTAATAAGACGAATGTGCGACATGTTCAGCTTGTCGTCGACTGAGGAACTCTCAAGGTGGGAACTCTACTGAATCATGCTTGAGCGATTTGCCAGTCTTACCGACAAGCTGAAGCATGTCGGACATCCGATTCGTCGCTTAGAGATATTCTCTCGCCATAGGAATCGATCGCACTCGAGACGGTTCTCGTCGGGTAAGTGGTCATTCGTGATCTCCTTTTCATCTGAGTAGTGGAAACGGCTCGCTCGAGGCTGAAAGGACGGATTTGTACGACAAACTAACGTTTGTCGTACATTTACTTTTCCTCTTGTAACGCCATTTGATATTCTGCTTGCCCGCGCTGCTCTCGCAACTCAAATATCAGCGCAATCAGTGAAAACAAATGAATCCTTCACCTTATCCTGCACCATTTACTTCGGCGCATGGCCGAGCTCGCGTAGTAAAGCTCTTACTGATCGTGGGCGCGGTAGTCACTGGAATGTCGCTATTGGCTGAGGCGCTGTCCTTGGCATTTCCTCCATTGAGCGAGGATCAAGAGCTGGGCGATAATCTGATCGGCGCAGCTATCACGCTCTCGGTATTTCTGCTGGCACTGGTCGAATTTATCATCTACCTGACAACGGTGGTTTCTTTCTCTTTGTGGCTCTATCGAGCCCATAACAATTTGCGATCGTTTGATCCCTGGACTCGCCTCAGCTATTCAGCCGGATGGGCCGTGGGCAGCTACTTCGTTCCGTTTGTCAATTTGGTGGTCCCTTATCGCGCTATAAAAGAAGTATGGCAAAAGAGTAGACTACCTGAAGACGCTCTTCTGTTTGAAACTGATCCTCCCAGATCGTTTCCTATTTGGTGGTTGTTTTGGCTCCTCGCATCGTTTGCCGGTAACCTCTCCATGCGAGCTTCGTTCAACGAAAATGTATCGGAAAGCACCGCGACGATGATTTCTATCGTTGCGAGTGTCCTGAGTATCTTGGCGGCAATCTTCGCCTTCGTAGTTGTTCAAGAGATTGATCAGAGGCAGGAAGACGCCAGCGGGAAGTCAAAGCTGGGAAAATTCTCAGGGCCGCCATCTCCGCCAGCAAACCTTCCTTTGTACCAAATTCCTGACCATTGAAGGCTAAACCTCCCGGGAAAATGCTCGGTTCGAGACCTCGGTTTTTGCTCAAGGCTACGCTTCTTCCAAACCTTGAGAGAGGCGGCTGATTTTATCTCCTTGCACCATGCTGCACGAGAAGTTGCACCATCTCATCGGCTTTACATTCTTCGGCATAAGTCAGAACGGTTTTCCCCTCTTTGTTCCTGGCGTTGACGTTAATACCTTCCTTGAGCAGAAACTTTAAGGTGTCGGAATTACGGTGCTGAACAGCACCGATCAGTGCTCCGTTCCCACGCTTGTCTCTGGTGTTGATATAAGCGCCCGCTCGCAGCAACACCCTCAGCGTAGCAACATCGCAGACCGCCGCTGCTAAACTCAACACGGTCTGACCAACCCTGTCTCTGGCGTTCACTTTCGCGCCCTTCGCAAGAAGTAATTTGAGAATCGCCAGGATGTCCTTTCTGTTTCGACGCGTTGACGAGCCCATGGTCCAAGCAGCAGTCATCAACGGCGTCCAATTGGAATTTCCTACATTTGCATCAGCCCCGTTTTTAATCAGTAGCCTCACCATGGGCAGGTCCCCACTCTGGACTGCGCATATCAAAGCTGAATTGCCTCTGCCGTCACCGTCCCTCGCGTTCGCGTCCACGCCCTTCGCGATCAATAACCGAACAATGTCTATATGACTGTTAAATGCTGCCCAAGCCAGGACGGTTTGGGCATCCATATCCCGTACACTAAAAAAGCTGATTGTTTTCATTTACTCGCCGCGTTGGCATTCCTTCAAAAACTTCCTTCGTTATGGAAATAGACGGCTCCGTCTGGATCAACCCAGACGCCTCCTACGTCACGTGCGATAGAACGGACCACCTCTTCCAGAAACGTGTAACCCGCCGCCGCCGCGTCAATTGGCTCTAAGCTGATATACGCAACGAAGTTGGCGCCCGGAAGTTTATTAACTATGGAGGGATCGGGCTCACTCTGCTCGGCGAGGACCAACACCTGCCAGTCGTCTTCCTCGAATGCAAATTCCTCATCGTAGCGCTTCCATAAACTTGACTGCGGCAACCCAACAGGAAAGTTGAAGTCTCTCGTTGACCAGACCGTTAGGTCCATGCTCATGATGTTTGCTCCTGCCGTCTAAGTGTATTCGCGCAATCTAGCATATGGATAAGTTGGGCCTCCACTCAACGTTGTGACGGATGTCGCCTCCTTCCCTGTCCTTGCCATTGTTCGAGCAATACGGCTTGGCGAATTCTCCACAATTCTTCATCTTCACTAAGTGGCTGCGATACGACCAAGTCATTTGTGCTGCGCGTAACTGGTCTTGGTCTAACAACTCGCTTTGAAATAACCGGTTTCGGTGCCTGCTCTTCAGGCACAGGTAATAAGCTGGCATTACTCTCCTCGCCAAGACCCACCGGCACTGTTGAATCAAGCGGTTCCTCAAACGAGGCTTGAGTCTCCCCTTCCGCAACTCGTGGCTCGGGAACCGCCTTGACCTTCAAATACCCAGAGACGAGACCCGATGCACCACCAAGCAACATGGCCACCACAAAAGCCCCGGCGATAAACCATCGACTCTTGAGTTTCAGTTTTTTGTCGATCTGATCAAGCGGCACGACCGGGCGCGCCGTCAAAATGGTTTGCTCATCGTCAAAAAGTGGCTCTGCGGTCAAATCAGATGGCGTTAGAGAATTTTTGGAACTCTGTTCTTTCATTACTCGACATCGGTAACGATCTATCGGGAGATCAATTTGTTAAAGCAAAAGGCGGGACGGATTAACCGGTCCCGCCTCGTGTTTACTGCGAATGCTAATTACGACGGTCAATAACCTCTATAGCCATCGCTGTAGCCATTAACGAATCCCTGTCGGAAAAACTGTCGATACAATTCCCGATTTCCTAAACGAGAACTGTAATCGGTATTCGCGTTGCGAAAGTCTTCCTCATCGCGATATTCGAAGCGGTCGCCATTCCTCCGATCCTTCCGACCTTCCTTGATGCCTTCGTTGTAACCTGCATTTAAAGCAGTCTGACGAAGTTGGAATGACACTCCATTGTTGTAGCGCCAATCGTCGTTTCTATAATCGCGTCTGTAATCGCGTTGACGACGCATCTGCTCACGTTCCCATTCGCGCTGACGGCGTATCTGCTCACGCTGCCAGTCAGGATATTGCGCGTGGACCAGCGCACTCGACGTCATCCCGATTCCACAAAGGAGGAATAACCCAAATACAGTTGTCATTATTCTTTTGTTTAGCGCGTTTTCTTTCATAGCTGCCTCCTCTGCGGATCAAACGAGCAATTAGGGTGCCAATGCAATTGAGCGGAGATTTCAGGGAGTTGCTAAGAATTGAATGACATTTAGAAGATTTTCAGAAGGACCGGCAACGAATTTAAACCATTTCGTTAGAGCATTCTGAATCCATGAAATGACCGAGCATTTTAGAGAACACTCATGTATGCAATATTAGGGAACGCCACTGTCCATTTGTTTAAGTGAAAACGGGATTGTGTTAACGCTCGAATGCTGCCGAGGTGGTCCACGAAGGTAATACGAAGCACCCGATTGTTCTTCTTTCTGATAGGTTCACGGACTAAGTTGAAGAGTGAAGGCATTTGCTGGTACAACAAGCACACGACTGCGCTCAGTTACTGTTGCAGTTGCGCAATCTGATTCTCTTTCATTCGAAGAACTGAACAGGATGGTTCATATGCGAGCTGACATTGTTCCGGGAGCAATTTTCCCAGATTACGAACTTCCCGATCACACGACGAAACGCCGGAAGCTCTCAGAGCTGCAAGGCGAAGATCCAATGGTGCTGCTCTTAAGTCGCGGAGGTTTTTGTCCTAAAGAACGACGGCAGCATGAAGGACTCGTTCAACTCCATCGTGAAATGGAAGTTGGATATTGCAGGATGGTCACGATTAGCACCGACAACATCACTGAGACGCACGAGTTTCGCACCGGCATTGGCGCCCACTGGCCCTTTCTCTCAGATGCAGGTCGCACGATACAGAAAGATCTCGACATCGCCGAATATACGGACCCGGTCGACAATCCCATGATCCCTCACACCATTGTTCTTGAGCCCCGGCTGGTAATTTATAAGGTTTACATGGGCTACTGGTTTTTTGGACGCCCTACTGTTGAAGAACTGCGCCTCGACTTACGCGCTGTTCTTAAAAAATGCCGGCCGGATTGGGATATTTCCACCCCTGAATTCAAAGAAGCATGGAAGCAAGGTCGTAAAGAGATCTTCTATCCATACGGCAAGTCTTTTGTCCAAACTCTCACCGAACAGGATTAGAGAATTTTAGGAATCTCCGATCGCCGTTTAGCACGTCGTCTTACTTTTGCGCCCAGTCCGATCACTCCAGTAGCAAGGAGCGTTATAGTCATCGGTTCGGGCACTGCGGCCGGGTCCTGAAACTCGAACGTCAGGCTCTGGAACGAATAAGCAGAAACGCCGTTGAATGTTCCTTCAAAATGAAGGTTAAGAGTTGCTATTCCCTGCCCTGTCAGTGTCGTTGAAAATACCTGGTTCAGACAATTGGTGTTATTGGGCAAGCAACCCGTGATGTCTCCGCTCAAAGCGAAAGGAACTATATATGTTAGATCTGAGGTGCCAATCGGCAGCAATATTGGATCTGAGCCAAGATTGAAAGTGCCGAGAAAACCAATGTTATTAAATGTGGTTCCATTGACTACCGCATTTCCTTGGCCCAAGCTGGTGCCTACAAAGAATCCACCGGCACTTATCGTCTGGCCGCTGGCACACGGGTGACACTGCGCTGCTGAAGAGTTCCCTTCATCACCATTTCCGACTGTCATCACCGAAAAATTGTTGCCGGTGAGGTTGTAACTCAGGCGAGCTGCGCCATTAATCGATGCCGAGCCACCTGTTATGACAACCGCGTCCGCGTAAACAGACGGGGTTATCACCAACATAACGAAAGCTAGTACTCCAATGACAATCTTTGACATTCGACCCCTCCTTAAGAATTTTATCCCTGGGCAGAGAGCTTGGTAGAGCTCACGCAGCTGTCTTCCGGGAGAGATATGGGAACTTTAGAGAAGATGAGAAAGGCCTTATATCACGGGAGGGTTGGAAAAGTGAACACAGAATTGTGGCGAATCCGGCAATTCCTTTTTTTCGCCCAATCAACTCAAGGGCCCTTTGGAGTGCGCCGGCCTGGCGGCGCTTTA
>DATIBX010000641.1:0-20180 GCA_035457105.1 Pyrinomonadaceae bacterium
CCAATTGCCAGCGCCATCAAACCGAACACCGTGAGCGCCAGAAAAAGCGTTTGCATGCGGGGACTGGCAACTTTTTCCTCGACGAGAGCAACGCCGTTTGGTCGATCGGTAACTGATTCGAGCAGGTTTATCTTGATCATGCTTCCACTCCTCTGAGAGCCAGTCCGACAGCAACGGCCATTTCGGGAACAATCTCTCGCATGTACTCGGGATCAAATTTCTTGTCGTCAACTTCTATCTGTCGGAATGGATCGAATACTTCGACCGGGATTTCGAAGCGCCTGCCCAAATACTCAGCCAGACCTGGGAGCTTCGAACCGCCACCCGCAAGTAGAATCTTCTGGATACCCGTGTCTTTCTCTTCCGCTGTGGCGCGGTAAAAGTCCATCGTCTTTCGAACTTCAAGGGCCAGCACATCCGAAACTGTTTCAATGATCGGTTGAATCGGTCGGGGCTCGATGCCATCGGGCAAGGCCATTCCGCGCTTCACACCTTCGGCTTGTTCGAAGCTCAGTCCCAACTCTTTTTGCAATAAGCTGGTGTATTGGCTGCCACCGACTCCGGCATCTCGCGCAAAGACCGACCGGGTTCCATTGAGAATGTTGATGTTCATCGTCGCCGCACCGATGTTCAGCAAAGCGACAATCTCACCCGCTCGCGGCTGGTAGTTGACCTCGTAACAGTTCTGCAGAGCGAAGGCATCGACATCGATGATGATCGGTTGCTTTCCAGCAAGTTGAATCGCCTGTTTCACATTGGCGATCTTGTCGCTCTTGCAAGCCGCCATCAGCACGTGTAGGGACTCCGAGGATTTGTTGGTGAGTTCGTAATCGAGATTGACGTCGGCGATATCGAAGGGTATGTGCTCTTCAGCGTGCCAGCTAAATGATTCTTGGAGCTCTTCCTCGCTCATACTCGGAAGAACGATATTCTTCACAATCACCGAATGGCCGCTAACGCCAGCAGCGACTCTGTTGGTCTTGATCTGATGTTCACTAAAGATATTTGAAATGACATTCGAGACGTTGTTGAGCTCCATGATCTGGCCGTCAACAATCGTGTCAGTTTGCAAATTTTCGAATCCGAGATTGAGGAGCTGCAGGGCTGAACCCTTTTTTGCCAGTTCCACCGCTTTCACCGAACTGGAGCCGATATCTAGACCGACGAGATTCTTTTTACCCATACTTTTCTTAAACATAGTTAGTAGTCCTCGCTACAAGAGCGCGCATGCGGTTGAGTCGACGAAGTCTGGCTCGCGCTTTTTTGGCTCTCGGCATTCGACGCTGATTAGGTGATTGGTTCGTTGAGCTGTTCATTTTGAGTCTCAAGGGTGCAGTCAGTGGCAGGGTGGTAAGATTCGCGACACCAACGTCGGTAATGTGTGCCTGGGCGGGTGTCAACAGCGAACTGTTGGAGAAGTCTGGGACGGCAGGAAAGAAGCTCATTCGGAAACCCAGCCAAGTTGGTATTCACCAACTTCTGTAGGCTTTGCGACCTCCGCTCACGCGAAGTGTGCCTTTATCGTTTGCGCCAAAATCTTAGCGGGATTTACCGCTGTCGATCATCGAGGTGGGCCACCCTGTGAACGACACACGTGCCATCCACTTGTGTGAGAGTACATTACGGGGACTAACAATGTCAACCGCTATTTTAACGCGTTTAACTATAATGCTTGCAGCAGTAACAGGTGATTAATGAGCGTTTTGTGCAAGGTTTCTGGAACTGAGGCGAAACAATTCCATTTTTTAACCTGCGAATTCGCTAGCAAAAATCGTTATTTCACCTTGACGGATTTTGCCGGAATTCCCACCACGATGTGTCGAGATTCAACGTCGCGAGTCACCACGGCGCCGGTGCCCACCATCGCGTTGTCGCCGATCTGACTGCCTGCCAGAACCGTCGAGTGGTAGGTGAGTCGTACGCCGTTCCCAATTCTGGTTTGCGGGGTAAACACTTTGTGGATGTCATAAATGTCGTGAGTGTGAGAATAGATATTTGCGTAGTCCGAGATCGATACGTTGTCCCCGATTTCGATCCCGCCTCGATCATCCAGCAATACGTAGCGATGGATCACGACGTTGTTACCGAAGGAGAGGTTGTAGCCAAAGGACCACTCCACAAAGTGCCAGCATTTGAAATTCTCTCCAACACTGCGAAAGATCAAAGGCGCAAGTATCCGGCGAAGTTTATGCCCGATTAAGGCATTCTGACCCATCGGAGACCTATCGAACATTTGCCACAGCCAGATAAACGGTTTGCGCTCGTTGTAGAGCTTTACATCGATGTCCGTGTAGTGCTCAGGTTCGGTGGTGACGTTTCGTGGATCAAAGTTATGCAGTACCGCTCGTGTCGGAAGGCCAAGGTCACTCAGGTCTTGATAGGACCGGCCGAAATAGATCTCGCTAAGTGTGTCGCGGACGACTTCATTTGGATCACGATGTCCATTGGTAAGCGATTGCTCCAGCTCGCTTAGAAATGCGTCGTAATCACGCTCGGCCAACGCTTGCGCAGACAATTCACGATAGGTCATGGGCTGTATTCAAAGCTGCTTTCCTAAACTCGGCGAGCTGTGTTGGGAATGGGGTAAAAAGTAACACAGCGCCACAAGGGCTTCAATTCCAAATCCATCCGGCCGAAGCTTTCTTCGATTTGTGTGCACTTGCTTCACCTCTTCTTATAAAGCTAGCATGCGCGCCAAATGAGCATCGCCCGGCCACTAATTGCCACGTCCCTACTCTTAATCTTAATTGCCGCTGGCTGGATATGGTGGGCTATGCCGTCCAAAGTCGACATGGCTGACTATGTCCCTGCTGATTCGATCGTTTACCTGGAATTCAACAGCGTCACTGACCTCGTCAACGCCATAGAACAGTCTGATGCCTGGAGGGCGACGGCTTCCATGACCGGTTATTCTACTGGAGGATCGAATAAAGTTTTGACCTTCATGACGAAGGCGGGCATTGGCCCAACAGATGCCGTAATTCTGTCACGAGCTCAAGTAGCTTTGGTCGTGGTTCGTTGGAACACAATTGAGGAAAACAACACGCTGCGGGTTAAACCCGATGTGGCTCTAGTCGTCGAAACACACACGTCGAGCTGGCGGACTAACGCGACTGTAACAAGCGCGCTGCAACGGCTGGCGGCACTCGCGTATGGCGACACGAGGTGCAACCAAACCAATTCAGGAACTATTGAATGCGCTTCTTCGCAGGATCGAAAAATCGTAGGCGCAATTGACGGTACGGTAGTCATAATTGGAAACAGCAACGACGCCGTACAGAAAGTTCTTGAAGTTCGAAAAGGTGTCAGACCAAGCCTGCGAACCGACACTGAACTACTTCGAGTTCGTTCCAGTATGGCGAAGGCCAACTCCGTCGGCTTCGGCTATATCTCCCAGGCAAACTCGGCAAAACTCTTTTCCTGGGCTGCCCCATTGCTGATGGGAAAGGATCCCGGTGATGCGAAACTGGAGAGCGTTCTGGCGTCGAGCGCAAACGCCATCCTTCGTGGCATAGCCTGGACTGCCACGCCAGCAGCAGGTCACATCGAGGACAGATTTCAAATCTCGTGTGACCCATCGGTTGTTGCGAAGCTGCAACCAGCGTTCGATCCGGGATCTTTTGACGAACAACTGTTTAGTCTCGTTCCCAGTTCGATTCAATCGCTAACTATCTATCGTGCGCGACAACCATCCGCGGCATGGACCGCACTCAATAACGCTGTGGCGGCGAAAGTTGGTGCGCTACCGGCTGTATTGTTTGGAACAATTCTCAAGTCTGGTCTGATGAGTTACGGGATAACTCAACCTGGGGAGGTGCTCGAGACTCTGGAACCGCCTCTCCTTACTTTCAGACCTTCAGACAAAACAGAAAGCTCGGTCCTGGTCGCGCGGCTAAAGAATAAAGAGTCATTCCGCAAATTGATGGACCAGGCGTTCAAAGCAACCTCTGGTCAGATAATCGAAGGGCTCAACAGCGAGCCCTCGGCGGAAAAAGAGTTCACTGCGGTCTTGAATGACCAGTACGTTATTGTTGGCAAGACTGATGGAGTGAAAGAGTGTTTGAGTGCCTTACATTCAAATACTGTTATATCGTCTCAGAACAAGTCGCCACTAAAACCGGCTGACTTTGACAACATCGCGCCCATTTTTAGTTACGCCGATGACGAAGTAAGACTAAATACTTTTTTGACAACTCTAGTGATGCTCAAACAGCAATCTTTGACGCCAAATCAGGAGCAATCCCTGCGAGAAAAGCTAAAACCATTTGCCTTTGCGACTACGGAAACAAGTCTGAACGAAAACGGAATTGAGCGAAAAACAGAATCGAGTTTCGGCCAATTCAGCACGTTGATGTCCTTACTACAGTCGAGCACCTCGCGCGCAACGAACGATTCAAAACAATGAGTCGAATTTTGATTGGCACTCATAACCGGGGAAAGATAATTGAGATCGCCGAGATTCTTAGAGATCTCGAGACCGACTTGTCGTCATTGAATGATTTTCCTGCGATAGGCGTGGCGGAAGAAAACGAACCTACATACGCGGGGAATGCTCGAGCAAAGGCAATCTTCTATTCTGTTCGATCAGGGCTTTGGACCATAGCAGACGATTCCGGATTGGAAGTGGAGCACCTCGGTCGTGCGCCGGGAGTTTACTCTGCAAGATATGCAGGCGCAGGTGCTTCGGATGAAGATCGACGGCGACGACTGTTAGCGGAGATGGAAGGAGTCGAAGATCGGAAAGCCCGTTTTATTTGCGCGGCTGCGGTGGCTTCACCGGATGGAAAAGTGTTGCGTCTTGCCCACGGCATTTGCTGCGGCCGAATATTGTTTGAACCTCGTGGAACGGGAGGTTTTGGTTATGATCCGCTCTTTGTACCCAACGGATTTGATAAGACCTTTGCGGAGTTGGAAGACGGCATCAAAAACGAGATCAGCCACCGCGCCCGAGCCCTCCGCAAAGCCGGAGCATTCATCTCTGCCATTTCCGCGTAGCTTCGTGTGTTATTTCGTGTGAGTCGCGGATCGGCCATTACTCCAACAAAAGAACGATCCACGAAGTTACACGAAGTAATAACCAACGCAGCCGCGCTAACAGTTCCAAGTCTCTTCCTCCCAGGGTTTCCAAAGCACAACCCTGGGCTGAAACTGGCCAACACCTTCGGTGTAAACTGCAGAGAAAAACAAGTCTAACTTGACCAATAGTAGGTACGCTCTTACAATCCTCGACCTTCGGGGCGTAGCACAGCCTGGTAGTGCGCTCGGTTTGGGACCGAGAGGTCGGAGGTTCGAATCCTCTCGCCCCGACCATCTACTTCCCAATTCAAACACACTCCAACTGTAAACAAAGAGGTCAGTCAGTCTGACCCGAAAAGTGGACTATTGAGTTTCGTAGACATGATTTCGGGTGGTCCTTCGGGTCTGGACTCGATTTTCTTCGGTTTTTCCTTAAAAAACCCTGCTGAAATGGGCTTTTATTGGAGACAATGCCGCTTGAGTGTGATATATGAGTGTCCGGTTTGCTTTTCAATTCTAAGTTCTCGTTGGAGGTGTTACACCAGACTATGGCGACCAAAGCCGCAGCAGGCAAGAAGCGCATGACGCAATCGGAAGTGATCAATCACTTCGCCGAATCAACCGGAATGAAACGGGCGCAGATTAAAGAGTTTTTCGAAGAGCTCTCCACTCTCGCGGCGCGCGAAGTGAAGTCAAACGGAGAATTTGTTCTCCCTGGATTCGGAAAGCTTGTTAAATCTGAAAGAAAAGCTCGTGAAGGTCGGAACCCGGCGACCGGCGAAACAATTCAAATCCCCGCCAAGACCACTCTGAAATTCCGAGTCGGCAAAGGCATGAAAGACACAGTGCTACCAAAAAAGTAAGAACCCGGCACTTCTATTTTCCAACAATTGGCGCCGCCTCAATCCCCTTAACCGGGAAGTTTGGCGGCGCCTCGCTTTGGAGTGCGCCGACCCGGCGGCGCTTTGTAATTTCGCTTCATCCCGGGTCAAACTTCCTATCAACTATTCCCCTTTCCCCCCCACTTTTTGCCCCTATAAAAAGTTCTAGACGTTTTTGTTTTAGTCCCGTATAATCCGACGTTTCGCTGAACACCCATTGCGGCATTACCACGGCCAATCTATGTTTTTGGGGTTCTGTTACCCCCGAAACCAGGTATTGATTGTGGCTGAATACTGCATCTAAGCTGACTTTTGAAGCATCTTAATGGTTATAAACGTGGACCGGTAAATCTAATATTGGAGGAGTAGACGCAATCGTGACTTTTGATACACACCTGCCGTTAAATGAGCGGCTTCTCAGGATCGATCATATTCAGGCTCGTCGTTATTCGAAGCTTAACGGCATCGCGCTGGAAATAGCGACTGAGGGAATTGTGAGACACTTGAAAGCGTGCGACCGAATGGACGTCAATCCGGAAACGTCGGCCGTGCGTGAAATCATCGACGACGCGCTTAACGGTCGTAGAGTATTCGCTGAAACTACGGAGCACCCGAGGGCAGCGTAGATCGACTTGATTTTATGCTTTCAAGAGATCGCCCTCGGTGGGCGATCTCTTTTTCTTGCACAGTTTCGATTTTTACGGCGCATCCGAAGTTGACCAAAACAGTTAGCAACGTGCTAACATCCGGACGCCATTATTAATGCCCCTGTAGCTCAGCGGATAGAGCATCTGCCTTGTTGGAGCCTTAATGGGGAAGTTGATTTTTGAACCCATTGAGTGGACGACCCCATATGCGGGAACGCCCTGAGAGCCTCGGGTACTTGTCTTTGTCTAAGACAAGTAAAAATCCTTGAGGATTGGGTAATCCGCAGGAAACCGGTCGCAGCAGTTATGCGAATGGGCTCCTCAGAGACTATACGGGTCGGGACTGCGATGTCCAAGATATAGTCCAGCCAGCAACCCCGAAAATGATTCGGGCGGTCAGGGAAACTTGATGCTGGAAGCTAAGCAGAGGGCCGCAGGTTCGAGTCCTGCCGGGGGCAATCAAAACCACATTTATTTACGGCGGCTATAGTTCAGTCGGTTAGAACGCTTGATTGTGGATCAAGAGGTCGTGGGTTCGAGCCCCACTAGCCGCCCCATCAACTCTCAAATAAAGTCACGAACATTCCGATCCACAGCGGACTTGACCTCAACCTAACCTCTCAGCCCACTGCCAATCATGCTTGACTTCATCTCAAGACGTATCTCTTGACAACATCTTCGTTGAGTATCCGGCTGAATTTCTCAGCTCCACGACTATTGAGATGGTCGCTGTTGATGAAATCTTCCGTGGCGAATCGCTCGTCGCGTAAATAGTTGAAGTATGGTACTCCGAACTTCCCGGTCATCTGTTTGATCGTGTCTTGCATTCTTTGATACGACTGCGGATTAATGTGATCGTAGTAGGTATGATGGGTCGGAACCGTTATGAAAACTACCGAGACATTTCTCTGTTTGAGCATTGCACAGGTGCGTTCTAACGCGGCAACGTTGGCGGGCAGGTCGACTGGACGCATCTGCTTTTCGTGGCTGGTAATCCTTACTTTTCCGAAAGCCTCGCTGACCTCGCCATGAGTTACGACGGTTGGCGTCTGAATGCGTCTAGCTTCTTCTTCGGCCGCACCTAGAATTCCTCCAGACGCGAGTCGGACTGCTTCCTTCGGAGTATAGAGCGCAATGTAGCTGTAATTGGTGAGCTTAAACTCCTCCTGGCTATCTTCGCCGGGAATGCCATAAACCAGATGATAAAAACCGCCTCGCCAGCGTTCGACACTGTTCACCAGACGATATTCCAGAGAATGGTAGGACAGCCCGAAGATAACCAGTTTCAAATTCGGCATCGAATCTACATACTTCGAGACGAGTTGCGTGTCGTAGTGCAGGCTTTGCGAGCCATAGCCTAGATTGAACGTAGGAAGGGCCAGGAACTCTGGTGCGACTCCGTTTTGCGCGTGGGAGGTGCCTGTTACCAGAATCTCAATTTCCCCAGCCTTAGCCTCGAGTCTTGCTTTGTTGGAACTGTACTCGTTGGGAACGTACCGCAGCCTTAGTTCCACCAGCCCAAGTAACGAGAAGAGCGGGACCAACATGAGAACGCTTTTTAGGAAGAGTGTTTTCACGTTTTTTGAGGGTTAGAATTGAAAATAGATAAATTGCTGCGTTTGGTACTCGCCAAGAAATAGGATCGCGGCGATCACAGTGTAGTACGCAGCCCATCTGGTCCACGCCGGCCTGCGGTTAATGCTGCTAGCGCCCCCGCCAATGTCAACCACGTACTGCACTGACTCCAAAATCATTATCAGAAGTACTGCAATAAACAAGTCAGTTCTGAGGGTCCCGAGCTGCGTTTCCAGTAAAGGACCGAATGCTTGAGAGAGATTGATGCCCGCGAAGAGATGGGTCGCTACATAGTAGGCATCCGAAAGATTCCGAGCCCTGAAGAAGATCCAGGCAAAACTCACGAAATTAAAGACAACAAACACCCTGGACCACCGTAAGACGCTGGGAAAGCGGTTGAGACCGATCGCCTTGATAAATTTTGTTCGGAGACCCTTAGTTAAGAGCGCTACGACAAGATAAGTCCCGTGTAGCGCTCCCCAGATGAGAAAAGTCCAGTTGGCTCCATGCCATAGTCCGCTGATCAGGAAAACAAGGTAGATATCGAAGTATCGAACCCAATGACCAGCGATTCTCCTTGCGGGTAATCCCGCCGTCGCCGGACGCCTCGCATTATGCCAGCGTGCCAAAGGCGTGAATAAATAGTCTTTGAACCATGTTGAGAGAGAGATGTGCCACCGAGACCAGAATTCTGCAACCGAAGTCGAGGAGTAAGGCCGGTCAAAATTCTTCATCAACTCGAATCCCATAACCCGAGCCGCCCCTCTGGCTATGTCTGTGTAACCTGAAAAATCGCAGTAAATTTGGAAGGCGAAAAAGTAGGTGGCAACGATCAGCGGAATTCCCGTGTACTTCTGGGGTGCCAGGTAAACCATATTCACGGCAACAGCGACCCGGTCGGCGATTACAATCTTCTTAAAAAACCCCCAGGCCATCAACTTCAACCCATCCGTCACGCGCTGGTAATCAAAAACGTGCTTCTCATAGAACTGTGGCAGTAGGTTTTGAGGCCGTTCAATCGGCCCGGCGACAAGTTGTGGATAGAACATTACGTATAGCGCGTAGTAACCAAAATGTCGCTCAGCTTTTGTGTTACCACGATAGACTTCAATCGTGTAACTCATCGCCTGGAAGGTGTGAAAAGAGAGTCCAATCGGAAGCAGAATACTCAACCCCTCAGACGCATAGTTCCAGTGAATCGCGCGGGCCAGCTGATTTAAATTATCACTGAAGAAATTGAAGTACTTGAAAACGAATAGGACGCCGATGTTGGAAACCAAACTAATAACCAGCAGCCACTTTCGACGCTTGCCCTGAGAACCTTCGATAAGAATCCCAGCAACAAAATCGATAACTATGGTGAAGGCCAAAATGAAGATATAGGCCGGAATAAACACCATGTAGAAGTAGCAACTCGCGGAGAGTAGTAACAACCACCTGTATTGTTGCGGAATACTAAAATACAGTCCGGTGACAAGAGGAAAAAAAAAGAGAAATTGTAGAGAGGTGAAGGACATGAAAGTTAAGTCTTGGGGTTAGAAGGAAGACTACGTCATGCTCGGCAGAGTGCAGCGCCCCAGGTGAAACCTGCGCCAAAAGCCGGAAGCAAAAGGTAGTCGCCCGGCATGATGCGTCGGGATCGTCTAAGCATATCGAGCGCTATGCCCATCGAAGCTGAAGAGGTGTTTGCGTATTCTTCGATTACTGAAACAACTCGATCACCATCAGTTGGCAGGTTTAAATCTCGGGCGATCTGTCTCAGCAAGTTCGCGTTTGCCTGATGCGGAACTAACCAGCGTATATTCTCAATGGTCAGACTGTTGCGCGCCAGAAGACCGTTACAGGCTTCGACCATGTTACGTCCGGCATGACGAATTACTGTCTGGCCATTCATCCGGGGCTTGTCATCGTTCGCTGATGCGCTGGACGAAGAACAGGAGCCGAACTCGGTGCCGGGACTACGAATTCCCAGGTCGTCCACATACGCTCCATCGGTAGCAATCATTATATCGATGATCTCCAGAGAGTCGTCTCGTTTCTCTCCAGAGACAATCAGCGCAGACGCTCCATCTCCAAACAGCATTGAAGTAGGGCCAGCTTCAGGTGAAAAGTCTAGCCATGCCGATTGAACCTCAGCCAGACAAAGCGCAGCTATTCGCGCTGCGCCTGAAGTCACCAAGGATTTTGCGACTTGCAAACCGTAAAGTGCGTTGCAGCAAGCTGCTCGAATATCCAAACAGGGAATGCGACTGAGTTCCAGGGTTCTTTGCACCTGCGGCGCACTCCCAGGAATGAATCGATCGGGCGTCATTGTTCCCATTAATAGATAGTCAATTTTGTCAGCTGTGATGCTGGCCACAGAGATGGCTTCTTGCAGGGCGAATGCGGCCAGATTGCTGGTGGGCGTTCCGGCTGCTGCCCAGCGGCGACGACGAATGCCTGACGACTTGAAGATCCGTTCCGGCTCGATGGAAAGCATTTCGGAGATCTCTTCGTTCGTAACGATGCGATCGGGAACGTACATGCCTGAACCGATGATGAAAGCCTTCACTTGTCCTGCTTTCTGCGCGAGTCAACGTACCGTTCAATAGCCTCGATTGAACGGAAGTTCTCAGGATTGACATCGGAGTCACCTATTTGCATGCTGAACTGGCTTTCGAGGATCGAAACGAAATCCACCAGCGAAAAGCTATCGAGGACGCCCAGCTTGAAGAGGTCGTTATTAACCTGGGGCGCAGCAATCCCCTGCCTCTCCGCATTCTCGTTGAGATAACTGATTACAGGTTCCGGTAAGGTCATAGGCTCCTCTCAATTCAACGCATTTCATTTCGAACGGAGGTCAATGATTCTTTGACATCCCAATCGGAAACAATCCTTAACAAAGTGTTTATCAGACGCAGAATGACGCCGCAGCCATTGTTGGTAGACCTTGCGCAGAGATAATGGATGTGAGTGACGAGACGAATCAACGCCGATGAAATTATCTTCGGCCATCTCTTACTCAGCCAGATTTACCATATATCCTCTTAAATCTCAATAAACTTATTTTCTGAAGTCTTAATACGCTCCGCTCAACTTCAATCTGGCTTGGATTTTTCTTGAACTTCCCTGCCCTTGCTGTATGAAAGAACTCTTGGTCTAAAACCGTGGCTAAAAGCTCGGGAAGCCGCGCTCGAACCACCGCACGCCCTGGGATTTGTTAGCGATTCGTCTTTTCTCTTCAGTAACCGAGCATTTAGACACTGTCAAATATTGCAGAGTCTGGAGATTTCGCAGTGTTCGTCATATTAGAGAATTACGGAACAGCCGAAACTATTGCAGCATGTCTCTCCCATAGGTGAACTCTGCATCTCGAGCTGAAGATCCCTCGATGAAAAGTATTACAAGCCGGACCAGGCAAATATGAGTTCCGGCGAGGGACGGTCCATTTTAAACATGCTATCTCGACACAGTGGAGAGGTTCTGAGCTGAACGTTGAGGTGCGCATTTTCTGCCGGATCTCAAATTTATCCGGCTTCCGAAGTAAATCTTTGATCTGGAGATTACATGCCCAGCTTGCGGGAGCGGAATCACGACAGAATCGAACACAAGGAGCCAGTTAGATGAACTCACATATTAAGAAGTGGTTATTCCTGACGGCGATCGTAGGGATTGTCACAATCGCTTCTGGAACCGCCAAAGCCGACATCGTGGTCGTAACCGGCGTCAACAACCAGGGCACAGACAACGTCTTGTTGACCTCTGCAAGTAACGTCCTTAACGTCACCGGCCATGTCGGCCAAACCAATTTATTGGTTAACTTTACCTCCTCCAGCGGAAGCGGGTTGTTGGTTGCTAACCCCTCGGGTCAAGCAACAGTCAGTGGAGGAACCGGCAACACTGACCTGACGCAACTCACTTTCGGTTTAGCCAACAATGAGACTTTTACGCGCGCTGTATTCAATATCAATGCCGGCACAGACGGATCCGTATTGATTCACGTAGAAGGTGTCAATATCTCCGGCGGTTTCTTTGAGGACGAGTTCGTAGTCGATGCCAATGGCCAGAACTTCTTCACAGTAACAGCTATCAATGGACAGCTAATTACATCGATTAGTTTAACCGCCATTGATGGCGCTGTTTTTCAAGATGTCAGACAGGTTCGCTTAGGCGGAAGTGACATTGTGCAAACAGTACCCGAGCCGGCCAGCATGTTCTTACTTGGCACAGGTTTGGTTGGTGCAGCAGGAATGGTTCGTCGACGGTTCAGGAAATCATCGTCGATCGCTGAATAATCTTCTTTCGCTAAGTAACCGATTGGGTTTGAACCGCTTTACCGTCGGTGATTTAGAGTGATTAGCACGAAAACATGAACGCACCCTCAGTGCTCCGGGGCTGCGTTCATGTTTGTTTTTTGGCCTTGCTCGGGCGCACCAAACGAACAACTCAACTGCTGGCCCAATCGAACCTGTTGGGCTCTCAAACCGGCAGCAAGAGTTGCTAACGATAACGCGTACTGTTAACGTGTGGCGCGGGGTAAAGCAGGTTCAATCTTGATTGTTAGATCAAAAGATTGTTGGTTCGGCTCGACGAGCCGCCCTACCTGATTTTCAAACCAATCCATTTAGAGCTGAGGTTTTCCAAACAGTTATGCCTGACGAACAGAGAGTTGCCAATAATTCACAAACCTACGTTGCAAATGCTGATGATTTTGTCTTCGAACCACTTGAACAGGAAAACGGTCAGGCCACCGTCATTCGCTTTAAGATGGAGGATCCGCGGTTTCACGCGGGAGATGTACTCTTGGTCCTGAGTGGCTCAGATATTCATTTTCACGGCATGATCGGACAGATTGCGGATGGCATGGCCATCGCCAGTGACCATCGGGGCTCACTACTACCCGCCACGGTTCAGTAACTCACCGTACATACCCATACGGATAGGCCACTTTTACGCCAGGCGTGGACGACTTTACTTCAATTCGATGAAATCCTTTTTTGAGGTGCGTCGACAGAAAGGTCAGTGCTGCCTGCCGATTAAGAGCTGTGTCCAGTTCACGAATAAACGGATCAAAACTAACTGGAACTCCCGTACCCTGAAAAAATGCGTGACCACCAGTCTCGGTAGACAGCTTCAGTAAAGAACTCTGTGCGTTACCGGTAAGGAGGATACTTCCTTCGGCGGCTAAGGTTGGTGCGTAGAATCCGTAGATCGCGACACTCCGTCGCTGTGCCTGGGTAATCGCGCGCTGTAAATCAAGACTCTGAGTAGGAGCTGACGAGTCGACGCCTCGCGATATGTCCAGGCCGTCGGAAATCAGCAAAATCGCCCGTCGACCCAGCGGCTGCGCGTCGAATCGTTTCAGGCCTTCTATCACTTCGACATAAGGATTGTATGGTCCAACGCTCGCGAATCCGGCAGGAGGTCTCAAACTGCTGGCTGCTTTCTCGAGATCTGTAGTGAACTTTTGTTTTACTTGTAAGCTACCAGTCCTGAGATAACCTATCATCACCCGCGAACCGCGAGGCAAGCGCCTGATAAATTCCTGAAGTGCCTTTGTCTCATTGGCTACGGATGGGACCAGATCCTCCTGAATCAGCAATGCCAGTGTTATGGGCGAGTTAGTGCCCATTCCTCTAATTGACAGGATCGTCTGCGGATCTCCATCTTCACTAACCGTCAGATCAATGTTCTGCAATTCGGCTTCGTGTTCAGCTTCTTTGACATTAATGGTAAGCGGAATGACAACTGGCTTACCGGGAGTTCCGTTTGTGCCAGCCGCACCAGCCACAGATTGTCCCGCGGTAGCGGGAGTATAACCGGCGAAAAGGGCCAGTAATGCAAAGGTAAAGACGATCGGGTGCCTTCGAGGATTTCTCATTTGATTTCTCGCTTCAGTCTATCGATCACATTATACAGGCCAGTCTTTGAAATGCTTATCTGATTGCTGCCTTACTGGCGGCTTGCACTTTCATAGGCTAAGATTTCCGTGGAGCTTGAAAATAGTGAGTGAAGCAATTGGAAAAGTCTCAAACCGAGACGTAGCCGTAAATCGCATGCTTAAGATTGCGCCCTGGCTGGTTGTATTGGCTACAACGCTACCGGCTCCGCTCGTCTTCCTGCTCCTATTTCTGACTGCTACCGCAACGGATTCCGCCGCAGTATTTCTCCTTTTAGGTGGAACTTCACTGGCATTTGGTTTTGCGATCGGTTTGTTGATCGCGGTTATTTTTATGTTCTATCGACGAAAATGGCTCGCGAGATTAAGAGACCGTTTAGCTTCCGATGGAATCACAGCTAATGAGGTTGTCTGGTTTCGTTCAGAACTTACTTCGGCGGAACGTGCATCTTTAGCAGAAATCGAGCGAACTAACCCACTGCTGGCAGATGCTTACCTGGAAACTCTCGCGAGCCGACTCACGGCATCCAGGATTATTTCGAGGTCCAGGACAGAAATGTTGAAGGTGGAACGAAGACTCAATCGAGCGAGATCCCTTGCCACTCCCGATACTGAATCGCTCCAAAAAGAACTCTTGGCAGATCGTGAGCGCCTTGCCGAGGTGCGACAAAAAGCAAGTGAACACCTCACCCGAGCCAAAGCGCGACTGCAGGAAATCGAAGCGACGGCCAGTCGAAAGCTCAGCGTGGCGGAAACAGACGTGATGATGCAGCGCCTGGGATCAGCGCAGGACCAACTGCCACTCGTTCTCGAAATTGCAAGGTTGGAGCAAGAAGCCCTGGTGGAAGCCAATACCCAGCTTAATGACTCTCCAGTCAAAGCCGGTGGCCATTAAACACGTTCACAACTCTGCCAGGCGATAAATGCCTGGTCCCAGTCGGCGCGCAAAGCCGTCATCCACCAGAGCCCAATTACCCAGTCCCGCTTCCGGCGAACTTAGACCAGTCACTCTCGCCAACTCTCCTCTGACCGTCATTCCGGCCCCAGTCAGATAAGCGCGCGCTATTTCTTTTACTGCCAGTTCACGCTCCACTCGTTCTTTCAATTGATCGGGAAAGCGCGACTCGGTGATGGTCCAGATGTAACTAAAGGTAGGCTGATAGGTGACATCACTAGGAATCACCTTGAGTGTTTTCTGCAGTTCATCCAGGGCTTTGTTAAAACGGGAGCGATCGCCGATTCCGCTTTCCTCTCTCAAGTCCCTGGTAGCCAACTCCCACTCAGCCCTCAGGGTTTTAAGCACCAGGCGGGCGTCAGTCGTCAATTGCGACTTCTCACGAGCCGCCGGTACGCCCAACAAACTGTTAAAAAATGGGAGCAGGCGAGGCGATACAAACGTCGCGCGACCTTTTAACAGCTTGCCGTAGAAATGGCGGCCCCGTCGCATTAGTTCGTCCTTAATTGTCCAAGCCAAACTAGTTTCAGGATCTTTCTGGACATTTCGCGGCAGGTGAGCATCCCGGCGACCACAAACTGCAATGTAAAGGCTTGGACCAGGACGGCGTGAATCCGTGAGCGCCTCACAAAAACCGACTTCCTCGATGAAATGTTCGGCTGAGTAAACATTTTCGACCCGTAGTTCCGGATCCCGTCGCCAAAGGCGGTCACGGTAACTCTCAATCTCGGCTGGTAGTGTCACAGTAAATCTCTCTCAAACTGATTCCTACGATCAGTCAATCTGCAAGGATCGGTCAGCCCCCACGAGACCGACTTAAATCTTAGTTCACCTCTAACTCATTGCGAAACAAGGCTCTAGCGTGTCGTCGACAGTTTGGCACAAACGCTGCAGAAAGCAGAGCGCCCAACCCCCGAGGTCTGGGGAAAAATTTTTGGTTGAGTTACGGAGACTTTTGGACGTGAAACCGACAAACAAACCTCGACGCTTCCTCACACTAAGCGTGCTAACCGCATTTTCGCTTGCTGCGATTGTGCCAGGCAGCTTTCTCTTAACCAGCGCAGCCAGTGCGGCAGGTAAGAATGGCAAAAATATTAAAGGAGCGCGACACCATAACAAGGTAGGCGCCGACCTGCGACAACAGATGCACGGAAAGAACCGTGGCGAATCTGTCAACGTGATCCTGCAACTCAACTCATCGCCCAGCGGCCAATTGAATGCACTCTTAAGAAGTAACGGTGTACGCGTCAAAGGTCAGTTCTCAAGCTTCAATGCATACGCGCTCGAACTCCCTGTTTCAATCGTTGATTGGATAGCCACCTTCTCAGAAGTCGAATTCGTTTCGGTAGATTCTCAAGTTAAGACCTTAGGCGGACACATAGCGCATACAACCGGCGCAGACAACGTTCGACCAATGAGTTCAGATGGCTCATTGGACGGTAACGGCGTCGGCATCGCAATTGTGGACTCAGGCATTTATGGGGCTCACACCGCTTTTAAAGATCCCTTAACTGGTGTGTCCAGAATACTCGTTAACAAAGACTTCACTGGCGAAGGCCGCACAGACGATCCTTACGGGCACGGAACACACGTCGCGGCGGCTGCTGCCGGAAGCGGCCTCGTATCGAGTGGCGAGTACATCGGAATTGCACCCCGCGCGAATCTTCTGAACCTGAGAGTCCTTAACGCACAGGGCGTAGGTAGCGTCTCAGGAGTTCTATCAGCACTCGATTGGCTAATGGCAAACGCGAGTAACTACAACGTCCGGGTGGTAAACCTCAGCTTAGGAATGCCGGCGATCAACTCGAGTCAATTCGATCCACTCTGCCGCGCCGTACGCCGTTTGGTAGACCGAGGAATTTTTGTTGTTACCGCAGCTGGAAACAACGGGAAGAATTCGAGTGGTCAAAAGATTTACGGACAAATCCATTCGCCTGGCAATGAAGCGTCGGCTTTGACAGTTGGCGCCGTCGACACACACGGAACCGACATGCGCGGTGACGACACGATTGCCACTTACAGTTCGCGTGGTCCAACAAGAAGTTTCTGGACCAACGAATTCGGAGTCAAGCATTACGACAACCTGATCAAACCGGAACTTACGGCTCCGGGAAACAAGACGATCTTCGCGGAAGCACCAGACAATTTTATTCTTTCCCAGAACCCGTCGTTGGACGCCGGTGTCAGCGGAAACGTAACGCGTAAACAAATGACTCTCAGTGGTACCTCAATGGCTGCACCGTTGGCAGCCGGTACCGCAGCACTATTATTTGAAGCTAACCCCTCTCTGAGCCCCAATCTCATTAAAGCCTTGCTGATGTACACGGCCCAGCAGTTACCCAATTTCAACATGTTCGAACAAGGCGCCGGCGAATTGAATGTCGACGGTGCGGTCAGAATCGCTAAGCTGGTTCGCACAGACTTAAACGGTTTGACTCCTCTGGGAGCCAGCTTGCTCAGCGGTTCATTCCCTTCTCAACAAACCAGCATTACTACTGACTACGGCACCTCAACATTTCAATGGTCCAAAGGAGTCATCCTCGGACAGACCTACGCCACCGGCCTGGACTTAATGACCAAATATCAAAAGATCTACGGATATGGCGTACTGCTGGGTGATGGCGTGCTTATTGGCGACGGTGTCTTAATCGGTGATGGCGTATTGATCGGCGACGGAGTTTTGATCGGCGACAGCACGATGCTTTCAAATGGTGTTTTGATTGGTGACAACATCCTCGTCAGCAATGGTTCTTCGATGAATGACGGTTCCGTCTTCTGCGCTACCGGCGTTTTGATTGGCGACGGCGTCCTAATCGGTGATGGAGTTTTAATAGGCGATGGCGTCCTGATCGGCGATGGCGTGCTAATTGGAGACGGCGTACTTATAGGTGACGCTGTTATTCAAGCCTTAAACGCGATGGTCTCGGGTGATGCGACCGATTCAATGCAGCCCGTCGTGGACGATGACGTGGATTACCTCGGCTCATAAGCTAAGGAGTTCTAGCTCTAACTACTCACATAAAAAAGAGACGACCAATGTTGGAAACTAGCGGCACACAACTTAATAACCGATCAATGAGCATTGGCTCAGTGGATGTTGGAAACGTGACCAGGCTCAGACGCGGCCAGGAAACTGAAGTCCTTAACTTTCTATCCGAACGTCCGATTCATACCGTCACCATGATGAGCATGATTCGTGACAATGGCCTAACGAGCCCCTTCAACCGCGGTGTCTTTTATGGCTATCGAGACTTGAACGGACACTTAGAAGGAGTCGCGTTAATCGGTCATGCCACCCTCCTCGAGTCCGTTTCAGATCGTGCGCTCTCAGCTCTTTCCCGGGTCGCTCGAAACTGCAGTGCGATTCACATGATCATGGGTGAACAGGATCGGATTGATGAATTCTGGTCAAACTATTCCGAAGAAGGCCACGGAAAACGTCATTCATGCGTCGAGCAGCTGTTTGAATTATCTACACCTGTGGTTGTTCCTGGCGGCGCTGAAAATCTGCGCCTGGCCACTTTCGAAGAGGTAGAGCTGGTGATGCCGGTCCAGGCCGTGCTCGCGTTTGAAGAAAGCGGTGTAAATCCACTTAAGACTGATCCAGAAGGATTTCGCCTGCGTTGCTTGAGACGAATACAACAAGGTCGCACCTGGGTCGTCGTCGATAACGGTTCGTTGGTCTTCAAAGCTGAAGTTATCTCGCAGACATCTAACGTCGCCTATCTCGAAGGCGTTTGGACTCGCCACGATAAACGCCAGAATGGTGACTCCGTTCGCTATCTATGCGAACTCTCCAAAAAACTATTACAGGAAGTGAGTTCCGTTTGCCTGCTCGTCAACGAGAAGAACCTACGAGCCAAGGCCTTCTATCGCAAATGTGGCTTCCTGTTTCGCGCTTCGTACAAAACGATTTTCTTGAAGATGAGTGAACGATCAAATTGAATTTTTCATGGTCCCCCGATCAGTCTTGATGAAAGGCAGCCCTTCCCTCACCTTGAGTGCAAGACAGCAAAATGTCGAATACCCTTGGCACCAAAAGAAACCCACTCTTCGGGCCATTCCTCTGGGTTATCGCAGGAATCGGTAGCTGGGCGTTCCTTTACTCGATTGTTCAAATCGACATAGGCCGTCTCGATTTCAGCTTCGTCATCCTCCTGTCAATTGTGCTGCTGCTGAGCTCACGCATCAGCGTTCCCATTCCCCGACTTAGTTCTCAAATCTCAGTTTCCGACACGTTGGTCTTTCTTGCCTTGCTCCTTTACGGCGGCGCGGCTGCAATTCTGGTAGGCGCGATCGAAGCGGTGGTTTCCTCCCTTAGATTCAGTCGTAAGGCGGCCACGATACTATTCAATTTGGGATGCGCAGCTTTATCGCTCTTCCTTACCAGTCAGATCATGGAGCTTGGCTTCGGCGACGTCACTGCACTCGCGCGGCGGCCTGCTTCGAGTGGCTTTCTCGCAGCGGTCGGCACGATGGCCCTGGTCCATTACGCCACGAACTCAGGACTCGTCGGCGTCGGAGCCGCGCTAAAAACCAACCAACCAATTTGGCAAACCTGGCGCAAACACTACCTCTGGACTTCCATCACCTATTTCGCCGGGGCTTGTGCTGCTGGTGTAATTGCTGTGCTGGTCCAACTCGTCGGCTTTTATGCTTTCGTAATCACGCTGCCGATCATCGCGATAGTTTTCCTGACTTATCGCACCTATCTAAAAAACGTAGAAACATCCGCAGCCCAGGCTGATCAAGCGGAAAAACATGTTAAGGAACTCTCTCACTATATTGCCGAGCAGGACCGCATTAGAGAGCAGTTCTCGCAGATGGAAAAGCTGTCAGCTCTCGGCGAGCTCGCTTCAGGAGTTGCACACGACTTCAACAATACGCTTGCCGGAATTCTCGGCCGAGCTCAATTGCTTCTGCGCACCGACGATCCCGACAAGATCAAACGAGGCTTGGAAATCATCATCAAGACCGCAGAAGATGGGGCGAAGACCGTCAAACGAATTCAAGACTTCGCTCGCCAACGTCGTGATCATGACTTCGAGCTCGTCTCCATCGATCACATCCTGACCGATGCCAGCGAAATCACCAGGCCTAGATGGAAGAACTGCGCCGAAGCGTCCAACATCCACATCACAGTAGACCTGCAGATCCACTCGCAAGCAATGGTGATGGGTGACGACTCTGAACTGCGCGAAGTACTGGTGAACATGGTATTCAATGCA
>DATIBX010000642.1:0-3045 GCA_035457105.1 Pyrinomonadaceae bacterium
ACCGAGGCCTGTTCAACCATGGACCAATATAAAAGAGACAACAAGTTTTGGAGCACCGTGCGCTCAGCCAATACTCGGCGATTGGAACCGAAGAGACTCTGAAACCAGTAAAGAAGACTGCTTGTATCTAAACGTGATTTCGCCGGTATGGAAATCACCAACTCCACTCCCCGTCATGTTCTGGATACATGGCGGAGCAAACGCCGGCGGAACGGCTTCAAGCTCGCTCTATAAAGATGGCACGTTGGTCCAACACGGAGTAATTCTCGTTACTGCCAATTACCGGCTCGGAATCTTCGGTTTCTTTTCACATTCAGAATTGACCAAAGAATCGCCGCACCACGCTTCCGGAAACTATGGTCTACTGGACCAGATTGCCGCATTGCAATGGATCCAAGACAACATTGCCAAGTTTGGCGGCGATCCGAAGAACGTCACCGTGTTCGGCCAATCTGCTGGAGCCCAGGACACGAGCCTGCTCATGACGTCACCGCTCGCTAAAGGTCTCTTTCATAAAGCAATTGTGCAGAGTGGGTCAGCAGTGAATCCGCCTCTGACTCCATTGGCTGCATCTGAAAGTGGCGGCGCAAAGTTAGCAGCCGCGGTTAAAGCACCTGTCGATAAAGAAACTATACCGTACCTGCGCCAAACGTCGGTGACTGAACTGCTCAAATCCATTCCGCCTCAAGATCCAACTCAACTCCCCTTGATTGGACCAAATATTGACGGGTGGGCCATGACTCGTTCGGCCGACCAGGTCTTTGCGAGTGGCCAGCAAGCTCCTATTCCGATGATCATTGGAACTACCACTCGTGAGTTTGGTTACGGCGCACCACTTGATCAGGTGAGTAAGTTCATCGAGGGCGTAACGGGAAATTTTTCAGCGAAAGCGTTAACACTTTACGGGCTCAATGAAAATGGTCAGGGTAAGTCGGACCCTGTTTACGGATCAGCAGGCGACCAATGGTTCAGTGATCTTATCTTTCGCTGTCCTGTGTCGACTCAAGCAGCATGGCAGACGGCTGCGAATCAACCCACTTATCAATACGAACTCGCCCATGCGATCCCTGGGAAAGAGTCAGAGGGTGCAGTACATTCGGGCGATCTACCCTATGTGTTTGGCTATTACCCGAAGAGTGGAAATATCTCTGGCAACTTCAGTCAGGTTGATTTTAAGCTTGCAGATTTGATTGAGACCTACTGGACCAATTTCGCTAAGACAGGAAATCCGAATTCAAGTGGTCTTCCGAATTGGCCACGGTTCGACGGTTCTCAAACTTTCATTCGCTTTGCCCAGGATGGCAACGTAGAACCAATTGCCGGAGGATTGCGTCGTCCCCAATGCGATCTGTTTCGCGAGGTTCTTAAGGAGCGACTGGTGAAGGCGAACTGAGGGCTTTTGAGCTTTGGTCTTTGGACTTTGGTCTTTGGTCTCTTACACCGAAGGTCAAAAGCCCAAGACCAAAGACCTAAGGCCTAAGGCCAAACGCCGTCATCACGACGCATACTTAATCAACGATCTCACATCATAGCCAGCGAGCCGTTCACGACCAGGTAAAAATTCAAGTTCCACCACAAAGACCAGACCAACCACGACGCCACCCAATCGCTCCACCAGATCAACAACCGCTCGAGCAGTGCCACCGGTGGCGAGTAGATCGTCGGCTATGATCACGCGATGGCCATCACCAACCGCGTCACGATGAATCTCTAACGTGTCCTGGCCGTACTCAAGATCATATGAAATTGACGCACACTCTGCGGGCAGCTTTCTGGGTTTGCGAACTGGTACAAACCCGGCATTTAAGTTGTAAGCCAGCGCTGGGGCGAAAATAAAACCACGAGCTTCAACCCCAATTACGGAATCGATCTCTTCGCCATCAAACTCGTGGGCTAAGGCGTCAACAGTGGCGCGTAATCCCTCAGGGTTCTTCAAGAGAGTGGTGATGTCATAAAAGTTGATGCCGGGCTTCGGAAAGTCCGGCACTTCGCGAATCAGATCTTTGAGATGATCCATCTTTATCAGGAAGTGTCCTTTTTTTGAGGTCTCGTTCTTTCGAACTTTGTACTTTGTACTTTGAGCCTTGAATCAGCGATTTAAACTGGCCAACATCAAACTACGAAGTACAAAGTACAAAATACAAAACACAAAGTACAAAGTTCAAGCGATCATTTTTCAATTCTAAAACTTGAGTAACGACCCGTTGGGTCAATATTCAATTCTTCAAGCTGGGTGACGACGGACCATTGTGGGCCAGTCGCCAGATCATGCTTAAAGGCCTCGACACTGTTGGGCGGTCCTTCCACGAGGGCTTCAACGCTACCGTCAGGACAGTTGCGCACGTAGCCAACGACTTGATGCCGGGCGGCTGCCCTCAACGCAAAGAACCGGTATCCAACACCTTGCACTTCCCCTCGAACCACGAATTTTCTCGCTACCTTACTCATGACCAATTAATAGAATACCAAGTACCGATTTTCAGAGCGACGCATTGTAGCGTTTTTTAACGACCTATGGCTCGCGCAGGTTATTTGACCCCAAAAAGGATTATCCACGGATTACGCCGAGCGCAGAGATTTCTTTTGGGAACGCTTATCTGCGGTTCCTTTCTCAGAAAGAAATCTGTGTACTCGGCGTGAGCTGTGGATCGTATTCTTGAGCCATTGTCGAGACTGATCGTAATTAGTAAACCAGGAAACCTTATCGAGCGGTGTCTCGTAATAACGCCATCTCCGGATGAGCGGCGGGTTTTGTGTGTTTAAGTGAGCTCTCATCCAAATCTGCGTAGCTCAAGTCTTGTTTTTCGAATTTGTTATTGCTCCCACGATGACTCATTACACTGCCTGAGAAGCTTGCGAGCAATTTCCGCTTTTAAAGTGAGGACTTAATTATGCGACGACTAGCAGTTAAATCTATGTTACTGACTCTCCTGCTGATTTCGTGCCTTTCGCTTACGCAAGCGAAGCCGCTCAACGTTCCAGTTGTCTACTACAAACTTCCCAACGGCCTGAAAGTGGTCATCTCTGAAGATCACATCGCGCCCG
>DATIBX010000643.1:0-2471 GCA_035457105.1 Pyrinomonadaceae bacterium
CGTTGACCACGAATTTGATATGTGGAAGCCGCGTTGTTTCGTCAAGGTTCTTTTCAGCTTCTGGTTTTTCCGTTTCATTCATTGTCATTCCAATGCGCTTTATGCGGTCGGTCTTTCTTCAATTCTGATCATCGTAAAATCGTCCCGATGGTATAACACGAGAAGCTTAATCATTTCTGACATGTATCGTGCAATGACTTCATTATCGGGATCGGATGATGGATCAAGATCGACGTACATCAGAACCAGCCGTCGATTTCTGTTTATGGCGAACTGGTCGTCTTTCCGCTCAAAGTACGAATCGGACCACGAATTAACAAGTGGAGCTGCGCCTTCGATCTTAAGTTGCAGGTGGTCTTCATGATCGACACGCCACAGATCAGATGCTCTTTCACAAATCGTTGTCTTGATTTTCTCAAACAACGAATCTGCACTGGTACAATTTATATTAAACTCCATTGTGTAGTTTTGCTTCCTCACTTCAGCGCGCACGCGGCGGCTGCATTCAACGATCGTTTTTCCGCCTGATATCCTTGCTCCACGCCACCCTCAGGGAATACCCCACGTGTAGATGGTCCAACTGCTATTGGGCTTTCCTCGCGTAACGGGGTTACCCTGCGTATCTTCGTTTATCAAACGGAAGGTATGATCCAGGTGTAGAACTTGACCGCCCTTATGAAACCAAACCCTTACCTTGATCTCGGTAACCGCAGCAGCCTGGTCATCTATTTCGTGCAATTCAAATCTCTCGAGACTTCTTGAACCATAAACACTCCTGACTTGACCGGCGGCCTTGCTAATTAGATTTCGTTGGGTGGCTGGCAGACATTGCGCCATGCCGCCGTAGTTCCGTAAACGCCAGTAGTTTAAGTACTCGACGAGCTTACGCTCCGGAGTGTCCGCAGTGAATGCGTCAGGCTCACCAGCAATGGGTACATCTTCGCCAATACGAATTTCGCGGCGCTTCCAAGCCTCTAACCGCGCCCGGTCCGCGGCATTCTCACGAATGTGTGCGCCGTGCTCTCGAAAGATTTCTGTCCAGCTCTTTTTCGGTTGTTCAGGAGGTGCTTCCAGCATGCCGCGTTCGGCCTTCAATGCCCAGTCACGAGTCGCGAACAGGGCCGCCCACGTTTTCGCGGCGACAACTTTGTTGTCATAGCCTAAGTCCATGCCGTGAATAATGCCGTGGCGATAAGGGAGAAAGATAGGTTCGATCCGAGTCGTCTTTCGTCCCTTCTGGAAGATGCTTACCAGGACATTCAGACCTTTGCTGTGAGCAGCAATCGAATCCCACGCCTGCAAGTCCACTTCCTCGGCGAAGAAGCCCCGGCGCTTTTCGTGAAGCTCACTAACCATCCCATCCAATAGAGCGAGGACGACGGGAACGCAGGCGTGGTAACGCCCCTCGCGGTAGTCGGTAAGGGCCTTTTGCGCTAGTGACATCCTGAGATGGAAGGCTCTGACACCGTACATCGTCTGTAGATTCCACTCCACCGTTTCGGCGTCATAGTAATCCACTAGGTCGGCCTCGGCGCCGTCAATATCTCCTCTCTCAGCTTTTGCAATGGCTGCCTTGGCGATTTCAACATTCATCATGTCATAGATTATCCAGCCGCGTTCCGCGAAAAGGTTGTTGAAGCGATCGGGAACCGCTGCCAATTCCTCCACCATGCGCTCAAGCTCAGGCACCTGAGATAGGGCATCTGAAACTCCCTCTACGTTAAGGCCCAACAGTCGTAACACAGGCTTCAGTAGCGGCATGATCGCTTTGAGGGATTTCATGCCCCTCACCAGCTCCAAGTTTTTCTTTATTGTGGGAATATCCCGGATGAGAGGTTCTTCCATAGCGTTATAAAATAGATCACAAAACCATACATCCAAATCAGAGTGGTACCGACATAATCTTTGGGCTAATTCGTTTTCAATATCTCACGAAGAAACAAACACGGATTTCTTCCCTCGCTATATTGTTGATGATCCGCAACCAAGTCTGAAAGAACACTCAGATACTACGTTCCGATATATGCGCTTGTGCATATGCGAAAACCGCAGAAAGAAGGGGCGGCCCACAGTTAGCGATCTGAAGGAGGTCGCTATGTCCACATTTGGTTATCGCAAAAGAGTGTTGTTAGCTTCGGTTTCGACGGGACACACGTCCTACATTCGTACTGAGGTCGAATCAAGCCAAGGCGGAGAGTATAAGTGGGGCGATTGTATGTTAACGATGGCTGACTGTCGGCGTCGTATCCAGCTCGAATTTTTTCTCGGTACTCTTCGCGCACGGCGTGAGAGCTTGAGGAAGATTGATTTACTGATGCAGCAGTTAGAACAGTTTCGGACTGCGCTGCGAACGAAGGCCGGCTTGATCGAACAGTACGAAGCAAAGCAAAAAGGCCAAGCCCCGAAAGTCAAATAAAGCCTCAAAGAGGAGAGCAGTTCCAAATGGACGAACAAACAAGAGAAGCCATGCG
>DATIBX010000644.1:0-8561 GCA_035457105.1 Pyrinomonadaceae bacterium
GAAGAACGCCGCCGAGACGTTGATGCGCTTTACTTCAATACATTGCGGGTCAACACCACAGCCCGTAATTTCGTTGGTCCAGAAAGTCAGGCCACCCTGATCCGGTTCCCGATTTAGAAAGTCGATATAGTGCTGTCTCACGAAGAACGACGGCGTGTCGATGGGATTAACGCCAGTCGTCTCATCGTTGTCATTGATCGTTAAAGTGGCCGTTGCTGGTGCACCCAGTGACGCGCCATTCGGATTACTTAAGGTAATCTGGAAAGTCTCGGCACCTTCAGCGTAAACGTCATCGATGATCGGTATCGAAATAGTCTTGCTCGTCTCACCCGCCGCAAAACTCAAGACACCAAGTTTGCCATCGTAGTCACAACGGGATGAAGCATGACCGTTAATCGAACTGCAGATTGGACCAGCTGAATCGCTCGTGGCGAAGTTGACGGTTGCCGGACTGGCACTGCTTCCGATTCGCGTCACTATTACCGAGATATTTCGTTCACCTTCATTCACCACGTATTTTGTTGCGGCGAATTGCAAACTACTGGCTGACGATGGTGAGAGTAGTTGTCCTCTAATCTCACCGTTCATAAAATTATTGCTGTGTACATTTACATACCAAAGGCCGTTCTTTAAGTCCGTTACCTGGCTTGGTAGTAGCGCTATTTCGAAATCGTCTACCTGTCCGTTTGGCAATGGAAAGATCACGGGCCCACTGATACCGGGCACTGCTGGACCATGAATATGTGCGGCGGTTTGCGTACTCGAAAGTCCGCTAAAGTTCAAAGACACTCTCGCCGTCTTTTCGTCTGGGCTTAAGAGCAAGGTGGCGCTGCCGGTAGCAGTTGAATTATTGGCAGGCGTTTCCTGCGCTCCGTTTAGAGTCGCAACAAATAAGAGACTTGGCTTGGACTTGATTTCGAAGACAGCGCCGTTAGAGAGAGACACCACAAACAGATTTCCGTTTGGCCCGGTCTGGATGTCAGTCGTAATTCCAAAGTCTCGGCCAATCAGCAGGCTTTCACTTTCTGTCTGATCAAACTTATCGACGTTGTCCGCGACTCTGTCCGCGAGAAGTGGATCGGAAAATGAGAAGTGTTGTCGATCACTTGTCAGCTTAAACCTAAACAGAAACCCGTTCAGCAGCGTGGTTCTCGCCCCGCCCACAAACAGATCTCCTTCAAATTGTGCGCCGAGTCCTCTTCCCTGGACGAAACCTATGGGCGAAGGTGCTAGCGCATACTTCCAACTGAACTCCGGATCCACATATTGAGCGCCCGGGATCATGTACAAGCGCGCGAGCGCTTCTTGTGGAGTGGTTGCGATGTTTGCCGGGGGCCAGCGCAACTGTTGTAGAGTGCCGGCTGCATAGGTCGATTCGATCGCTTTGAACTGGTCTATGCGATTGATTGGTCCCATCGCCTGAATCCAGCCGCCATCAAATCCGGGAATCACTCGGTTGATCTCGTCGAACGCATCGTCACCATTTTCCTGGTTCCAGAGCTGTCCACTCAGAGGATCAAAGGCCATTCCAAAGCCATTTCGAATGCCGTAGGCAAACACCTTCTTGATATTCTGCGCCGCTTCACCCGTCAACGATGTAGTCGAGTTAACGAACGGATTGTCAGCCGGTGTCGAGCCATCGTCATTCAGTCTGAGAATAACTCCGGTAAGATGAGCGTCATCTGGTTCAGGACCACCAAACTGATCATCGGGAACTGTTCCGCCGCTAGTCACATTTTGAAGAACTCCGCGGCGACCATTGTCTCCAATGATGATGTACAACTTTCCATCTGGTCCTGTGCGCAGTATGCCGCCGTTGTGATTGCCGCGAGCTGACTGACCGGCGTCAGCTTGAAGCGCACGCAATTTGATGATGTTCCTGTCAAAGACGAGAGTTGTACCATTCCAGTGATAACGGTCTACTCGGTTGCCCAACAATGGAATCTCATCAATATTGGAAGTATCAACACCGGTGCTGCTTTCGGTCCAATATAGAAAGACGAATCCGTTTTCAGCGAACTGCTGATGTAGCGCAATCCCCAACAAACCACGCTCGGAAGCGTTGTTGACTGCAAGATCGAGAGCGGTAGCTTGCAAGACTCCATTTAGTACTCTCTGTACTTTTCCCGTTGCGCGTTCGAGAATCAGAAAGTCGTTTGGACCAACAAACGCCATGGATGTCGGTTGATTCAGACCCGAGACCACCGTGCTGACAGTTAGATTCGCATCAAACATGCTGGGAGTTGCCGCCGCCGCTTGAATGGGAGTCGTGCTGGAAGAGTTGTTGTTGGTCAAATCAAAATCTGTTTCGCTTGCAGTGATGGTTGCATTGTTGACGACTTGGCCTTGGGAGTTGGGGGTAACGACAATTGTTATGACCGCACCGCTACCACTTGATAACGTTCCGAGTTGACAAGTCACGGTGCTCGTGCCGCTACAAGCGCCCTGACTGGTAGCGGCAGAAGCAAAAGTGATTCCAGCGGGAAGATTATCTACGACTGAAACGTTAGTAGCGGTGGCTGGGCCATTATTGGTGGCTGTTATCCTGTAAGCGAGCGATAGCCCAACTTGTCCAGGATTTGGTGAAGCCGTTTTGGTGATTGCCAAATCAACACTCGACTGATTCACAACCTTTAATTCAACGGGAGTCGTATTACCTAGTAAGCCAGACTGGCCAGTTAGATTGATGCTGTGATTTCCTACCGGCGTGGCCAGGGTGGTGTTCACTGTAACTACTGCAGTCTTGGAAGTCGCGTCGTTGATGTTCAACGAGACAGGGTTGAAACCAGCCGTCGCTCCTGCTGGAAGATTGTTCGCTCCTAACGTGACCATTCCAGTGAAGCCGGCGAGCGGAGTCACTGTGAGCGTGTACTGGGCGCTCTCGCCAGGCACAATGTTGCGTGATGAAGGACTAACACTTAAGGCGAAATCGGGTGTAGTCGAAGCGGGTGCCGAGACCACAAACGTTTTGTATATGTAGTCGCCTGACGTATTGCCGTCATTATTTGCTTGATTGCCCGCGGTGTAGAACGTGATTGGTCCAGCATCTGTAGCCGGGGCGGTCCAATTAAAGGTCCAACTCGCTCCGCCTTGCTGTCCAATAAACGTTCCGGATGAAGTGTGTTCAATATATTGGCGGGCGCTTCCTGGACCAGCGTTGTTTAAGACTTGAGTGGTTCCATTAAGACTTTGCAAATCACCCGCCTTCTCGTCTGAAGTATCGAGCGCCGTAAGTTCAAATCCCCATCTTAGTCTTGAAGTGTCAGCGTTAGTATGAGTAACCGTGATCTGATAGGTCTGACCCGGAACGTAGGTTTGCGGCGCAGTGATCGAGATATGTCCAGTACCTGCATCCGGAGGAACGTGACACTCGGCGCACGCCTCGGGTTCTTCTGAAGGCGCACCCGTGTAACCTGCTGGTGGTCCCGCTGAAAAGGCCTGCACTCGAGACACTGTCGAACTATTCGAAAGTGCAAAACCAATCAATCCAGCCAGCACGGCCGGTAACACAAACAAGCGCAGTCTCCCAAACTTCAAGGCCTTGTTCCTAACTGGAAGGAGATGGAATAGCTTTGAGCAAAGAGTCGATCGTTAGGCAACACTCATGAAACCAAGATTGCTTGAAGAGAAGCGCCCGATTAGCGGAAAGACGGCTGGAAGGTCTACCGATGAAAGTCCGTACCATGTTGCCAGCGTGGCCGCATACTGCTCGACTGAGGTTGTTGGTATCCAGCGACCACGAGGCGATAATCCACCATCGGTATCATCCGGACCACCAGGCGTAAGATTTGGATAAGTGCCGTAGAGCGTATGGCCCAGCACTGCACCACCAACAACCATGTGGTTGTTTCCCCACGCGTGATCGCTCCCGACGATCGCCGCACCGGAGCCTGACGGCTGCAAGGTCCGGCTAAAATCCGAAAGCGTGAACAGCGTGACCTTATCTTGCAGTCCCAACTCTACAGTCGCTGAATAGAAGGCACTGATTGCCTGGCTGACCTGCGTCAACAGATTTCCCTGTCCGGTCAATTGATTCGAGTGCGTGTCAAATCCACCAATTTGAGTGAAGAAGACCTGACGTTTCATGTTAATGCCGGCCGTCGGATCTGTACATGCTTTGATCAATAAGGCTACTTGTTTCAACTGGCGCCCCAGACCTGTGTTCGGAAACACAGTGGTGAGATTTGGATTAACATTACTGAGCGCATTGTCAGTCTGGATGGAACTTGCCCTGATGTCGCTTGCCGCTTTGATCAACTTGAATTGATTGTCGAACGAACGCATGTCGTTAAAGGCCGTTAGTCTGGACGTCGACTCGGCTGCTGTCGCGCCCGGGGCGTTATTCAAGATCAGAACGTTAGCGAGCGACGTACCAGAATCTGCTACCGCGAGTTGTCGAGTGTCAACTCCGGTTAAGAACAGATTGACACCAGCAATCGAGACGTTGTTGGGAAAACTCGCTCCACCGTTCAGACTCGACGTTTTATCTGCAAGCCGTCCACCCCAACCAGTTTGGCTGACTGTGTTTGCAATCGCTGTTTGAAACAGTCCAACCTGGTCTGAATGCGAAAACAACTGTAGCGGTTTCTTGGCCGTGCCGTTTTGATAAGTAGTTCGCGTCAAGGGTTCGACGAGTGGTCCAGTATTACAAAGGACGGCCAGCTTCCCCTGGTTAAACAGGTTCTGCATTTCCGGCATGCTGGGATGAAAACCATACGATCCACCACTTACCGGCGAAACTGGCAAGAAGCTGGCTTGAGGAATTGCGAGCCCAGCTGCGTTGCGCGCATTAGAATAAGCGGTGTATTGATCAAGGGACGTGAACATGTTATTTCCGTCATTGCCACCGTTGAGAAAGACACAAACCAGGGCGCGATAATCAGCAGCGGCTTGGGGAGTCAACGCCTGGACCACATTAAAGCTCTGGACAGTTGAAGCGAGGGCCATTCCGCCCAGGGCACAGGCACTTGTTCGAAGAAAGTCTCGTCTTGATGTTGGCATGATTTTTATCTCTGGATGTCGTACTGCGAAGAGGTGGCGGTTAGATAGACGGCGACGCGCGCTCGCTTCTGGTGTCGAGTTGTCAACGTTGCGTCGTTGATATCATTCATCGCCGTGATCAACGAGTTCCTCATCTGCGTCGACATCGTCCCATGTAAAAGCAAAGCGTTCAGAGCATCCGCAACATCGGCGGGGTTCGCCGCTAACGCCTCGAGGTTAGCAAGATCGATTGAAGTACCACGTGGTCTATCAGGACTGGCGGCAATAGGATTTGTATTCGGATTTACTCCGGTATAGACCAGCGTATTGATATCGTTGGCTCGGCGCAGGGTGGTGGACGTTGAAAGTATGCCGAATGCTGGGCCAAGTATTTTTGTACCCGGAACCTCATAGCTCGGCTGGTAGTAACTGAATACTGTTGCCGGGCCAAAGATCGGCTGGTCCAGGGTTCCGGCAAAATCAATTGATGACCTGCTTCCCAACACACCATCACTGGTCGAGGTTCTATCTTGTGATTTGACGTTGAAGGCTCGCAAGAATCCGGCGATGTACTGTGCCGGCTCGCGTAACTTTCCATAGTTAGAAGCCGTCTTCACGTCGCCCCGAGCTTCAGGATCGAGCAGGATAGCCGTCACCACCATCTTCAAGTTGCCGCGCGCATTCACACAGCCTTGCGGATAAAGACCGCTACAGTCGTTATTGAATACAGTCGCAACCCTTTCGACGTACGCCGGACTGGGATTGCTGGTAACAAGATGCTGGATTAGCTGCTTGCTGATGAATGGACCAACGTTTGGATGGTTGAAAATGTTATTCAACGCCGCCGTCAGGTCTGACTGGGCGCAGGCCGCATTGGTAGCGCCACAGGCAGGAACTACCTGACCTTGCAGCAGTGTTTTCGAGTTGATGTCATGTGTCGACCCACCACGCGGGACCATGGGATCGCGCCAGTTGGTGATACCTGCGGCGATCGGCGTCGGATTTCGATTCCAACCGGTGAAGACACGCGTGAACTCGTTAACTTGTGTCTGCGAGTAAGAAGGAATTGGTATTCCCTGGCTGTCTCGTTGCGGAGTGCCGTCAGGATTTAGCATGTCAGTCCCAACTGAGAATAGCTGCAGCACTTCGCGGGCAAAGTTCTCATTCGGACTGTTTCGGGTACTCAATCGCATGTCGAGATACTCGCCCATAGCTGGCGTCAGCGTGACTTCCTCGAGCAGGGTGCGATAGTTGCCAAACGCGTTGCGATCGAGAGCCTGCAGATAGACAGTCATCCAACTCGGTCGATTCACCTCGCTATTTGCAGAGACGACCAGAATCTGGTGAAGCGCGAAGGCCACTCGCTGGCGCAGCTGATCTGGACCATAGAGAGCGTTCGTATAGAAGTTGCGCTGTAAAGGATAGAGTGAAAAGTTGTCGCGGTTACAGACTGTCTGATTGTAGTTGGGATCGCTTGCATTGGTGGTTGGACAAGCAGTTGACTGATCGTCCAGAGGAAATGCCAGATCTGGATAGTTCGACCCTTTAGCCGCATTCGTTACTGGAGCGGCAAACTGTTCGTCGAGATAAGCTCTGAATCCTACTTGTTTCACATGAGCAATATCGGCCGCAGTGGGACCCCACGTTGCTTGCTCGAGAAACCGAACGGCGTCGGCATCACTTGCTGGTCCAGTAAAAGTGTCTGGTGCGAGTGGAGTATCGTCCGGTGGTGGAACGAGCGGTGCCGGCGTAGCGACAGCTCCAGCATCATCAGCTGGACCACCGCCAGCGTGTCCAATCGCAACTCGAACTCGATTGCTGGCAACTCCATGAAGATTGAGTCGGAGGAGCACGTCACCGACATCACCGATATCGTCAGAGAGTCTGACTATGAACATCGTGATGCCGGTAAAACCAGGGACTTTGCCGGCATACTCGATCTGTAGTGGATAGACCTTTCCGCTCGCATCCTGGATGTCGGAAGAAAATGCGTTTGCTCCCTCATTGGGAAGCAGCTCGAGGTCCATGGCGAAAAAACAGATTCGCGTGCGGGTGTCGGTGCTATAGGCAACAGTTGAAGTAAGCGGAAATGGTTCGGCGCGCATCGTCACCGATTCAAAAGCGACGGCGCGTGTTGAGGTTGATTGACTAATCAGTTTCGGTTGCTTGTTATTGGCGGCCCGCAACGATTGGCCAGCGGCGAGAAGAATGGTGGCCACGAGCAGGAGTCTTTTGGTCCATGGGTAATGACAAAGGGAGAAACTGATTCGCATATGTAAATGGGCTCCGTCAACTTTATCGAGAGCTGAAGACTTTGGATGAGGTTTCTATTTTGGCGGGGCGGTGGCCCAGGTCCATGTCCCAGGTTCTAATTCAATATAGCATGAGCAACGACATGTCTGTCTCTGGAATTTTAGACGCGGACCGTGTCAATTTGGTCGAAGATTGATCAGCGAAAAGTTGGGCTGTCGCCCTGAGGCTACTCAAGGGTGAAATGCCGAACATGTTTTTGCTCTGCATTTCGCTGAAATTTTTGGACGGTGTAAAAAACGAGAGAGATTTCGAGCTATAGTTTGACACCTCCCGGTCTGTTCCCTATTATCCAAACTGCTTTCGTGCAAACGATTCGCCGGAAGTTGACAACAAAATCTTAGGCTCCTAAGGAGTACCGCCTTCTGAATCGTAATGAGAGGCGTCCTTAATAGAACCTGAAGGATACTGGCGAGTAAACACAAAGCATGTCGGGGCGTGGCTCAGCCTGGTAGAGCGCACGGTTCGGGACCGTGAGGTCGGAGGTTCGAATCCTCTCGCCCCGACCATTAATTCACATCTCCTCAACAACATACGGTCGTGAACGTTAGCGCTCTTTTTTCCTCGTGTGGCCAATTTGTGGACAAATGTTTTTGATTACGGAATTAACCATGATTTTAGCTCCGTCACGATCTGCAAAAAACCAGCCTAAAAATGAGAAAAGTTGGAAGCGCTCCTTACCGATGGTCCAATTCACCACCCCTCGGAACCGTGCGCTCGGTCAACATCCAAATTACTGATTTACTGGGGATACCCTGTGGTCACTTATCACTGGCGAAATTGAAACCATGTGGTCAGGAGAGTAGCGCGGGTCAGTAACTTAAAATTTCACATTTCTTCTTACGGCCTCCTTCAACAATCTCGGCGAGTGAGGCTCGCAGCAAGAAGTTGGGCAATACCAATACTGATTTGCGCGTCCCTGAAGTGAGACTGTCGTTACAGTTTGGGACATCAATCAGATGGCAGCGCCTCGTTGTCTTGGTCGCGACGTAGCGAATCATTGACTCGCCGACGCAATGTCAGGAGTGTCTTATGACCTCAGGCGTGAGTTATAGGCTGGGAGTTTCTATGCCTTGAACAGCCTCGATGGCTGACTGACATTCGGCATCATACTTAGCCGTTGGCATCGCCTTGAGTCGCTCCTCATCGAGTGGCTTGCCACACTGGGAGCACTGGCCATGGGTGCCGTCTTCAATTCGGCCCAGCGCTTCGTCAATTTCTTCGATAAGCTGCGACTGACGGCTGGCAAGGGTTGAGGGCTGTCGAGCGAT
>DATIBX010000645.1:0-3171 GCA_035457105.1 Pyrinomonadaceae bacterium
GAGCGCGACGTCTGCATTTGCATAGAGAGCTGCGAGTTCGGCTTGCGGCAGGTTTCGACGCAAATAAGTAATCGGAGACCAGTGCGGCGTGCTCCACTCGCCATTGATCTCTCCAATGAGCTCGTCAACCTCCCTGCGTAAGCGAGTATATTGCGGCACGCGCTCTCGGGAAGGAACCGCCACTTG
Organism: Pyrinomonadaceae bacterium; assembly: GCA_035457105.1. Taxonomy (GTDB): domain Bacteria; phylum Acidobacteriota; class Blastocatellia; order Pyrinomonadales; family Pyrinomonadaceae; genus PSRF01. Next base: position 187 of record DATIBX010000645.1, read on the forward strand.
AATGAGCACGACTTTGCCTCGCCAGTTGGGATACTCCTGCAGGAATCTTCTATAAGCGCGCAGCCGTTCGGGAATTCCCTTAGTGTAGTCGAGGCGATCGACGCCCAGAAGTATCTTGCAATAACCAAAACGTTGTTTCAGTTCAGTTAATTGTTTTCTGGTGCCGGCGCCTTTGGTTAGCAGATCAGTGAATTGGTGTGGCGCTATTCCGATGGGCAGCGCGTCAAGTCTGACGATGCGGTTGCCAATTTCGAGGTGGTCCATCTGACTAGTCAAACCCAGTAGCCTCAGGATTGAGGTACGGAAATGTTGCAGGTAACGGTGGGTATGGAAGCCAACGTAATCGGCCCCCAACATCCCCCTTAACAACTTCTCACGCTTCGGTAACGTGCGGAATACAGACGACGAAGGGAACGGAACGTGGAGGAAGAATCCGATCGCGATCTCCGGCGCCAGTTCACGGAGCATTTGCGGCAGCAATAGGAAGTGGTAATCGTGAATCCAAACCTGGTCGTTTGGTCGTAGGTGCTTTAGTATTTCGTCGCGAAATTTCTCGTTGGCTCTGACGTATGCTTGCCAGTGTTCAGGATCAAAGCGCAAGAGCGACGGAAAGTGATGAAAGAGCGGCCACAGCGCCTGATTGGCAAGTCCCTCGTAGAAGCCGTTCGCGGTCTCCTGATCCAAGTCGACGGCAAAATAACGATGCTTATCGGCCCATTCTTTTAATATGGCGTTACGGTTTTCATCGGTTGACTCCGATGTGTCACCTGACCAGCCAATCCAGATTCCGTCGCTGCCACGCAGGATGGGATTCATCGCCGTGGCGAGTCCTCCAGCGGTGGCTTTGCTATGCCAAAGCATGCCGCCACGCTTCAAACTTACTGGCAGACGGTTTGATACAACAATTACCCTTTGTCGGTTTGTATTCATGTTCATAACTGAAGCCCATTACACTTGAGGCGCCCTGCGGCGCCTCAATGTCTGGGACTGACGTGACTTTTTATTGGTGTTGACGCTCGCCCAGTTTGTCTCAAGCCAGTCAATAGTCACATCGGAATGAGCATGTTCATGATAACGACCCTACGAGGCCATGCGCATCAGTCTTAATACCTACCCATGTGGGTAGTTTCACCTATTCCCGTTACTTGTTCTCGCTTTGCATCCGAATTGCGTTAGAGTGACAGAGCATGTCAAATGACTGGTACAAGGACGCGATCTTCTACGAGGTTTATGTTCGTGGGTTCTACGATAGTAATGGCGACGGCGTCGGGGACTTTCGTGGTCTTACAGCAAGACTCGATTATCTTCAGTGGTTAGGTATCACTTGCATCTGGTTGTTACCGTTTTACGAGTCGCCGTTGCGCGATGGCGGTTATGACATCTCGGATTACTACGCCGTGTTGCCTGAGTACGGCAGCATCGCAGAATTCAAAGAGTTTCTTAGCGCCGCACACGAAAGGAGCATCCGAGTTATCGCCGATCTCGTTGTCAACCACACATCGGATCGCCATCCGTGGTTTCTGGAGTCACGAAGTTCGCCTCATTCTGCGAAACGTAATTGGTATGTGTGGAGCGACTCAGATCAGACGTACTCACAAGCCCGGATCATATTTACCGACACCGAGCGTTCGAATTGGACCTGGGACGAGCAGGCAGGAGCGTTCTACTGGCATCGCTTCTTCAGTCACCAACCGGATCTCAACTACGACAATCCTGAAGTACGGGAGGCGATGTTCGCTGTAGTTTCGTACTGGCTTGATCTTGGTGTGGACGGATTTCGGGTCGATGCTGCGCCCTATCTTTTCGAGCGAGAAGATACAAACTGTGAAAACCTTCCCGAGACACATCAATTTCTTAAGCAGCTACGTAGCTTTATTGACCATCGTTATCCGGATGTGTTGTTGCTTGCCGAAGCGAATCAGTGGCCGGAAGATGTGGTCCAATATTTCGGCGAGGGCGACGAGTTTCACATGGGCTATAACTTTCCCATTATGCCGCGCCTGTTCATGGCGCTGCGACAAGAGGACCGCCGGCCCATTGTCGAAATCTTGGAGCGAACGCCCGAGATCCCGGCCAGTTGTCAGTGGGGAATGTTTTTGAGGAATCATGATGAATTAACCCTGGAAATGGTCACTGACGAAGAGCGAGATTACTTGTACAACGAGTATGCGAAAGACCGTCGCATGAGGCTCAATATGGGCATCCGCCGCCGGCTTGCGCCGTTAATGGACAACGGACGTCGTCGCATCGAGTTATTGCATGCCTTGTTATTCAGCCTGCCTGGGAGTCCTTTTTTGTACTACGGCGACGAGATCGGAATGGGTGATAATATTTATCTCGGTGACCGTGATGGAGTACGCACGCCAATGCAGTGGACAGCCGATCGAAATGCTGGTTTCTCGCAAGCGGATTTTGCGCGGCTATATTTTCCCATGATCATGGATCCGGTTTACGGCTATCAGGCAGTCAACGTTGAGGCACAGCAACGTTACGGCACTTCACTCCTCAATTGGGTGCGAGAGATGATTCACCTCCGAAAGCGACATCCGGTGTTTGGACGCGGCGCGCTGCATTTGATTAAACCGGAGAATCGGAAGGTCTTTGCCTTCAGTCGTACTTATCTTGAGGAAACGGTGCTCTGTGTTTTTAACCTGTCTCAATCATCACAGCCGGTTGAATTAGACCTGAGCGAATATCTGGGCTGCACTCTGATCGAGATGATGGGAGCAGCAAGATTTCCGCTCATTGGGGCGGCACCTTATCAGCTCGCACTCGGACCGCGAGGGTTCTATTGGTTTTTGCTTTTGAGCGGTCCCTGAGAACCTGTTTGCGATGATGCGAGGTACCGCTAACTACGGAGTGGCGCCTTGAGTTTGATGCATTAGGACCGTATCGATTCCATGTATCACTCCATTGGACGCCCTCAGATCCGGAGTGATCACCTGCGCCTCGTTGACCCATAAACCGGTGCGAGATTCAATTCTC
>DATIBX010000646.1:0-2134 GCA_035457105.1 Pyrinomonadaceae bacterium
GACTTCGCACCAGTGGTGGAGACGTGCAGCTGACGTGACAGACAGCCCCTTGGAGGGAGGCTCGGCGTAATCTGGTAGGGCACGCTGTCAGTCATTGAAGAACTGGTGGTGAGGGGCGGGATCGAACCGCCGACCTAGGGGTTATGAATCCAAACTGACCCGCTGCACATGATACCTTCCAAAGAAAAAACCACCATTTTTGGCGGAGAAGCAGTTGTTTGAGCAGAACATAACGCGCCACAACGCATAAAGCGCAAGGAAGATTACAGCAACTTTACAACAAGAACTCAGAGTGGCTCGCCCTAGGAGGAGCATTACGGCGCTCCTCATTCAGACTTCACATCGAATCTTACAGAACCCTAAGCCGCGGCGACACAGTTGATCAGCTCACTTGCTCGCTATAGGCGTCGTTCAACTTCCGAAAGTGATATCCCATGGCCGCCAATCGCAGTGTCTCGGCAAGCTTGTCGTGATGGTTTACAAGCGCTTTGGTAAAGAAGCGCCAAAATTCTTTGCGTTCACCGTCAAATACTCCAAGCTTGAGCATCACGCGCGCGAACGCCGTAACAGCACTAATAACATTGTAGCGTTGAGGCTCAACAAACTCTTGGGCCGTTCGTTTCATCGAGTCAAGCGCGCGCTGATAATACTCACGTGGGGCGTAAATGGTCTGCATTATCGACTGATAGCCTTTAATTAGCACAGCCGGATCCATGCGAGTCTTAAAGTTCAAGGTGCAGCTCGTGTTGTTTCCTGAAGCTTCTCCTAACAGCCGTCCTTCTCGCTCCAACCGTTTCCATAACTGGGTCTCAGGAAGCGCTGTTAGCAGGCCGACCATCGCCAGCGGAATCGCGCTCTTTCTGATGAAGTCGATTTGTCGTTCAAAAATGTCCTCGGGATCGTTGTCGAAGCCGACGATAAAGCCCGCCATCACTTCCATACCATAGCTCTGAATCTTCTTCACGGATTCGAGCAAGTTACCGCGGTTTTGCGACTTCTGAGCTTCTTTCAAACTCTCTTCTACCGGAGTCTCGATGCCAAGGAATACGCGTCGAAAGCCGGCTTCCCGCATATCTTCGAGCAGCGGCTCATCGTCTGCCAGATTTACGCTTGATTCAGTCAGAAGAGAGAACGGATAACCATTTCGTTTCTGCCACTCTGCGAGCGCAGGCAGTAGCAGCCTGACATTCTTTTTGTTGCCGATGAAGTTATCGTCCACTATAAATACTGTTCCGCGCCAGTTGAGATCCAGCAGCGCTTCAAACTCAGCCAGCATTTGCTGAATGCTCTTGGTTCGTGGCACGCGCCCGTAGATTTCAATGATGTCGCAGAACTCGCAGGAGAACGGACAACCGCGTGAATACTGCACACTCATCGCGCTATAGCGCTTCAGGTTCGCGAGGTGAAAGTCGGCGACAGGAGTCACCGCAAGCGGTGGACGTTCGCCCGCCTGGTAGCGGCGTTTTGCAACTCCCGTCGCGAGGTCCTTTACGAATTGCGGCAACGTTGTCTCCGCTTCTCCCACAAAAATATGATCCGCATCCGGCAGATCCTCGATCGTCGTCGTGACGTATGGACCACCAAGCACTACGCGTTTCCCACGCGACTTGCAGCGTTTCACGACTTGCTTGAGCGAATCCTTCTGCACCAGCATCGCCGTGGCGAATACCATGTCAGCCCATTCAATGTCGGCGGTCTTTAGCGACTCCACATTTAGATCAATCAGTCGCCGCTCCCAATCCGGCGGTAGTAACGCAGAAACAGTTAATAACCCCAGTGGTGGGAATGCACATCGCTTACCTTCGAATGGCAACGCGTGTCGAAAACTCCAATAGGTATCGGGAAACTCAGGATTGATTAACAAAACCTTCATAACAGCACGCTCCTAACGTCACTCTGCTGGTCCATGTTCTGGGCAACGACTAACTGTGGAACGCTGAAGGTTAATCGGCTTTGAGCAACATCGCGAATTTGATCAACTGACATTCTTAAGAACTCCCTGAACTGCTTACCGAGAACTTTGATGTTCTAAGTTACGCATCACACATAGCAACTTCTTGTCAAAACGGTGGGTGTATCGCTAAAGTGACAAAAAGAATACAAAGCATTGAAAAGGGATGGCGCCCTCTCGGCC
>DATIBX010000647.1:0-5507 GCA_035457105.1 Pyrinomonadaceae bacterium
CTTCGGGGTAATGGTGGTCAGATCCCATCGTGAAAGTCCCACCCGGAATCCAAACCATGGCCTTGGCAGGCGCTTTGCGGTGACTCTGCGGTTTGATCGAAATTGGACTGCTCATCACAACACCTTAAATGATTTTTTGGACTCTGTTAGCTGTGGATACGGTTCACACGATTGTACTCAATATAGTGCGAACTGATAACTGTAAGAACTACCAGTTTGCTCAAATTACCACCCTCATTGTCAGCATCCATCCTTAGTTACTATTATCCGTGCTGCTCAACCGAAGCCAGCGGCTCATTATGAGAGGCACCATTGTTGAAACATCTTCTGCGAAGCTTACCCCTGATCTTGTGCATCTCTCTGATTCTCACGTCCGGTACGACATTTGGGCAGGAAGTCCTGCGTTGGGGCGCCGATCCATCCGGCGGTGCGCCTTATGTCTTTACCGATCCTTCAGCACCTGATACCTACATTGGTTATGAAAAAGAGATGGTCGATGCCCTGGCCGCTGCGATGGGTCGCAAAGCGGAGTTTGTTCCGAGCGACTGGGAGACACTTGTGTCTGCGCTTCAACGCCACTCATTCGACATTATTGTAAATGGCTTAGAACCGACCGGAGACCGAGCCCAACAAATACTCTTCAGCAAGCCTTACTATATCTTTCAGCTTCAACTAACGGTCAGGCGCGATGACGATCGCATCAAATCTCTTGCTGATTGCAAGAACAGAACTGTAGCGACCTTGGGAAATACAGCTGCCTCAAGATTGCTTGAACACGAGCAAATTCCTTTTCGCACTTACCAGGACCCGGTCGGCGCCTACCGCGATCTGGAGTTAAAAAGAATCGATGCCGTGCTCATGGATGTTCCCGCAGAAGCCTTTTACGCTCACAGCAATGCCAAATTAAAACCCGCTGGTCCACCTTTCACTAAAGGTCTTTACGTCATCGGCCTCAGAAAAGGCGACGATGCATTAAAAGCCCAAATCGATGCTGCGATCGACAAGATCATCGTTGCTGGAACGCTCGAGCAAATTCTTAAAAAATGGAACCTGTGGAACGAGGCACAAGTCGAATTCCAAACTCCCATCCGCAACGGAACCGAGAACCAACTCCAGCAAGCCCCATACGACATGACGAACAGTTCGTTTAACTGGCGCGAAGCCATATTTCGCCTGACTCGAGCTGCGCTCGTTACTGTTTTGATTGCACTGGGATCCATGGTGATCGCAGTCGTACTCGGTTTACCGCTGGCAATCGGTCAATGGAAAGGACCGCTCCTGGTCCGGGCTTTATGCACTGCATATGTCGAGTTTTTCCGTGGCACTCCGGTACTGGTCCAATTGCTGTTTTTATACTTTGGCCTCCCGGTAATTGGTATCGCCATGCCAGGTTGGCTCACCGCGCTGGTCGGTCTTGGCCTTAATTATGCAGCTTATGAGTCGCAGGTTTATCGAGCCTCGCTCGAAGCCATCCCCAAGGGTCAGTGGGAAGCATCGTACCTTTTGGGCATGACGCCTCTGCTTGCATTTAGGCGCATCATTTTCCCTCAGGCGTTTCGGTTTGCCCTGCCACCAATGACTAATGACTTTGTTTCTTTGTTCAAGGATACATCCGTGGCGTTCGCGATATCAGTTTGGGAATTGGCGACCGCCTATCGTGAATTGGCAAATGCGTCCGGTCAGTTTCTGTTGCTCGGTGTCGTAGTCTCAGCATTCTATCTCGCGATGAGCTTACCAATGGCCCACCTGGCCCAACTGCTCGAACGTCGTTTAAGTGGACGAGGAGCAGAACCGGTTGAGGCGCAGAAGGGGGCCGTCGCATGATCAGAGTAACTGGATTAAAGAAACAGTTCCGAGGAAATCAGATTCTTCGCGGGATCGACTTCGAAGTGCCGCGCCAAACTGTGCTGGGAATAATTGGGGCTTCCGGCAGCGGTAAAACAACGCTTTTGCGTTGTTTGAACGGACTCGAAAAAATCGATGGTGGAGCGATTGAATGTGGCGACGTGAGGCTCTCGGCGGATCTCGGTCCAGGAGAATATCGCCGGCGGGTGAAGGCGATGCGCACCCAGGTCGGCACAGTCTTTCAACACTTCTACTTGTTCCCTCACCTCTCTGTCATGGGAAATGTGATTGAAGCCCCCGTCCATGTCGCTCACGAACCTAAAAGGAAAGCTGCTGACGAAGCGAAAGAACTACTCGAATCAGTAGGAATGAGTCACGCCATTGGTCGGTATCCAGAATCGTTGTCCGGAGGCGAACAACAACGTGTTGCGATTGCCCGTGCATTGGCGATGAGACCGAGGGTAGTTCTTTTCGATGAGCCGACAAGCGCGCTCGATCCGCGGAGGATTCAGAGTCTACGGGCCCTGCTTCGAGAGTTCGTGGAACGCGATCACACGATGATCATCATTTCTCACTCAATCGGTTTTTTAGGTGCGGTCTCCGACAACTTGCTTTACATGGAAGGAGGACTGGTTGTTGAGCATGGACCAACTAAGACCGTACTCGAGTCGCCCAGAGACTCACGCACAGAGGATTTTTTGAAACAGGCGGAATAGATACTTTGAAATGGTCGAGACGAGGGAAATTTCAATGCAGATTGGGGGCAAGCCTGGGCATAAATCCTGTGGCATTAAGCCTTACGGTTCGCCAGGGCAAACCTCGGAATGATCTCACGCGTTCGACAGACCGAAATTCGTTAAGATGTACCGGTCAAAGTCGGATTTATTGAGGTTGACCTGAGTGATCTTGCCTCCGAGTACGAACCCCTTATTGAGATTAGAGACATTCAATGGAACACAGCGAACGAAACTGACCTCCAGGCCAACAATCGCTTGAGGCAAGTAAAGCTGAACCTGCAGTCTTTGTGAGCCATCACAATATCGTTCGTCAATCTGTGTGGAGGGAAGGACTAAGGAAATACCGGCCGGAGATAGATCAAGTGTCTCGCCGAAGAAGATAAGCGACTGCGTGGTCTCGGTTTCGTCTACATCCAGAATCGCGAGGGTAGCAGTCAGCTGTGCCTCACATCGGATGCGACGACGGGGCGTTTGCCGGCGCTCCACAGTAAGCTCATAGAGCCTGGGTCGTTTGCCAATCTCCAGCAGATCATTGCTGCCCCAGGGCTTCTCGGAATCATTGTCAACGGTGAGGCCTCTCAACCGAAGTCCGTTGTTGGAAACAGGCCAGTAGTAGCACGAAACGATAAATTTGTACATTTTAGGGGAGTTTTTTGGCTCTCGTTTCCGAATGTTCTTATCCAGGACCTGGGGCTACCAAACGCGCCTTCAAAAAAGACTGGTGCCTTACATCTCGAATGCGGCTGCGATTCAGGACCTAAGCCTTACGATTATTCGTTTTCTGTCATTATCGTTATATGGAGAATCCGCCTGTTATTCCCATTTTGTCTTTTCCAACACATTACACAGTTGGCTGATGCTTCAATTCTTCCGCCTGGCCCATTCTCATTCTCCCCAAGCTTCAGCTTGAGCTGAAGAGACGCCTGTCAGAAGTAGTCAACCGTTAAAACGGTTACGGAGAATCGATCTGCAGCACTAACCGCAAGCTGAAGTTTGGGGAGAATGAGAAGGTCGAGACCCACACAATCTCTACACCTGACCCATGACCCACCCATGCTTTGTGCGCTGACGAATTGTCACATTCCTTTAAAATATAGACCACTCGCGGCGATCCAATTACCAAGTTGAGGTAGAATTGCTCATCTCTCCATTAAATCCCCGTTCTTCCCCCTGGCTGTAAAACTTCCAAAGGAGACTTACAGAAGTGCCAGAGAAAGAAACTCTTAAACGCGCTGCAGAAGACAAACGAGAAGGTAAATCACCAAGCACTCAAGCTGGCGAGTTTGTACACGAAGAGATTGAGCACATCCGAGAGGGAAAACACGGCGCGCGCTCAACCAAACAGGCCATCGCGATCGGTCTTTCCAAAGCGAGGCGCGCCGGTGTCGATTTACCACCACCCGAACCGGGAACGACTTCAGAATCAACTCGCAAGCAAGCAAAACGTGAGCTAAAGAAAGCAAAGTCGGGGTCGCGCTCAAAGAATGCAAAATCTACCAAGCGTTCCCGAGCCGTTCGCGCGGCTCTTAAACGAGAAGGTCGAAGTGCGGCTTCAAAAACGGCCCTTTCTCGACAGGCCAAAAGCGCGGCCAAGCGTCGCACTGCCGCTTCGCGCTCGAGATCGGCAAAGAAGGCGGCAGCCACCAGAAAGAAGTGATCAAACCGAAAGCTATGAATGATAAAGATCAGCACAATACTGCACTGCGAGAACATCTACTCTATTTAATCCGTGGAGGTGGCGCACACTTGTCCTTTGATGATCTGGCAGATGAATTTCCCGCTGAGCTGAGTGGGCGTAAAGTTGACGGTTTACCTTACACCGCCTGGCAAGTGTTGGAGCACATGCGGATTGCGCAATGGGACATTTTGGAATTTTCGAAAAATAAGGATCACGTTTCGCCGGATTTTCCTTCCGGTTACTGGCCGGAACAACCTGGTAGTCAACAACAGTGGAAAGAAACGGTTAAGAAGTTCCGCGCGGACCAGAAAGCGTTTGAGCAATTAGTCGCGGATCCGGAGAGTGACTTGTTCAGAAATATCCCTCACGGTGAGGGGCAAACAATTCTTCGCGAGGCACTGCTAGTCGCGGACCATAACGCTTATCACTTGGGGGTGTTGGCGGTGATTCGCAGGTTATTGCAGGCTTGATCAACTGTCCTGAGTGGAAGTGTCGCCGGGCTGAGCTTGAGTCGCAAGCATGGCGAGTAGTTTTTGGCGAACTGAATCTGAAAGGTCGACGAAGCGAACACCAAAGCCAAATTGGGGTGTATGGTGAGCGATCTCTCCAGTGAGCTCCAACCACTCTCCATCCGGCAGTTGCATATTGAAGTGGATGACTTCTCCGACGTAGGCTTCGCAGAGAGAGTCGATATAGCATCCACCTTCGGAGAGGTCTGTGATGCGGGCGGTGTATTTGCCCATCGTGCCATCCCAAACGGCATCCAAACAGACCTCAATGCGATCTTCTTCTCTTCGTTCTGCCATCTTTTTCAAGCCAAGTGAGCTGACATGATTGAGTGGGCGGTCGTAACTCATCGAGCAGTTTACCACAGATACTTTGTTACCAGAATGATGGAGTGTTAAGAGCATATTTGCAACTCACTAGAATCCCGCAGTCAGGAAGGGTGGCAGAGCGGCAACACTCTCAACATCCAGACTCGAACCTAGCGACGCCCCCGCTCTTTATTCCCCCAATGGACCAGGCTTCCAAACATTCTCTTTTGATAGTTTTGCTAGTAGGGGAGTCTGCGGGGGCGTCGCTGGATCAGCCTAAGGAAGTTGAATGTATGCGCCGCTCTGCCACCCTTCTATGAAGCCGGGTCGTGTCAAGTGAGAATTCGGTTGATTGGTTCGACCTTCTATTCAGGCTGCCGCAAGTGTTTGATGTACTGCATTGCGGGCCGTATTTAACAGTTCGAGCGACGT
>DATIBX010000648.1:0-4356 GCA_035457105.1 Pyrinomonadaceae bacterium
CCATTTTCGCCTATGAGGACATGCACATAGCATGCAGTCGTGAGAATTCGGTCGCGCGTGGGGTATGTTTTGGCGACGCTTACAACTCTTATGACTTTAGACACCCGAACATTTCTAAATATTTTTTTGAGGCGAAGTTAGTGAGGACTTACTCGATAACACGGAAAGAATAATTGTCGATGAACTCGTCTGCACCTGAATCCAAAACGCCACTCAGTTTCACCTGATAGTCACCGGGGCTGAGCATTTCTCCCGTCACAGTAAACGGAACTACGTGCTGCTCACCCTTTGCCTCGATTCGTAGTTCGTCAGCAATTTGTAGCGACTTGTTTTCGCGAAACAGTTCGGATTTGTAATTTCGAAAAGTGGGATTTGTTAATTCGAGTTCGAGTTTTACCTCGCCTCCTTTGGGCGAGACGATCACTCGCTGTGCATTTGAACCTTCTGTTCCGGTAGAACCTGGCACCAGCGTAACGACCACACGCGGGATGGCTTGCTCAAAGCTCGCCGCTTCTCGTTTATTTACGAGTCCTCTGACAAAGATTATCCCGGCACAGCCAACGATAGCGGCAAATATCCCCACCCACGCCCAGCGGCGAGTAGATGGTCGTAGAAGTGAGATAGATTGAATTGGAGTCGGAGACTCATCGGCGAGGTCGATGTGTGAATTAGCATACTTTTGCAGGAGCTTGCCAAACCGGAGATTCTTCTGCCGTTCGGCAGTGACCAGGAAGTGATTCTCAAACTGTTGTCGCTCGGGGGCGGACAAGTCGCCCGTAACGTACTGGTCGATCAACTCCTCTTCAACTACCAAGAGCTCTTCGTAAACGCCCGGCTCGGTCAAGATTCTTTCTTCAAATTGCGTCGTCAAATCCTCATCTAAAGCGCCCAACAGAAACGAACGCATCTCTTGTCTTTCGATTTCGGGCTTCAATTCTTACCTCCGGGCGACGAGGTCGCTTCTAATCTTAATGACTGAAAAGGACCGCTTATTTCGTTACAGAGAACCTTTGATGCATTTCTCGATGCACTCTTTCAGGGCTACTCGAATCCGATAAACTCTTATGCGCAACGCGTTTAATGTGATCCCCAACTCGTCAGCCAGTGCTTTGCGTCGTTCTGCCTGAGTTCGCCCTTTAGCTCCATACTCCCTCAGTAGCAAGCCTCGCTCCTCTTCGCTAAGCCGCTCGATACAGCGTTCCAGACAGCGATATTCCAACTCGGCGCGACCGGAATCGGGCAGCGGCGGCGGATTCTGTGGTGGTTTTCGCCTCATATACTCCAGCAAAAGCATTTTCGCCACACCGAAAAAGTAGAGTGCGGGATCGCCCCTGAATTCGCTTTTAATGTCCTTGATTTTGCGCGTGACGCGGTTGATGGTCTCGTCGGCAAGTTCTTCAGCGTCGATGCATCCACGACCCGTGAAGATCTTGATCAGACTACTTCGAATCTGCTCGTACTTGATGCCGGCCTGTTCACGATCAGAATCCAGCCAATCAAGCAACGCATCGAAATCGTCTTGCGAGAGAGACCAATTCTTGTTCATCAGGTGGCGTGGGAGCCTGGGATCTCCGAAAGGACGTAAGGACGTACTAAGACTCGCAGACAGTTAGCTCATAGTGTGGAGTATGTCAACAAATAAAAAGTTTTCGAGGGGAATTTGAGCCTGCAATGGGGAAAATTGCCACACATTGCCAATTGCCAATTTGGATAAAGCTAATCGGCAATCGGAAATTGGCAATCGGCAATTCTTTTTAGTGTGTGATCTTGGTTGAGTAGAGGATGCCGTACATCGCGTCCTTGTGACGCTCGAAATCCTTGCCCTGGGTAGCAAGCATGACGTTGATGCCTTGTACCTGGCCAAGGTATTTGCGATAGGCAAGCCATTGAAGCCTGCGGGAATCGTCCGGGTGTTCCGGGTTGGCCTCACGAAACTGCACGCCAGTCACTCCATCGATCTCCAACCATTTCACTTCATCGACTTCACCATTTTTGGCGCGGGTCTTGGCCTGCTCGTATGCGGCATCAGTCGCGGATTCGACGGGAAAACTTTCATCGTACGGCGAAATACTGACCATCAAATTTGCCGCGTCACCACCACCGGGTGAGCGCCACGTAAACGACTTCGACTCGTTTTCTGTTTGGGTCCAATTCGGTGGAACGGTCCAGGACATGCCCTGCCGGTCCCACTTAGCCTGTTGACCACCGGCTAGCGCTGCAGTTTGTGCGGCAGTGGGCTGAGCCTTCTCGGCAGACCGTGAGCTCGAACTACTGGAACCCGATGAACCGGAAGATGAACCCTTCTTGCCGTGTAGTTTTTCGGAAAGATTACACAGTGAAAGTGCGCAGCCTAGCAGGAGCAGGACCAGAATGTGTTTCATGCCGCAGTCTTCTAGTCGAAAAGGTGCGGGGAAGTCAATACTCCCATCTTGTTAATCCTGAAAATCTTATTAATCCTGTGAAACCAACTTTTCGACGGAAAGCTTCTAACAGGATTAACAAGATTTTCAGGATTAACAAGAAGTTGGGCTTGGCCCGTCGTCGTGTTATCCTATCTACCTTCCCTCCTTAATCACCCCCTGACGATTAACGCGCGTAAGCGCTAACTCTTCGGAGATGCCATATGAAAAATACCGACGTCAGACCGCCGGTCATTGTGCTTGTATTAGCTATTTCAATCGTCGTTATTGCAGCGAGTGGTTGTACGCGTGGTCCAGCCGCTAATGCCAACATAAACACGAATACAAACGTCAACGTAAACGCCAATGCGACTGGCGCATCAAACATCAATGCCAGCACCGCTCCTTCAACCATTGCCGCAAAAGAACCGGAAACGTACCGCGCGACGATTGTCTTTACTGCCGAAACCGAGGGAGGAGACAAAGCAATCGGGATCCCGACTCTGTCTGCTGAAGTTGCCAAGAGCGGAAGCGACAGGCGACTATCCTTCAAATTGCCGGATGGATCCGATCTGGTCTACCTCGAGAAAGCCGGCGTGCAATACGGAATCGCTCCGGCGCGAAAGCAGTATGCCGAGTTGACGCCCGAAGCCACAGGCTTTCAAATTCACAAGCTGATGACACCGGGCCAACTGGTTGCGTATCTCGATAGACTTCAAGGCATCGAATTCGTCGGCGAAGAAACACAAGCAGGCAGGACAGCTCTGAAGTATCGCTACGCAAAGACTGCGCAAACGCAGACGTCGGCAGGCGAAGTCAAAACCGAATCGTTCGTCTACGTCGACAAAGACACCGGACTGCCGCTTCGGGCGGAACTTTTTAGCGAAGCGAGTGGTAATGTTCAGGGAGTAAAGGGCGCTAAGGTAGTCGCTGAAATGCAGAACATCCAGACTACGGTTGATCCCAGTCTTTTTGAAATACCGGCCGGCATGAACAAAGTTCCCGAAGCGCAGGTGAGAGCTCAGGTGAACGCAGTGACGAATACAGTGGCCGCGGTGCTCAGAACTCTGTTGATGAATATGAATTCAACGCCACCGCCACCGTCGTCGTCACCGACAGTGTCGCCGACGACGAGTCCGAGTCCAACACAGTAAAGGTAAACAAATGAGATACGTTGTCATACTCCTCCTCGGAATTTTACTTGGCGCCGGCGTCGCGGTGTTTTTCCTCGGCACGCCATCGGCGAAAGCGCTGCCCGGACAGCCGGTCCAGGCGCCGAGCCAGGGAGGGCCTCCGCCGGGCACGGTGGTCATCGCTCTGGAACAGAGTTTTGTCGACGCCGTGCTCGCGACAACATTCAATGGGCTCGGCACGCCTACGTTTCAATTGGGCCAAACGCAAAACGGTGTCGAGCGCATCGAGAACGCGGCACTACAGAGTGGTTGTACAAACACGATTACTCTTTTGCCCGAAGGAAGTGGCGCAAAGACTGGCGTGCAGTTTCGCAATGGCGCCATCAACGCGCCGCTCGCGTTCACGGGGAGCTACAATCTCGCCGGCAGTTGCATGCAGTTCAAAGGCTGGGCGCAAACGAGTATCAAGTTATCTTTCGACCAGGAGAAGCAGACCGTTTTCGGCTACGTGAATGTTGACGGTGTGAATCTCGAGGGTGTGAACCCGATCGCGAATAACTTTGTGACTGTGTTTGTGCAGGGCGCGATCAATCAGAAAGTGAATCCACTTGTCCTGGTGAGCGAGCCGCAGCTCTCTTTGATGATTCCAGTCAAAGCCAGCAACGGTTCTGTCAAAGCGCGCGCGAAGGACGTGCGCGCAGAGATTCTCGACGGTTCACTCAAACTGTATTTGACCTATGAGTTCAGTGGGGTGAAGGGTCAGGGGACGTAGAATCTGTGGATGAGTTTGCCGCAGCCGCGAGCATTCGTTGTCGCTCGAAGTG
>DATIBX010000649.1:0-46459 GCA_035457105.1 Pyrinomonadaceae bacterium
TTCGACTTGCGCTGGACCATGTCTTCATCCCAGGCTTTCATCTTCTTCACTAACGCGTCGCCATCCAACTTAATCCTCGCGTACTTTTCGTCAGCTGGTAATGATCCAAGGAGTGCCTCTAACTGTTTCTGCTTCTCATACAAATTATTAATCATTCGATGCATCGACTCTAACTCCGTTTCCATGGCCAGCATCGTCTGATGATATTCACTATATTGTGAGGCAGTAGTTGGGTAGAGGGGATTCGCGAGTATTTCAGTTTCAGCACTCGCGAACCCCGGGCTACTCGTCATTCTCAACGTGAAGGTGTATTTTCCCGGCGGCGCTTTGTGTGCAGCAAAACTCCCTTCGATTCTAACCCCGGGAATACCCGGCATCGTCGCGTAACGCATGTCCCAAACAAAGCGATTCAAACCTTTTGCCTTATCGAGCACCGGATCAGGTTTAGGAGCACCATCCCACTTTGCAGCCTTGTCATCCGCCTTCGAGGAAAAGGTGCGAACGGTCCTGCCGCCGGCGTCCTTGATCTCGAGCGTAATTTCGTCAGTCTTTTTCAATTCGGGCAGTTGATAGTAAATAACCATGCCTGTCGCCGGGTTTACTCCCCTGAACTTATTTGCACCATTGAAGTCGTCGTCAGGTGAGTCCAGCTCGCTTGACCCGTTCACGAGATAGGCGCGTTCTGGTTGATAGATGGCAAAAGGGGGCGAATCTTTCCTGTATTGTCGAATCAAAGAGAGATCATCGAGTATCCAGAAACCTCTCCCCGAAGTCGCAGCGATGAGATTTCCCTTGTGTACTCTTAGATCGGTGATGGGTGTGATCGGCAGGTTTAGTTGAAAGGGCGACCAATTCTTCCCACCATCCCACGAGATAAAGAGACCCAGTTCGGTACCTGCAAACAGAAGATCTCTGCGTACATCGTCCTCGCGCACCACTCTTGTAAAAGCATTGGCAGGCAAACCATTATCAATCTTTTCCCAGGTGTTGCCGTAATCAGTGGTTTTGTATAGCCCTGGTCTATGATCGTTGAATTTATATCGTGTAGTAGCGATATAGGCAGTAGCCTTATCACGTGGCGACACCTCAATCGCATTGATCAAACATTCTTCGAGCCCTTTTGGTGTAACGTTTTTCCAATTAGCCCCGCCGTCTCGAGTCAGATAGACCAAGCCATCGTCGCTGCCCGTCCAGATCACTCCTTTTTCATGCGGCGACTCAATGATGTAACTGAGCGTTCCATAGTTTTCTGCCCCGACGGCCTCATTGGTGTATGGACCACCGGCCCTACCTTGTTTTTCTTTTTCATTGCGCGTGAGATCGGGCGAGACCTCCTTCCACGTGAAGCCCATATCGCTGGTCTTCAGAAGGTACTGAGCTCCATGATAAAAAGTACCCGGCTCGTGTTTGCTCCAAATGATCGGTGCATTCCAGTTGAAGCGGTACTTGACGTCTTTTGCATCCATTCCCAAATACTGAATAGGTGCGGCCATCACGCTGGTGCTAGCCTGGGCCTTAATGTTGAGTACCTCGATCGTTCCCTGGTAGCTGTCGCCCATGACGAATTTTGGATCGTCAGGATCAAAGGCGAGGAAAGCACTCTCGCCACCGGCAGAATAGGTCCAACTTGCAGTACTGATGCCCGAGCTACCTAATTCACGGCTCGCAATCGATACAGACGTATTGTCTTGCTGACCTCCATAGATTCGATATGGAAACTGATTATCGACATTGATCCGATAGAACTGCCCGGTTGGCATGTTGCTTTGAGTGCTGAAGCTCTTCCCACCATTGAATGTTACTGCCGAACCACCATCGTTCGAGATGATGAAGTTATTTGAGTTGTTGGGATTGATCCAAAGATCATGAAAGTCGCCATGCGTGCCTGATATTGTTTCCCATGTTTTGCCGCCATCAGTCGAACGCATCGCAGACGCACTCATCACGTAGATCGTGTTTTCATTCTTTGGATCGACGAACAGTTCGATGTAGTACCAGGCTCTTTGCACTAAGCGATGATCATTTGTAATACGGGACCATTTCTTACCGCCATCACTCGAGACGAATAGACCGCCCGCCTCTTTATCCGAATCGCTTTCGATTAGCGCGTAGACTTTGTCGGGATTGGAACGGCTCACAGCGATCGCCATTTTCCCCATCTCTTCGGGCAAGCCTTCTTTCAACCGTTGCCAGGTTTCGCCGGCGTCAGTCGATTTGTAAAGACCACTGCCGGGACCGCCGCTGGTCAGTTTCCAGGGAAGACGGCCATGCTCCCACATGGCTGCATAAAGGATTCGCGGATTGTTCATGTCCATTGATAATTCGGCGGCGCCGGTTTTGTCGTTCACAAACAGCACGTTTTTCCACGTCGCACCACCATCGTTAGACTTGTAAACTCCTCTTTGAGTTGAAGAGCTGTAGAGCGCGCCTTGCGCTGCAACCCATACGATGTCTGGATTCTTCGGATCAATGACGACGCGAGAAATATGCTGAGTTAGTTCCAGCCCGACTCGCTTCCAGGTCTTGCCGGCGTCCGTTGATTTGTAGACGCCATCTCCGTGGTGCGTCATAACGCCGCGGACTGCGTGCTCACCCATGCCTACGTAGACGACATTTGAATCGCTTTCGGCTACGGCGACGGCGCCAACCGATCCGGTTTTAAAATAATTATCAGACACGTTGCGCCAGCTGATACCCATGTCATCCGTCTTCCAAAGACCGCCGCCTGTAGTCCCCATGTAGTAAGTGCTTGGATCACCAACGACTCCACAAGCCGAATTGGAGCGACCACCGCGGAATGGTCCAATAGATCGCCACTTAACTACTTTAAAGATTGCGTTGTAATCATCCGCACCGGAAGATTGTGGCGCTTGCGCAAAAACCTGGCCCACCAACAGGCAGGACGCGACTATCGAGATAAGCAGTTTTGACATTTAGGGGAATCCTCACCAGCCAGAATTTGCCGCACATGATACACAAATAGGCAAGAAATCAGATCGAAGATCTGATCCAAGTGATCTGCAGACTTCCACGAAGCAGTTTGTAGAGCAGTGAGGATCGAACTTTACTTCAAAACATTGGAAGTTTTGTACGCACCCGTGGCTGCAACCTCGGGACGGTATTCCCAGTGCCAGGGCTCTTTATTAACCGTTCGCACAAAGCCGTACTCAGGACCATGCAGTTTCAACCAATCGTACCGGGGATTGCCCTCGTAACCGCCAATGGCGAAGTCGTAGGCGAATCCATCCTGATGATTGGAAAAGCCGGGTCTCGCTGCGAGATTGAAACCTGGTAAGCCATTCTTGTAGCCGTTGTACAAATATTCCTGCTGCGGGTAGCTCCGGAATCCGCTCTTTAACGGCATGGGAACTCCATCTTCGTCCGCAGCACCGACGAGCTTCAGATAAAATTCTGCGATGTCGTTGGAAATGAACTTCACGCTGTTATCGGCGCCAATAACTTGAACTAACGTCAATTGCTTCAGGTACGTTCCTTTATCCCAGGCGGCGTTCGGTCCCTTCGGATTCTCGTCTACCGGTTCGTAGGTTGTGAGCGTCTCGTTAAGAAAATTGCTCTTTAAGTTATTGCCGGCGGTCCAGCCCCAACCATCAGCCTTCACAAAGACTGAGTCTTTCAAGAGCTTTGCTTCGAGCACTTTTATTTTCGTTCCGAGCGGAATGAGCTTGGGCTTCCCATTCTCCATTACATATGACAGTAAATCTTGATCCTGGCGGATCCTCGCTTGAGGATCATCGATTACAAATGTTTTGTTGAGATAGCTGATCATGATTGAGGACTCCTTAGTGAGAAGGTGGAAGTCAGGGTTTGAGATCATCCGCTAAAACTATGCAGAAATCTCAAATATTAGAAAGCCGATGTTGTAGTTCGAAATCCACAAATTGACTCGCAGAGTTTTTCTGTAAGCGGCCAAATCTGTGGATTAGCTTTTGTCGCGGTAACAGTCGTCAAACTCTTCGTCGACGGGCCGCCAGAAACGCAGCAGCAGCTCCGACTACAAGCATTGCGATACCACCAACCAGTCGAGCGTAACTCGGTATCTCGCGAATTCCCGAATCACTTATCACAACCGTCGTGCGCGGGTCGATGGCCCAGGCTCGATACGCAATCACGCCTCCAGCCGTCGCCACGATCAACCCAAGAAGGATGAGAAATATGCGCACCGAATTCTCTTATTTGCCTTGGAATGCAGCTTTACGCTTCTCAAGAAACGCGCTGACTCCCTCGTCTTTGTCTGCTGTGGAAAAACAAAGCGCAAAGAGATCTACTTCTCTTCGCAAACCTTCATCAAGATTGGACCGGGAGGCAATCTTTACAGCTTCTTTAGCAAGCTGGAGTGCAATGGGACCTTTGTCAGCAATCTTTGTGGCAATCTCCAAAGTCTTTGTGCGTAGCTGCTCCGCAGGGAAGACGTGGTTGACCAGTCCGATCGAGTAGGCACTCCTGGCATCAATGATCTCGCCAGTCAAGATAAGCTCCATCGCTTTACCTTCACCAACAAGCCGCGTGAGTCGTTGCGTTCCGCCGCCGCCGGGAATTATGCCAAGATTTATTTCAGGCTGACCGAATGATGCTGTCTCGCTGGCGATCCGAATGTCACAGGCGAGGGCCAGTTCGCAACCACCGCCCAAACAATACCCATTGATCATTGCTATCACGGGTTTTGGAAAACTATCGATCGCAGTGAAGAGAGAACGACTCATCATAACGTCACGTTGCGTAATAGAAGTGCGACCCGCAAACTCAGCGATGTCGGCCCCGGCGATAAAAGCTTTGTCGCCGGCACCGGTGAAAACAACTACGCGGATCGACTCGTCGTTTCGCAATTCATCGAGGAGTGCGGCACCTTCTTCGCGTGTTTTGATGTTGAGGGCATTTCGTTTGTCTGGTCGATTGATGGTGATTACGGCGACTCGATCCTGTTTTTCGACCAAAAGGGTCTCGTAGGATTGCGACATTTGACAGCTCCGATGATTAGAAATTTAGTGCGTGGATCCTAGAAGGTGTAAGCGACGACGTCAAACCAGGGAGAGCTGGTTATTCTGAAGGAGTCGCCTCTGGGTCGTTGACAGGTGGTTGTTCGTCGGCAACCCACGAAACGAACAGACGCAACCAGTTTTCAGTTGGTTCGGCGATTTGCACTCCGACACGCGCAGTTCCATAGATAGCAGGAGCGACTCGGACAACCAGGGCGGTGGCTTCGATGGGAGCGCCATCCGGACGATGCGCGCGAAGGTATAGACGATCTCCGCGTGTTACTTTCTGGTTCAAGTGAAATAGCGCACCAGACGTGGAAATATCATCAGTCTCCGTCGGTTCACTCCATGCCGAACCATCCTCGGTGCGGCCGGATACGACTATCGGAAGGCGCAGGGCCATCCTTAAGGCAAACCGTCTCTCCTCGTTATTGTAGGGCGTGCTCATGTTTGAAATCTATGAATAACTATAAAGGGTTAGCGCGGCGAGCCTCTTCCTTGTCGGCTCGCCAGTCATAGAATCCTTCGCCGGTTTTCTTCCCTAATTTGCCTTCGCTCACCATCCGGCGCAAGACCTCTGGCGGACGAAAAGTTTCAGTACCAAGTTCGCGATGGAGGTATTCAGCTATGTGTAAACGAACATCCAGTCCAACCAGATCCGTCAGCTTGAGCGGGCCCATCGGATGGTTATAACCGAGCTCCATCGCAGTATCGATGTCACGAGCACTGGCAACACCTTGCTCGAGCATACGCATTGCTTCCAAGCCTAATGCAACTCCAAGGCGACTCGAAGCAAACCCCGGCACATCTTTAACAACAATGGGTTCCTTCCGCATTCGGCGGCCAACCTCGGACACGGCTTGAACGGTACTCTCGCTTGTATTGAGGCCGACCACAATTTCCAGTAGCCGCATGATATGCACCGGATTAAAAAAATGCATTCCAATCACGAGCTCGGGACGTCTGGCGAACCTGGCAATTTCAGTTATAGACAGCGAAGAGGTGTTACTCGCAAAAATGAAACTGTTGTCCGAAGCAGCTTCCAGTTGACCTAAGATGGTCCGTTTCAGTTCGAGCTTTTCCGGCGCCGCTTCAATAATAAGATCTGCCACGGCGCAATCGTCCAGTTTCGTTGTCCCATGGATATGCAGCAGCGTCCGATCACGGTCGTCTTCAGTCAGTTTTCCAAGTTGAATTCCCTTAGCCAGGTTCTTTTCGATCGATTGCACACCACGGGCCAACATGTCGCGATCGACGTCATTAAGGTAGACTTTGTAACCCGACCCCCCTGCGACCTGAGCGATACCGTGGCCCATTGTACCGGCGCCGATCACGGCAATTGTTTCGATGGTTTGGGAACCGCTTGTTTGAATACTCATCCTTATGGAACCGGGTTTCGCATAGGTGTCGACAGCTAAAACCTCTGGTTCGACTACAGTGGTATCGGTAGTTATACTATACGGCCAACCGAAAAGGCTATACTGTCGTGCCTGCGATCCCAAATATTTATGAGTCAAGGGCTTACGGCCCGCCGAAGGAGAACTGATCAAGGTAATGGATAAAGAGACGATTAAAAGAGACGTGGTGATTATGGGATCTGGCCCCGCTGGATTGACTGCTGCTATCTATGCCGGACGTGCCAATCTCAGACCATTACTCATCGACGCGCCAGCCGATACTATTAAGCAAACTACCCCGGGCGGTCAGCTAATGATCACTACCGAAGTGGAAAACTATCCCGGGTTTTCCAACGGTATCCAGGGACCGGAACTGATGGAAGAGTTCCGGAAGCAGGCCGAACGCTTTGGGGCAGAGTTTCTGGAAGAGTGGGTCACTGAAATCGACCTCAGCGAGAGGCCGTTTTTGTTGTACACCGATCGACATACCATCTCGACTCAAACTTTGATTATTGCCACTGGCGCATCAGCAAAATGGCTTGGGATTCCGGGAGAGGCAAAGATTCCGGACGGCTTCGGCGGTCATGGCGTTTCAGCCTGCGCGACTTGTGATGGTCCGTTACCCACTTTTCGCAACAGGACCCTGGTAGTTGTGGGCGGCGGCGACACGGCCATGGAAGAAGCAACATTCCTGACGCGTTATGCAGCTCACGTTTATGTGGTCCATCGTCGTGACAAACTCCGGGCATCAAAGATTATGCAAGAGAAAGCCTTCCAGAATGAGAAGATCAAATTTATCTGGAACACCGCGGTAGAAGAGATATTGGGAACTCCAGAAATCGGCGTAACCGGTGTTCGTTTACGCAATCTCAAAACTGGAGCGGAGGAAACGTTCTCTTGTGAAGGCGTCTTTATCGCAATTGGGCACCGGCCTAATACCAACCTGTTTAAAGGTCAGTTGGACATGGATGAGGTTGGATACTTGAAAACGTCCGGCCATTCAACCGCCACCAACGTTCCTGGCGTCTTTGCTTGCGGCGATGTGCAGGATTCAGTTTACCGCCAGGCGATTACCGCGGCCGGTACCGGCTGCATGGCGGCCATCGATGCCGAGCGCTACCTGGATCACCTTCCCGTCGCCATGCCTAGCGGTGACGAAGTAACCATGGAAGGAGAACTCGTCACCGCCGACCGCAGCGCAATCATTACAGCCGATGGTCACATGATTCCCAATCACCCTGAAGTTGGTGTTAAAGGCGAGTAGCGATTTACTAGAGGAGAATTATCGAATCGTCGTGTTGCCGGCGGGCTGGCTGAGAGCGAGGCTGCTCGAATGAGGGTACTTCCGACTCACGCCGATACTGATTAAACGGACAGGATTCACAATAGGCTCCCTGCCGATCCCTTCGGTCGTGACAATCGTTACAACCCAGTGCGATTCCAAGTTGTCGCAGAGAATCCAACAGCGGCAATAACAACGATCCTCGCCTGGTTAGGGCGTATTCGATGTGGGGAGGATTTCCACCAAAGTCGGTCCGATCGATAAAGTGATCGTTCTCCATATCGCGCAAACGGGCTACGAGAGTCCGACTGCTGATCGGAAACAAGCTATTCAGTAGCTCCATCGTCCGTTTTGGACCAGAAGCCAATTCCCGAACTACAAGCATCGTCCACTTATCACCGAGCATTTGTAATGCACCGGTGATCGGGCAGCCATCAAGTTCTCGTCGTTTCACTTTTCTGGAAACTCCCCAGTCGGTCAGTCTAGGGACGTAGATTGATGTTGTAAGTCTTAATCTTCGAGTTTAGGGTTGTGGCATTCATTCCTAATAAACGCGCAGCCCGTGATTGGTGTCCACTTGTCTGTTCCAGCGCACGCCGAATGAGATCTATTTCAAATCGTCTGACTTCCTCGTAGAAGTTTATACCACGTCCGATGTCTCCGACGGCGGCATTACTTGCTCCACTTTGGGTAGCTGCGGCTGACGCACGTGGATCGCTAATTTCAGGCCGCAAACACTCGCGGCTCATCTCGTCGCCGGGCGCGATAACTACGGCGCGCTCGATTGTGTTTTCCAGTTCGCGAACGTTGCCGGGCCATGAGTAGCCTTCTAACAGCGCGAGTACTTCCGGCGCAATTTGCTCTGAGACGGTGCGGCCATTTTCCTCGTTGTACTTCTGAATGAAGTGTTGCACCAGGGGAAGAATATCTTCCAACCGATCTCTCAAGGGTGGCAGCTCAATGGGAACCACGGCAAGCCGGTAATAAAGGTCTTCTCGGAAACCACCCTGACGGACGGCTTCTTTCAGATCAATATTTGTAGCGGCGATAATGCGCACATCCACTCGACGAGGAGTCGTATCGCCAAGCGGGGTGAATTCTCTCTCCTGAATAACGCGCAATAGCCGGACCTGAGTTTCGGGGGGAATATCCCCAATTTCATCCAGGAAAATTGAGCCTCCGTCAGCTACTTCAAACAAGCCTTTTTTGGCTGCTACCGCTCCAGTGAACGCTCCGCGCGTGTGTCCGAACAATTCTGATTCGAGCAGCTCAGAAGGAATGTTTGAACTATTAACGGTAACGAAAGGTCGGCCGACACGTGGACTAGCTTCGTGGATAGCCTTCGCAATCAACTCCTTACCAGTGCCGCTTTCGCCGGTAATCAGAACAGTGGAACGAGCGGGCGCAACCTGCTCTACAAGGCGAAACACTTCCTGCATCAAGTCAGAGCGGCCGATGATTTCGCCGCGTTCGACTGCTTTGCTCATCGCGCGACGTAAAGTACGTCGCTCTTCTTCTTTGCGGCGCCGCTTGATGCCGGCAGCGATAGTGGCGGTAATTTGTTCGTTTTGGAAAGGCTTGCGAATACAACCAAAAGCGCCACGTTCCCAGGCTGCGATTGCGGTGTCGAACGTTGCGTAAGCAGTGATCATAACTATCACTGCATCCGAGTCCATTTTCAAAAATTCTTCGAGGGCTCGGAGTCCACCAATACCCGGCATTGATACATCGAGCAAAACCACATCAAAAGAACGTCGACCGTAGGCTTCGAGACCTTCCTCACCAGTTTTAGCGAGGTCGACTCGATAGCCTTCGGCATTGAGAAGTGTTTCCAACACCTCTCTCATGATCTCTTCATCGTCTACGACTAGTACTGAGCCCTTGCGGGCATTTCGTCTTTCAGGCTTCATTAAATCCATTGGGCATTAAAGTAGTATGAGTTAGTTTAACGAGTAAGTTCGGACAAAACAAAAGGCCTGACAGCGTCAGGCCTTTACCGAGTAACCAACTGTCCTGAATCGAATAGTCAAATTGCGTTCACTATTACACTAAATTAAAGGCTTCGTTTGGTTAATCTCCAACCGCCTGCAGGCGCGCACGTGCTCGCGCAGTCGGTAATGTAATGCGGAAAGTTGTTCCTTTCCCTGGGGTGCTTTCAACACTGATGCGCCCCGTATGCTCCTGAACTATGCCATACGAAACCGCGAGGCCTAGACCGGTTCCTCGTCCGACGCCTTTAGTTGTGTAGAACGGATCGTAAATCTTTGCGACGTTCTCGGGATCAATTCCGATACCGGTATCGGCCACTTCGACCGTCAGCGATCCATCGTCTGCACTGCCAGTTGAGAGCGTTATTTGACCGCCATCAGGAATCGCATCACGTGCATTAAGAATTAAGTTTGTAAATACTTGTTGCAACTTCCCTGCATTTCCGTAGACCTGGGGCGCACCATTCTCGTAGGACCGAACTATCCGGATTTGGCTGCGACGCAACTGCGGTTCGAGTAACTGCAGCGTGTCGTCGAGCACGCGAGCGATATCGGTCTCTACAAACTCGGTAGCATTTCCAGTGCGTGAAAAGTTCAAAAGATTGTTGACGATATTGGTAGCACGTTCAGCCTGAGTCCGCACTTTCTGAAGCAAAGCATGCTTGGGATCTGTTTCATTAAACATACCCAGCAACATTTGCGTGTACGAGGACACGCCGGTAAGCGGAGTGTTGACTTCGTGTGCGACGCCGGCAGCCAGCAAGCCGATCGATGACAACTTTTCTCGTTGTTGCAGTTGCTCTTCCAATCCAATTCTTGCGGTGACATCTTCGACTACAACCAGCGCACCTTTTCGTCCCTGGGCATCCTGCAAAGGCGCGAGTGCGATATTGAGGACGAGTCCCCGATTGCTGCGAGTTCCGGTATGAAGTTTATAGATGTTGCGTATTTCATTTAGCTGCCAGCCATCTCGACCCAGAACCTGATTCAAAGTATCAGCAAAATCTTCAGCAAAAAGTTCCTGCACATAGCGTCCGACAGCTGAGTCACGACGAAGGTCCAGAATGTGCTCGAGCGCGGAATTAAGACGCGTAACTTTACCTTCGAGGTCGACTGCCAGGAGACCAACATTGATAGATTCAATGATCGACTCGTTGAATTCTTTCAACAGCTTGAGTTCAGACGCTCGGGCTTGTTGGTCCTTGTAAAGCAGGCTGTTTTCGATTGCGACTGCCACATATCCGGACACGGTTCGCAGGATCTCGACGTCTTCGGATGACAGCAGCGCGCCATCGACAGATCTTCCAAGACCGATAACGGCGACCATTTTGCCGCGAACGACACAAGGCACGAAGTAATGAAGCGAACGTCTGACGGTGCCAGAGATTTCGGTACTGAGATCCAAATCGTCGGCTCTAACAATTCCGGTCTCAGCGGAGCGAACGCGAATCATCTCGCGAAAGTCGGAGGGAATAGTGATTTCGGAAGATAAGCCGGTGGCCCGAGCGACTGCATAACCTGAAGGCTCTCGTTTATCTTCGATCAGGATTGCGATCCGCTCGACGTTCATAACTTCTTGCAGTCGGCTTACTAAAGAATCGAGCAAAGGATCCAGAGCTGTTGTCGCGGAAAGTGTGCGAC
The DNA here is from genome assembly GCA_035457105.1 of Pyrinomonadaceae bacterium. GTDB lineage: Bacteria > Acidobacteriota > Blastocatellia > Pyrinomonadales > Pyrinomonadaceae > PSRF01. The sequence goes on from DATIBX010000649.1 coordinate 11,303, forward strand.
CAAAATCAAGCAGACTATTTCTTAGATCATAGCGCTCACCATAAAAGACCCGGTCAACCTGCTCCTGGAGAAAGTTTTTGATCGGCGCTGCAACCATCACGATTGCGGCCATGGCTAGCACAGCAACAACAACACCCAGCGTGATCTCGCCGGAGCCTTGATCTGATCCGAAAGCATAGTGCCCACCGGTGTATACGACGATCCCGAGACACAGTGCGATGGCGAGAGTTGTCAATGCATAGACGAACACTCGACGGACCACCAGCTCAACGTCCATCAAGCGGTATCTGAGTATCGAATACCCGAACGACAGAGGAATTAAAACGAGCGGCAGCACTGCAGCATCCGTTACCCAACGATCGGTGCGCGCGCCGAACAAATAGCCCAGACCGTATAGAAACGTGAACGGCGCTACGGCCAACGATGTTCCCCAAACCACCCACTTCAACTGTTGACGGACGACAGCATTTTGCGCTTTTAGAAATGTTCGAAGAACGATGGCCGCACTAGCAACGAGAGCGATTGTGAGCTGCGCAAATCCCAACTTGTAGAACAGTGCCAGCTCGGCTTCAGTTACCGGTATTCGCTGCAGCGGTGGTAACACTTTGCTCAACTCATCTCGCAAATAGAGCACGATGGAAATTAAGAAGAGCACGAGCGCCGGGACATATAGCACCATCGCACGCCATCGCCTGTTAGTGAACAACTGATGCTTCGACGGATAAAGCATACAGAAGTGCAAAATCATGGGTGGGAACAGCAGGAAGGCGACGTTCTTCAGGAACGCCACCGCCATGTCCAGATCACGATAGCTTCCCACCGGGGTGTAGAAATGAAAGACGAAGGCTACTAAACAGAGAGTCGCGAACGGAAGCACGTAAGGCGCGCGGCCGCCCTGTTTAAAGAGCACAAAGAAACCGATGCAAAGATAGATCAGGCCTATGAGGTTTATGTAAAGGACGCGTGGCGTCCAACGGTGAACGGCATCGAGGCCGTCAAGGTCAGCGTAAGAGCCTCGATAGCCTTCGGCGTAGGACGGCCGCTCGATGTAATAATGAATCTGGCCACCGACATGGGCCTGGTCCAAATACATGCCTACATCGCGCGCTCGCGCAATCGTGTCGTACTTGCCCACGCCATCGAGACTGATTCCCAGCAGATGGTCCCCAGGAAGGAGCCAAGCCTTCTCGCCAGATGAGTCACGCTCTATCGTTTGAGCAATAACACCCTGTTCCGTGTCGACCCATTCGACGCCATCCCAGGCAGGCGTTTCGTGACGCACCCGTTGGCGAAAATTGAGTAGACCAGCGCTAATGAGCAGGGCTGCGCCGATTAGCAATACCCAGGTTTTTGCTGTTAGTACTGAGCCCTTCACTGGTCCTTTTACTCCGCGCAGATCTTCCCTCTCGAGAGATCCCCACCAAATAAGCAAGGGATGTTCCGGTTAACGAGAAGTTTCAGATTTCATGTGCTCCTTAGACTTTCAGTGTGGGGAGACACGCAAAATCGATAAAGGTGATTCTTTTCCGGGCGAAGAAAAGAAAGAGCTGAGCGGGATAACAATCCAACTTTTCGGAATCGTCCGAGAATTTGGACAGTGCGCACTTCAGGCGCGTCGAGAAAGGAAAGCAGAACAACTTCTTTTGCAAAGGGGCTAACTAGTCGACTGCTCGGCTTCGTGGCGACGCGTCAGAACCTGACTGAAATACCACCCCGCACGGACCGTCTGTTATTGCCAACCACGATTGTCGATTCTGAGTTTTCCGAACTCACCGCAGTATCCAATAGGTTCCGCGCATCCAAAACTGCTTCTGCCCGAACCGGTAACCCAAAACTTGGCAACTCCTGAGTCACTTGAATACTTAGCGAGGGATCGTAGACTCCCAATCGTCCGGCAAAAGGATCGATGGCAAAAACTGTCGCCTCTGGGGAAAACCTTAAAATCGTTCGCACTTGAGTTCCGGTATGGAACCCTGCTCCTAACTGAAATGCAGCCGTTTGAAAGAACCCGTTGTCGAACATGTCAGAAGGTGTAGTGAAGCCATGGTCCGCCAGACGTTGTCCACGTCCAAATGCATATCCCGCCGATGCGGTCCAAACTCTGTTCAAGCGCCTGGTGTAAACGACTCGCATACCTTTAGAAGAGCCTTGCTGGTTTGCGACGTTAATAAACGATTCTCCAGCGCTGCCTGAGAACGCAGTTGCGGGAGTGCTGAGTAACCCGACTCCGCGGCCAGTGGTGGCGTCGAAGAAGGCGGTCGCTTCAACGTTCGAATTATTATCGAGCACTCTTTCGATACCGAACTCGAGTCGATGACTACGTTCGAGAACGGCTTGACCATCAATGAAGGCCACGGGCCTGACTGGTTGCTGACGGAAAACTACTTGCTCGCCTTCAAATGAAGCAACGCTTTGAATGCCCTCCTCGTCACCGCCTGACGCAAAGGCCGCTTTAACTCGAGTTCGAGCATTGGCGTCGAACTGAATTCCAATTCGCGGAGTCACGGCGTGGGCTTCGCCGGCGCCAACAAATTTGGAGTAGTCCAAACCCATCACAATTACGATGCCATCTCTGACAACCCATTCATCGATCGCTCGCAGGGAAACTTGTCCGAGGGAATCGGAATGACGGGAAGGAGTCTTAAAGAACCCATTCGAGTTCATGCGTAGTCCCGCGGCAGTGACTCCAACTTTGTGACGGTGACCGACGTTGAATCTGGTCGAGGCTTCGAGTCGTTCAGGAGCGTCAGGACCAGTCCCTGTTTGTCCAGCGAAGATTAGTTCGACTCCATCAGTGACTGGTGTTGAAACTGCAAAGTTGAGGCCAGCATAAGATGAGCCGTACGCGTTACTAGCTGAATAGGTCTCAATGACCCCGATAGTCTTGGACTTTACGTTGAGAGGTTCTGGTTGCGAACTGGCGACCGCAGTTTCCATTCCAGCGGTCTGTTCTTCCGCCCCATTTTGAGTCACAGCTTGAACGTCTGCGTCCTCGCCTTCACGGATCTGGAAAACTGATCTGCGTCCCTGGGCTGAGCGCAACACCCATTTCACGTCGTCTCTGTCACGGCGACGCTCAGGCAGCGTATTACCATTGCCGATAGGTTCGAGATTGAAACGATAACTCAATTCCTGCGAAGCTCGGACATCGACTGCATCAAATGCTACTTCTGCGAATCCGTTCGCAATTGCGCGAATGCCATAACGTCCCGGCAGGACTCTCGCGATAAAGTTTCCCTCGCGGTCTGTTCTTGCCTCTTTGACGACGTTCTTTACTCCCTCTTTCAACAGAGACACCAACGCACCGGCGAGAGGGTTACCTTTGTTGTCCCTGACGGATCCGGTGATGGTCGCCAGGCTCGGCCTGGCAGCATTCGGCGTCGCCGCGATGCTGGTATTCGCAGTCACCGAGGTAATAAGGAACGAGTAAAGGACAAGAATGAGTCTTCTTCTCATGCGGTAAAACCTCCAGGCGCAAAACTACCTAGTGGATGCAATTGAACGAGGCAAGAGCCATACAGCGACTGAATGGAATTGTACAAGTGGCTCCTAAGACTTAACTTTTCACGTTCACGGTGCCGTTGCCGGAGGTGTGAAAAGTCCCAAGCGGTTCGGGAAGGGAGACTTACCGGAACCCACAATAGGTAGCCATTTTCAGCCAGTTGTTCCGATAATGTCAAGTAAATGAAGGGTTATACCGCGCCTTTGCCGACAGGTTTTCGGGCGTGCTAGGATTCAACTCCCCTCCAACTAATGTCAGCTCAATGGTCACCTATGATAGATGAAGTTCAATCAACCCGGCTTCCCAACGGAATCGCGGTCCTGACGGAACACATGCCGGGACTACGCTCAGTTACCGTCGGCATTTGGATTCGCCGGGGTTCACGACATGAGACTCCAGAGCTCAACGGCATCTGCCATTTTATTGAGCACGCTGTATTTAAGGGAACTCAACGACGATCTGCTCACGATATTGCGGTGGAAACTGATCGGCTGGGTGGCCATTTTGACGCCTATACCACCCACGAAATGACGGGATTCGCCTTAAAAGTGGCGGACACCTCTTTGCCCGAAGCGGTCGATCTTTTGGCTGACCTGATTGCTCACCCTCGTTTCGACCAGGAGGACCTCGAGCGCGAACAGAAGGTGATCCTTGAAGAGATGAAAATGGTCGAGGATACGCCCGACGAGCTGCTTGGAGAGTTGTTCAACGCTGCTTACTTCCCCAATCACGCGCTCGGCCGTCCAATAGAAGGTACCCGCGAGACGGTCCCGACCTTCGATCACAAGACAACGCTGGCGTACCACGCCCGCGAGTTCTCATATACCAACCTGGTCGTCGCCGCCGCAGGAAACGTGAATCATGCGCGACTGGTGAGTTTGATTGGAGAAGCCTTTGGTGGATGCGAGGGAATGGGCAGTCGGCCGCACCAGATTGTCACCTCGGTGCCTCGACCGGCTGCGCCCATTTTAATCGAACAGAAAAGTGAGCTTGAACAAGCACATCTTGTCATCGCTTCACCTTGGCCGGACGCGTTAAGTGACAATCGTTACGCGGCGAGCCTCCTTGCTTCCGTTATGGGAGGCGGTACTTCCAGCCGGCTGTGGCAAAAGGTTAGAGAGGAACGTGGACTTGCTTACTCCGTAGGTGCCGGTGGTAGCGCGTTTACAGACGTGGGTGTGTTCAATATTTATGCTGGAACGTCACCCGATCAGGTGGACGAAGTTCTAGATCTGGCACTCGTTGAACTGCGTCGAGTGGTACAGGAATGTGTTTCGGAAGAAGAACTTCGCATCGCAAAGGAACAAGCTATTTCTTCAATTCTCCTCGGACTCGAATCTTCGAGCGCACGCGCGAGCACTCTGGCTCGACAGGAGATAATTCACGGAAGAAGAATATCGCCCGATGAAGTGATCGAAAGAATTCGCGTCACAACTTCGGACGAACTGCGCGAGGTCGCACGCACTTACTTCACGTCAGAAGCCATTTCGCTGGGTGCACTCGGTAATCTAAATGGCTTTCGCGTCGATCGCACTCGCCTTTCAATTTAGCTCGATCAGATTTGTAGGAAGTTTGCAAAACCACTCGTAGCCGTTTTCTCGCATAAGTGGTAAATTCACTTTGCCTTCTTCTTATTAGTGCCGAGCTAGTCTTTTCTGATGAAACTTACCGTCCTTGGTAGCGGATCAACTGGTAATGCGGTTTTGATCGTTGCCGGAAATACTCGAGTCCTTGTTGACGCCGGACTCAGCGCCAAAGAAATCACACGCCGACTCTCGCTTGTCGGGGAAGATGCGCAACAGCTCGATGCAGTGCTGGTGACGCACGAGCATGGCGATCATGCCGGTGGTCTCAGGGTGTTGCTGCAATCCGTCGATTGCCCGGTCTATATCTCAGCGCAAACGCTTGATGCATATGTCAGCGAGCGGTTTAACGTCAACAATGAAGAACCTAGAAGACGCGCAAAGGCCCTGAGTAACCGAGTCGAACAGATTGAGTCTAGTCGTGACTTCCGCATCGGTGAGATCGACTTTCATCCTTTTACAATTCCTCACGATGCCGTAGACAATTTTGGGTTTACTGCCACACATCAGGGAGTAAAGATCGCTACGGTGATGGACTTTGGACACGTCACCACTCTCATGACTGAACGTCTTCGAGGTTGCGCTGCGATCATCATCGAATCGAATCACAGCCGCGACATGCTTAAAGCTTGCGACTCATATCCGTGGGAATTGAAGCAACGCATCCTGTCGCGACTGGGACATCTGTCAAATGAAGACTTGGCTGACTGGATCAAAGATGGATTTGACGGCTGTGCGAAATACATAGTTTTGGCGCATCTGTCGCAACGCGCGAACAATCCGTACCTCGCAAAAATTACTGCTGAAGTCGCTCTGCAAGAGAAGGCGCCGTTGTTCTTTTCAGACACTCAGATAAGTCTTTCCACACCAAAAGAGCCGACTCCCTGGATCGAATTATGAAGAGCTGGTCCGGAAATGACTCAGGCACTCGGGCAACAGTCCTGATCCTGTTCAGCTTGTCGTTGTTAGTCGGATGCGGAATAAACCCCCAGCGAAACCGGTTGCCTGCTGAAGTAGAATCAGCTATCAACACGGTCGCCGACGATGTCGCTCAAGAACGCTACGACAAAATCTATGAAGAAGCGTCTGAGTTATGGAGACAAGACGTTAGCAAGGAACAATCTGCTGAAGTGTTTAAAACTCTGCGAACTCGTCTCGGCAAGGTAGAAAACAGGTCGTTACACTCCGCCACGGAACAACAGAACTCTGGAGGCGCGCTCAAAGGCAACGTCTACATCGTTGCTTACCAAACAAAGTTTGAGTTGGGCGAAGGAATGGAAACTTACACGCTTGTGGAACGGAATGGTCACTGGCTTTTAGCTCGGTATCTCGTAAATTCAACTGCCTTAAACTGATAACAGTTACATGATTGATCGATACACATTGCCCGAAATGGGCGCGCTTTGGTCCGAACAGAACAAGTTTCAGAAATGGTTAGACGTGGAAATCGCTGTCTGCGAGGTTCACGCCGAACGAGGCACAATTCCCGTCGAAGCTTTGAGAGAAATAAAAGCGCGCGCAGCCTTCTCGGTGGATCGCATAAATGAAATCGAAAAAATTACTAACCACGACGTTATCGCTTTCACCACAAACCTGGCCGAGTCGATCGGCGAAGCATCGCGTTACGTCCATTACGGGCTCACATCTTCTGACGTAGTCGACACTGCTAACGCACTGCTGCTGCGCGATGCCTCTCAAATTCTGCTCAAGAAAGTCACCATGTTGCTTGAGAGTTTGAAGCGACGAGCTTTCGAATTTGAAAACACCCCGCAAGTTGGTCGCACTCATGGCATACATGCCGAGCCCACTTCATTTGGATTGACGTTCGCTCTCTGGTACGACGAAATGCGCCGCAACCAGGAACGGCTGCAAAGGGCGCTGGAGGCTGTCTCGGTTGGAAAAATAAGTGGAGCGGTGGGCGCTTTTGCTCATCTTGATCCGGAAGTTGAAGAGAGTGTTTGTACGCGTCTTGGCCTAAAAGCGGCGCCGGTCTCAACTCAAGTTATTCAACGTGACATCTACGCCGAGTATCTGACAACGCTTGCGATCATCGCGTCGTCGCTGGACAAGTTTGCGTTGAATATCCGTCATTGGCAGCGCACCGAGGTTCGTGAAGCACAAGAGAAGTTTACCAAGGGCCAAAAGGGCTCGAGCGCGATGCCTCACAAGCGCAATCCAATTATCTCGGAGCGAATTTGTGGGATGGCACGAGTCGTCAGAGCCAATAGTTTGGTGGGCCTGGAAAATGTCGCACTCTGGCACGAACGCGACATCTCACACTCGTCTGCAGAAAGAGTGGTATTACCTGATTCGAGCATTGCTCTTGATTACATGTTGCAAAAGGCAATTGGCTTGATCGACGGACTAGTGGTCTATCCAGAACGAATGCTTGAAAACCTGAACGCCACGCACGGACTAATTTTCAGTGGTCAACTATTGCTCGCTCTGACCAACAAGGGTGTATCGCGCGAGACGGCTTACGATTGGGTGCAACGAAATGCGATGAGAGTGTGGGATGAGAACCGCGACTTTCTGACTCTCGTGAAAGACGACGAAGAGATCAAGTCACAACTTTCAGTCGCAGAGATCGAACAAATCTTCTCACTCGATCACTATCTTAGAAATGTCAGTAAAGTTTTTGAGAGAGTTTTCAAGGAGGACGATAAGTGAGTCGCCCTCCTTTGAATTGTTGGGCCGGGTTCTATTTGGCTGAGAATTTCTCGGCGTAGTTGCCGATGATTGGGAGCTTAAAGAATTCTTTGTTGTAAGCCTTGATCAAACACATAATTACGGCAATAAGGAACGCGATCGACACCACACTAATTATTAACATCGAGAGTATCCAAACAAGCGATCCCAGTAGGCCCGATGCGTAACTTACAATCAACGATAGAATGACTGCCACAAACCATAGCACGATCCAAAGGACTGCAACTCCGCCGCTGAGCAGAAGGGATTGCATCGCGTGGAAGCGAACGAATCTGCTATTTTTCTCGATTAGAAAAAAAACTAATCCCGAGACCCAGCCAAAAATGTAAGAAAGCAGGGCGGCAATATTCTCATCGAGGCCAGTGCTTGATTTGGGCGGTTGGCCGGGCGGAGGGTTTTCCATTATAAGTTTCTCCTAGTTTGGAAATTGTTCTTGAAAAACTGGTAGCTTGTTGTTGGTTTGTTGAGCCGCAGCTGCCGTGCTGTGGCTAAGCATTACAGGGCGTTGATATTAGTCCAATAACTATAAATGACGCAATATTTTGTACTGAGAAAGAGAGACTTGGGCGGATGAAAGCGAAAGTCTACGTAAATTTGAAAGCAGGGGTTCTTGATCCTCAAGGCAAGGCGATCCAACATTCCGTTGAATTATTAGGATTCTCAGGAATTTCGGACATCCGACAGGGAAAATACTTTGAGATCGCCCTGGACGGTTCTTTGGACCAGTCCAACGCACGTGCATCCGTTGAGAAAATTGCGCGAGAAGTGCTGTCGAACCCGATTATTGAAGATTATCGGGTTGAAGTGGAAGTGGAAGGGTAGGCACAGCGTCCGACATTAGCGCCTACAAGGACACGAATGTTAAAGTTTGCTCAATGAAAGCTGAGGAGCGAAGAGCGTGAAATTTGGCGTCATAGTTTTTCCTGGCTCAAACTGCGACCACGACGCCTACCATGTGATTTCCAAACACGTAGGCCAGCCGGTCGACTTTATCTGGCATCGAGATACGGACTTAAGTAGCTACGACGCGGTGATCATACCGGGAGGATTCTCTTACGGCGATTACCTGCGAGCAGGCGCGCTAGCACGATTCTCGCCCGTCATGAGCTCCGTTAAGAAATTCGCTGATAGTGGGCGATTTGTACTGGGTATTTGTAATGGGTTTCAGATCCTCTGCGAGGCCGGACTCTTGCCCGGCGCATTGATAAGAAATCGGGATTTGCACTTTATTTGCGAACACATCTTTGTACGTGTGGAAACCTCAGACAGTCCGTTTACAAACGAACTAAAAACTGGCAGCGTTCTCCGACTGCCAATTGCTCACGCGGAGGGCAACTATGTTTGCGATGATGCAACTCTCCACGAGCTTCAGCGAGATCAAAGGATTGTGTTTAGATATTGCGAACCTGACGGAACCGTAACTGAGAGCTCCAATCCAAATGGAGCTCGAGACAATATTGCCGGGATTTGCAGTCGCGAGCGCAACGTGCTCGGCCTGATGCCTCATCCCGAACGCGCTTGTGAAGATTTACTTGGGTCCAGCGATGGCCGTGATATTTTTCGCTCGCTGGCCGCAACTCTGGCAGCAGCGGCGTAATCGGCGCTGATTCAACTCATGAAAAAGATCCTTCCGTTCATCATCATTTTGGTCGTGCTAGGTGTGGCATTAGGAAGTGCTTGGTACATGCAACGATCATCAACTGCGCCCTCGAAACCACCGGCGACCACAGCTTCAGCGAACTCCTCGAGTACGCCGCTCGCGACCGCTGCGTCCAATGCAGTTCCCGGTGCTGAACCAGCACATAAACTTGGCCCTGACAACGCTCCGGTCCATCTCGAAGAGTTCGGTGATTTTCAATGTCCGCCTTGTGGATTGTTTCACCCAATTGTCGAGGAGATGAAGCGTCAGTTCGGTGATCAGCTGCAGGTCACCTTTCGGGAATTTCCCCTGGCGCCCGCTCATCAGCACGCGATAGCAGCCGCATCGGCCGCCGAGGCTGCGGGTTTACAAGGTAAATTCTGGGAGATGCACGACCTTCTTTATGAACATCAAAAAGACTGGAAGGATGAATTTGATGTTCGACCTATCTTCGAGGGTTATGCCAAACAGATAGGCATCAACGTCGATCGCTACAAACAGGACGTCGAGAGCGATCAAGTCGCCAAGCGAATCACCCAGGATGGAAATAGAGGCCACTCTCTTGGGGTAAAGGGCACACCCACAGTGTTCTTGAACGGACGTGAAGTTCCTTTCGAGTCACTGCCGGCAGACAAATTGAAAGTCCTTATTCAAGTTGAGCTCACTTCGCCCTCGCGCTAAGTGTGATTTGATGCAAGGCGAAGTCGATCGAGCGAAGTCATTAACACAACCCCAACCAGGGTGGATTTACGTAGTCGTCGCGGTGCTGTCCCTGTTGGGATTGGCTGACGCCATCTACCTCACGATCGAACACATCACAGGCCAGAGTGTACGGTGCACAATCATCGCCGGATGCTCTGAAGTGCTGAGCAGTTCCTATGCAGTTATAAGCGGCCTTCCCGTCGCGATGATCGGAGCAGTTGCCTACTTCACAGTCTTTAGCCTCGCGATCCTCTATCTCTTTGGCTACAAGTTCACCCAACTTCTGTTATTGGTCCTGGTCGGAGGAATGTTTATCGCGACGTTGTGGTTTCTCTATCTCCAGGCCGTTGTGATTAAAGCTTTCTGCCAGTTCTGCCTCTTATCGGCTGCAATCACGATACTCATGGCTATTTTTCTTTTCCTCGTGCCAAGGTTCCTGCACAAAAGAAGGTAGTATTTAGCCCTTACTCTGTGCCGCCTTTGTGTTCCGCTGTGGCTCTGTGGTGGGCCAAGTATCAATAGTCGTATCACCACCGAGACACTGAGAACACAAAGGTTGCACAGAGAAGATTCAAATACGCGTCCAGTTGTGTTCTGAACGATTTGACGTGTAAGGTATTTCAGAAAATAACGACTAATAAGGTGACAGAATGACTGAGAATCAACCTACAGTCTCGGACATTTTCCGACGCGCTCAGGGAATGCGTAAGGAAAATCCAGACTGGACATACAATCGAATTTCAGAGCAGTTAGTGAAAGAGTTTTCTGCTGGTCCAACCCCGTCTTTGAGAACCCTGACTATCCCTGAACAGGATGCTCGAGCACCGGAAGAGGACTGGAGTGCAGGTTTATCTCTGGTAGGACGAGGGATTCAGACTGAGAACTGGAAAGAGATAATGCAGGGGATCATGCTCAGTCTTGAGCAGACCGAGAATTACGAACGAGCGCGTGGTCCGGAAGGTGAGCGCGACGACTGGCACAATCGCAACAAAGGAATCGACGAAGCGACGAGCAAAGGTGTCGGTAAGTGGATGCCCCAGGAACTTGTCGACTTGATGGAAAAGCGACTAAAGAAATGAAAGATTGACCCTGGTCAGTGGTCGCTGTCAGTCGTCCGTTAAAACCACGCACTACGGACCACCGACTACGGACTACGGACTACGGACCACGGACTACGGACCACGGACCACGGACTACGGACCACGGACTACGGACCACGGACCACGGACTACGGACTACGGACTACGGACTACGGACCAAGCGATGAGCTTTCTAAATAATCTAATAAAGGATCCTAACTATCAAACTACCGATCCGCGGAAGCCAGAAGAGATCGACGATCCGGATCTGATCATCAGTCCGGATACAAGGCGTGACAACCGGATGCCTCCCGGTCAATCGCGCACCAAGAAGTGGCCAGTTCTCGACGCTCATGGAACGCCAAACATCGACCTTGCAACCTGGACTTTCGCCGTGGACGGCCTGGTCGAGAAACCACAGGAGTGGTCGCTCGATGAGTTTATGCAACTGCCCGCAGTCAGAGTTTATGCCGACTTCCACTGCGTCACTCGTTGGTCGAGGCTAGATAATGTTTGGAGTGGTGTTTCAACTCGCGAAGTTGCGCGGCTCGTAGGCGTCAAGCCCGAGGCAAAGTTTGTCGTTGCGCTAGCTTATGACTACGGATGGACCACCAACCTGCCGCTCGAATATTTTCTGAACGAGGATTCACTGTTCGCCTGGTCCCATGATGGGCAGCCAATTCCTCCGGAACACGGGGGGCCAGTCCGCTTGATCGTGCCGCAACTCTATGCCTGGAAATCTGCAAAGTGGGTGAAGGGCGTTCGTTTTCTCGAGCATGATCAAGCTGGCTTCTGGGAAGAAGGAGGCTACCACATGCGTGGTGTTCCCTGGACTCCTGACGATGGTGAAAGATTTCGTTGGTCCTGAGACTGCGATCGATTCATGACTGAAGTCTCAGCCACACCCTCTATATCTAACGCGCCTAAAGATGCGGCGGCCGTAATTCTGTTGCGCAGTAATGGCGACCGAGAAGACCCGGAAGTTTATTGGGTCAAACGAAGTGAAGGTCTCGCTTTCCTCGCCGGTTTTCATGCGTTTCCGGGTGGCCAGATCGATTCCACTGACAGTTCTGTTAAAGTCCGGAATTCCCCCAACCAATCAACCTCCACAATGATTAGTGGCGCCGCCCGTGAGCTCTTTGAAGAGCTTGGAATTCTCGTTGTGCGTGGAGGCGAGACACTGACACGAGGCCAGCGAGAGTCTCTGCTGGATGATCTCGAATCGGGTCGAATGGCGTGGCCCGACCTTCTTGCTCACTACGAGTTGCAGCTTGACGCTCATGACTTTACGTTTGTCGGGCGCTGGGTAACACCTCCCTTCAATGCGCGTCGATTCGATACCTGGTTTTTTCTGGTCCAATGCCCCGACAAACAGGATCCAAAGGTAATTCCCGGTGAACTTGAAAGTGGAGAATGGATTCGAGCCGGTGCCGCCCATCAACGGTGGCTCGACAACAGTGTCGTCGCAGTGCCACCAACTCTTCATGCGTTAAAGACACTCGCCGGCGGAATTACTTCTGATCTCGTAGACAGATTTCTGGCGAGACCGGCAGCCCATGGAGAAGTCGTGCGCCGCATCGAGTTTCGTCCCAACTACATCTGTTTTCCAGTCAGGACGCCAACCAGGCCACCCGCTACTCACACAAACTGTTACCTGGTTCATACATCGCAGGAACTTCTGATTTTCGATCCCGGCTCGCCTTATGAAGAGGAACAGCAAGCGCTGGCTGAATGTGTGGACTCTTTGCTGGCCGAGGGACGCACCGTTCGGGAAATCATTATTACTCATTTACACCCTGACCATGTGGGCGGCGTAAACGCGCTGAGAGATCACTTGCAGGGAACTGTATCGGTCGCCGCTCACTCGGAAACCTCCGAGGCGCTGCCGAATATTAGAGTTGATCGATTGATTCAAGATGGCGAAATGATCACCCTGCGGGGAGAACCGACCATTAGTCTTCAGGCTATGCACACACCTGGTCACGCTCGCGGTCATCTTTGCTTTCACGATGCAGATCACAACGCCTTAATTACGGGAGACAATATTGTTGGGCTGGGGTCAGTGCTGATTGATCCTCCACAGGGGGATATGACGAAATACCTGGCGTCGTTGAAACGCATGCGGTCAATAGCAAACTTGAACGTCCTGTTTGGCGGACATGGTCCAGCAATCGCCACTCCCTATAAAAAAATAGACGAATACATCTCACACCGACTTGAGCGTGAAACTCGCATACTCGACGCAGTACGACATGGAATTGGCATTCCCGAAGCGATTGTCAAAGCTGTGTATACCGATATCTCACCGAAAGCGTATGCGATGGCTGAGCGGTCAGTCATCGCCCATTTAGAGAAGTTGATGTCAGAAGGCCTCGTGCAATTCGCTCAAAACCGGTATTTAACACTTGGCTGAGAGTGTCAGATTAGTCTCGTCCCCCATTTTCCCAATTAAATCGCATTGTTTTTACCGCTTGTGTTTATGTTGGCGGTTTCCGGTTAAAATCGTTTCATCATCATGGAATATCCTAGAACGCTCCGAGACCTTAAAGCCGCGAGGTATGAAACCCTTTCGGTTAAAGATGAGTTGCGCTTGAACTTGATCAAGAAGTTGCGCACTCGTGAAAAGTTATTTCCGGGTATTGTCGGTTATGACGAGACCGTCATTCCTCAGTTGGTCAATGCCATCCTGTCCCGACACAACATCATTCTTCTGGGACTTCGAGGTCAGGCAAAGAGTCGTATCATTCGTCAGTTGACCGGTTTGCTGGATGAACGCATTCCCATCATCGCCGGATCGGAAGTCAACGATGATCCTTTCCACCCGATTTCCGCTTTCGGTCGACAGATGCTCTCTCACAACGGAGACATGACTCCGATCGAATGGATCGACCGCGATTCTCGTTTCGTCGAAAAGTTAGCCACTCCTGACGTTACAGTCGCAGATATTATTGGTGATGTTGATCCAATCAAAGCTGCAAAGGGAGGCCACCTGTTGAGCGACGAGTTGACGATCCATTACGGTCTGCTTCCGCGGGCAAATCGCGGCATCTTTGCAATTAACGAACTCCCTGACCTGGCCGGAAAAATCCAAGTTGGACTCTTCAATATAATGCAAGAGGGTGATGTTCAGATTAAGGGCTACCCGATTCGCCTGCCTCTCGATGTGATGCTGGTCTTTTCTGCCAACCCCGAAGATTACACCGCTCGCGGGAAAATAATTACGCCCTTAAAGGATCGCATTGGCTCTGAAATAATGACGCATTATCCCAAAGAGTTGGCTACTTCCGTACAAATTACGAAACAAGAGGCCTGGACCAATCGCTTCAGTGATCAGGATCGGATTGTCATTTCTGAGTTTATTCGCGAGGTCGTTGAGCAGATTTCGTTTGAGGCACGTGACGATAGTCACATCGACAAACACTCCGGGGTATCGCAACGTTTGCCAATAACCGTCATGGAGTCAGTTGTTTCAAATGCCGAACGACGCGCATTGCTAACTGGTGATGAACGAATCGTGCCGCGCGTCGCCGACATCTACGCGGCAATTCCATCGATCACTGGCAAGATGGAGCTTGAGTACGAAGGCGAACAACTCGGAGCCAATCGTATTGCCAAAGATCTAATCAAACGAGCGGCCGGCGAAATCTTTGGCGGTTACTTTGTCGGCATCGATTTTTCTCGTGCGGTCAAGTGGTTCGACGACGGCAACAAAATTCTACTCGCGGATACCGCTTCAGCCGACGAGTGCCGGGTATTACTGGAAGCCGTACCGGAACTGATCGAGACGGCCATGATTCCGTTTGAGTTTAATCGTGATGACCACGGACAACTCGTAGCGGCTTGCGAGTTCGTACTCGAAGGTTTGTACGCCGAGAACAAGATTAGCCGTAATGAAGAAGGCGGTTATGCTGCAGCCACTAAGGCCAAAAAGGACCGACGCGGAATGATCTATGACGATCTAACCGAGACCGGAAAATACAGTTAAGCACCTGCGGTCATGAAATTTACCAAGTATTCGAAGTTCAAAGGGTTCGACGTAACCTCGATCAACCTCGGCCAGTTGATGGACAGCATGGCTGACGCTTTGCTCGATTCCGGCTACGACGATGACTATTACTGGACTCGCCAACGGAGGGAAACTGACAATTCACTAGACGCATTGCGTCGGGCATTGCTCCAAGCCCTGATGAGTCAAGGCCTGGTGGACGAACGGCAAATCGCCGAGATGCTCGCCGAAAACGAGGGCAAGTTCAAGGGTTCACTCCTCGAAGAGTTACTGAATCAGTTGATTGAAAGGCTTGTTGATGAGGGGTATCTCAACCTAAGCGAAGCCGAGCCTCAGAACAACGAACAAGGTCGTGGGAATGGTAGAGGTGAAATTTCTGATCCATTGTCGCGGGATGTTCGTTTTGAAGTAACTGAAAAAGGTCTCGACTTTCTCGGTTACAAGACTTTACGAAACTTACTCGGCAGTCTTGGCAAGAGTGCGTCTGGGAGACACGACACGGTTTACCTTTCAACGGGAGTCGAAGCGGCTGCTGCCAGCAAGAGGTATGAGTTTGGCGACACAATCAACCTGGACGTAAACGCGACGCTCCTTTCAGCCATTCAACGCGACGGTTTAAAGGTGCCAATCAATCTTGAGTACCAGGACCTGTACGTTCACCAATGCGATTACCAATCATCATGTGCGACTGTTGTCATGCTCGATTGTTCGCATTCAATGATCTTGTATGGTGAGGATCGTTTTACACCTGCCAAAAAAGTTGCATTAGCAATGGCACACCTGATCCGAACTCAATACCCCGGCGACTCGTTAAAAGTTGTGCTATTTCATGACTCGGCCGAGGAGTTACCGCTCGGAAAACTCGCTACAACCCACGTTGGACCATATCACACCAACACCGCCGAGGGATTACGTTTATCTCGGCGTCTGCTTCAGGCCCAACGCAAGGAAATGAAGCAAATCGTAATGGTTACTGATGGTAAACCGACTGCCTGCTTCCTTGACCCCCGCTCGACAACTTCTAAGAGTCAGGCTGAGACAACAACAAGACGCCTTTATAAGAATTCCATGGGTGGCGATCCATTCGTGATGGCCGAAACCTTTAAAGAGGTCCAGGCCTGCCGCAAAGCGGGCATAATGATTAATACTTTTATGCTCGCGAGCGACTATTACCTTGTTGATTTCGTCAAACAAATGACCGCCATGACAAATGGCAAAGCTTACTTTGCAAACCCGGGGAACCTATCGCAATTTGTCTTGATTGATTTCCTCCGGCGACGCACTACTCGCGTTAGGTAAATCGCGACGGATCAGAGAATTCTCTGACAATTAACAGTTTCACGACGAGCTTCAGACCCGCTCAATCGTTGGACCGATTTGTCTGTTGAGTACTGACGCATTTCCTGAACCATATGGCCAGTTCCAACCCAACTTCGGGTCGCCTGTCACGTCCCCGCCGGCGGGTTCTCTTGCCTTATCTGATACTACTCCTCGGACTTTGCTTCACATTGATCGTGACTCACTACTTCGCCATGCTAGCCGAGGAGCAGGATAAGAGTCGTTTTCAAGGCTCAGTCCAGGAGATCAATGATCGTATTAAAGCGCGCATTCAAACTGCCGTAACGTTGCTTCGCGCAGGTACCGGCCTGTTTGCCGCAAGTGATGACGTCGACGCTACCGAGTTTGAGCATTTTGTCGATCAGATTGAATTGCCAAAAAACTACGAAGGCGTCCAGGGACTGGGATTTTCGCTCCGTTTCTCACGCCAACAAGTCCCAAAGATCATCGCCGACATGCGCCGCGCCGGCTTTTCAAACTTCAAGGTTTGGCCCGAGGCACCCTCTCGCGACGAATACAACGCGATTCTCTTTTTGCAACCTGAACTCAATCGCAACGAGATCGCTATTGGTTTCGATATGGGCACTGAGCCGGTTCGCCGGCAGGCGATGGACCAGGCGCGGGATAGCGGCAATCCAACGGCTTCCGGTAAGGTCACGTTGGTCCAGGAACCGCTCGGCAATAATCAACAGGCGGGCTTTCTGATCTACGCCCCTGTCTACCGGAAAGCGCTACCACTTGCTACTCAGGCCGATCGGCGACAAGCCCTGATAGGATTCATTTACATCCCGTTCCGGGTTGATGACTTTTTGAATGCGGTGCTCGCTGACACGCATTACGATGTTGATTTTGAAGTATACGACACGAGCGCGATAAGCGAAGATACTCGGTTACGCGGACTCAGCTCGGCTGGCCCGAGTGATAATTCTTCACATTCATTAGTCAAGACGCTCGATGTGTCCAATCGAGCCTGGACTGTAATTTATCGGACCAAGCCTTCCTTTGAAGCTGGTTCGAACCGACCTTTTCTTCCTTATACATTGACCACTGGACTTCTGCTGAGTCTCCTCTTTTTTGCAGTGACGCGCGCCGAAGTGCGCGCCAGGACCAGGGCAGAATTGGCAGCCTCGGACTTAAGAGAATCTGAAGCGACCATCAGAAATACTCTGGAACAAAGAGAGGCGGCCGAAGAAGCGCTGCGTGAAGGTGAAGAGCGATATCGGGTCCTTGTTGAGAACGCCAACGATATCGTCTACATGCTAAATCTCGACGGCACGATTACCTCAATCAACAAGGCAGCTGAAACTATCACCGGCTATTCGACTGACGAGTTGCTGTCAATGAATATTAAGGACCTCGCCACCTCCGGGTCGCAACCTGTGATCGAGCAGATGCTCAAAACGACCGAGGGCAGCAGAACTCGCAGGAACTACGAGATAACCATCACTACAAAAAATGGGAATCTACTAACGCTCGAAGTCAGCAATCGCTCAGTCTCTAAAGGCCCGTTAGGCGTGTCGATTCAGGGAATAGCACGCGATATCAGCATGAGACGACGGGCGGAAGAGGCACTGCGTGAGGCTGATCATCGCGCCCTTTCAGAGTACGAACGACTATTGGAACGAATCTCGGGGTTGGCGGTGGCTCTCGGGACAGGCCGAGAATTGAACACAATTTTCAGTGCATTGGGAGAATTCACCCGAGTCTCAGTTCCGTGTGATGGCTTTTTTGTTTCGCTCTACGATCCTATTCGGGATGTCCGGACCGCCTGTTATGCCTGGGCCGACAATAAGGAATTAGACGTCTCAACACTGCCTCCGATGCCGATCACTACTTCCGGTCCAAACAGCCGAGCTGTCCGCTTGGCCCAGGTGATAATTACTAACGATTACATGAATGCTACTCGCGGGAACCCATCGGTAGTTGTTGGACCGGACGATGGAATGCGTCCCCAATCTTCAATGGCGATTCCGATGTCTGTAATGGGAAGGGTTGTCGGAACTATCGAGGTTCAGAGTTATCAAAGGGACGCCTATCGCCGTCAACATGCGACGGCGATGGCAATGGCCGCCAACCTGACGGCGGTAGCAATCGAAAACATTCGCTTACTGAAGCTTGAGCGTTCAGCAAAAGAATCTGCCGAGGAATCGAATCGACTCAAGGATGAATTCCTGGCCACTGTCTCCCATGAATTACGCACGCCGCTGACAGCGATTCTCGGGTGGTCCAGGTTACTTGAAAGCGGGGCTTTGTCGGGACCTGCCGAACTTCAGGCAATCGACACGATCTGGCGCAATGCCAAAGCCCAGGCGCAGATCATTGACGATATACTCGACGTATCGCGGATCATCACTGGAAATCTCTACTTTGATCTTCACCCAATCGAGTTGGCGCCGGTAATCGAAAATGCAATCAACGTAGTACGACCAACCGCCGACGCCAAGGGAATAAAGATTATCTGCGAAATAGATCATGCGCCTGCGGTAGTCTCTGGTGATGCAAACAGATTACAACAGGTGATTTGGAATCTATTGTCGAATGCGGTGAAGTTTACGAATGGTGGTGGTCGCGTCAGAGTAACGCTCACGCAGGACAGTTCGTTCGTCAAAGTGTGTGTAAGCGATTCGGGTCAGGGAATCGGACGCGAATTTCTCCCGTATGTTTTCGATCGCTTTCGGCAGGCAGACAGCACCACAACGAGACAGCACGGTGGGCTCGGTCTCGGACTTGCCATAGCCCGACATCTGGTGGAAATACACGGCGGCACTATTGCCGCTGAAAGTGAGGGTGCAGGCAAGGGAGCATCTTTTGTCATCTCGTTACCCTCTATTGACTCTGCCGTAACCCAGGATGAATTTCAAACAACGCAAAATGGTAGGCAGACAAAGTCAACGATGATGCTGTCAGGTGTCAGTGTCCTGGTCGTAGATGACGATGAAGACACATTGCAGTTGATGGCAACGGCGTTGAGCAGCCGGCAAGCTAAAGTGGTTGCCGTCTCATCTGCCGGCGAAGCTATTCGAGCGATTGAAATTAATCGACCCGACGTACTCATTTCCGACATTGCAATGCCCGATGAGGACGGTTACGGTTTAATAGAACGTGTCCGCTCGATGGAAATGGGCTACGCCGCATCAATTCCGGCGGTCGCAATTACCGCATACGCCAAGGAAGAGGATCGTGAACGAGCGCTCTCATCGGGTTTTCAGTTGTACCTCGCGAAACCTGTAGAACTGGCCGAACTAATCTCAGTGGTGGCGCAGGCTGCACGCGGGGAGTTTTGATTTCCGGTAAATCTCAGGCACTGTAGTAAGTATGTCAAACGCAACGATACAAGATATCCAAATGGCCTATACCGATGAGGGATCAGGTCCCGCTGTCGTGTTTGTTCATGGTTATCCCTTTAATCGTACGCTTTGGACTGAGCAAGTCAGTGCTCTTGCTGCAACTCATCGAGTAGTCGTCCCTGATCTTCGTGGATTTGGGGAAACCGATGTGGGAAGCTCAGAGTCGACCATGAATCAACTAGCGCGTGATGTTAAGCACCTGATGGATCATCTGCGGATTGAAAAAGCTTTTATCGGCGGTTTATCGATGGGTGGTTACGTAACGCTGGCTTTTTACAAAGAGTTCCGGGAGCGAGTCAGCGGTCTGTTGCTGGCAAACACCAGGGCTGAACAGGATAGTGAAGCAGCAAAAGCCTCTCGGCAGGAGCAAGCGGAGAAAGCGTTAACTGAAGGAATGGCCGGCATTGCCGATTCGATGTTGCCAAAACTGTTGACACCAGAAACAGTGAGCAAGAAACCAGATCTCGTCAAGAGAATCCGTGACATGATGTTGAAGACCGATCCGAAAGGCGCTGCTGCAGCATTGTTAGGGATGGCCGGTCGTGACGATTTCACGACTGAGCTGTCCAAAATCAGCGTTCCCGTTCTGATTATTGCAGGTGAGGAGGACGCTCTCATCCCAAAGCAACATAGCCAGAGAATGCATCAAGCAATTACAGGTTCTCGACTGGCTGTGATCGATCATGCCGCTCACGTGGTGAATCTGGAACAACCTGATGCCTTCAATCACGAGTTGCTTCAATTCGTTACTCAACTAAATTACTGGTAGGCACATTTGGCAAGTCATCAAGTTTTTACGATCGAAGAACGTGTTCGTTGGGGAGACGTCGATGCGGCCCGAATCATTTTTTACGGCGCGTATATTCATTTCTTCGAATTGGCTGAGACTGAGTTCTTTCGTAAAGTCGGGCTCACGTATGGTCAAATGTTTGACGAGTTGGGTATTTGGCTCCCGCGCGTGCACCTCGAGTGCGACTTTCATAAGGTGGCGAGGTTGGATGACCTGCTACAGGTAAGCGTTTACGTGGGCCGGTTTGGCGCCAAGTCGATGAAACTAAACTTCGAGGTCAGACGAATTGGTGACGAAGCCCTGGTTGCGACTGCTCACTTTGTATTAGCAGCCGTGAAACAAAATACATTTGAAGCAGTTCCACTTCCGACAGAGTTGCGAGAACGACTCGCTCCATACAACGCCGACGAACCTACTAATGACTGATCCGTTGTACAACACACCAGAAGAGTCCTTAGACGAAGCGACTATTGATCGCGATCCTATAGATCTCTTTCAACGCTGGTTTCAGGACGCTCAAGGGGCAAAGCTAGCTTTGCCGGAAGCAATGACGTTGGCAACGGTCAATTCGGAAGGCCGGCCTGCGGCTAGGATGGTACTGTTGAAACAGGTAGACCATAACGGCTTTGTGTTCTTTACCAACTACAACAGCTCAAAGGGCGTAGAACTTGAAACGAACAACGCCGCCGCACTTGTTTTCCATTGGGCAGCAATGGAATGTCAGGTGCGAGTTGAGGGCCACGTAGTAAAAACTTCAGCCGATGACTCGACCGCATATTTTCAGACGCGTCCGCGGGAAAGTCAGATAGGCGCCTGGGCATCTCCGCAAAGTGAGATCATTGAGAGCCGTGCCGTACTCGAGCAAAGAAAAACTGAAGTCGAACAACAGTATCAAGGTAAACCGATTGACCGTCCGCCGTACTGGGGCGGCTATCGATTGGTACCGGATAGGATTGAGTTTTGGAAAGGCCGGATAGGTCGTTTACACGATCGCATCGTCTATAGTCGAGCATTAGATGGCACTTGGACCATCCAGCGACTTGCTCCATAATTCTCTGGTCAGACTGGTCGCCAGGCACTCTTCAGCAGCTTCTTCTTCAAGTCAACATAACCTTGTTCGCCGGCAACCAGATCCGCTAAGACATTTTTTACTCCGCGGTGACCACGTGCGAATTCGATCATCCGCTCGGTAAAGGGTCCTCCAAAAAAATTGCCGTAAAATCGTTGCCGCATCTGAGCGGCCCTTCGTAGCTCTGCTCCAAAGTCTTCCTGCCAGCGCCTCTCGTAATCAAGTGGCTGTCCAGCTAAGTAGCTTTCAGCGAATAATTGAGCCGACCGCAAAGCGTAATAAATGCCTTCGCCTGTCACCGGATCGGCGAAACCGGCAGCGTCACCAAGTAAGGCCCAACCTTCATCGCTATTCTTTCTTTGCTCCCAACTCTGAACAGAGAGGCCCGGGATACGTGCAGCGTAACGTTCAGCGGAACTGCGTAGCCGAGCTCGTAGGGGAGCATCACAGGCTCCATTCCTTTTCCAAAAATTTACCGTCGCTCCATCCGGGTGCTGGTAGTAGCCAACCATAAAATCCCAGAGCAGTTTGTCGAGGGGCTCATGTTCAAACGCATCCTGAGTTGTAGCTATTCCGAAAGAGATATGATCCGGCCGTGGAAAGGCCCATGCGTATCCAACCCAATTGGGAAGGAACGCGACTACAGTTGCAGCCGATTCTCGGTCCGGAAGGGGTGCACGATATCCAAATGCTACCTCCATATCTGAAGGCGGCAGTGTGCCAACCAACAACTTCGCGACAGCGCTGTTGGCTCCATCTGCTCCGACTAAAATCTTTCCTTGCCACTCGAAACCGCCCCTGCTTTTCAATATCCAGCCGTTGCCGTTGCTTTCGACTTTACGAACGGAGACTTTCTCATCGAACACACTGGCCCCGGCATTCTCTGCTCTTTCTCGCAAATAATTATCGAAAGCCAATCGTGAATAGACTGCGAATGGTTGTTCAAGCCGTAAGTGCAAACGCCTTCCTGTAGGAGAGTAGAGGTCCAACTCGTATATCGTGCGACCAACGGCGTTGAGTAATTGAGGCCATGCTTTTAACGCCTTGGTGGTGACACCGCCGCCACAGGCCTTCGGTTTCCCTTTTGGTTGGCCGTTGAACAGCGCCACTCTAGCTCCATTTTGAGCTAGCAACTCCGCCGCATACGCGCCAGCCGGTCCGGCACCGACAATTAATAAGTCAAACTTGTTCATTCGTACGACGACCGTAGACAGAAACTAGTAACATCATAGAGATTTTCTTCCCCAGATCAATTGTGGCCTACGAAGAATTGGCGTTAGAATACGACTGTTCCCGCGAAAACTTTCTAACCCCTAATTTAACTAGCTAATCGACGTTAAAGCTGATGAGTAACGCAGGCTCCATAGTCTTTTCCGGACTGACTCCACATCCACCTATTATGGTGCCGGAAGTGGGCCAGGAGGCTCTCCGGAACGTGCAAGACTCGATCGCGGGCATGGCGGAATTAACAAAGCGTGTGCTCGAAAGCCGGGCCGATACAGTAGTTCTGATTTCACCGCACGCTCCGCTCGAAGCTGACGCCTTTGTTGCTTATGGCGAGCCCATCCTTTTTGGAGACTTCACGAGGTTTAGAGCGCCGAAGTCGACATTTTCTATTTCGGTCGACTTAGAGTTGTTGCACGAGATATCGAAAAGTGCCTTCGAGTTTGACTACGAAGTGGCGATGTTACAGGCCAGGAGCTTGGACCATGGCTCAGCCGTGCCGCTCTATTTTCTTCTGGAGAATGGCTGGTCGGGCAAAGTGGTCGTTTTAGGTTACAGCTTTCTATCGAACAGAGACCATCTGTCGTTCGGGGCCTGTATTAGCAAAGCTATCTCGCAAACCGATCGGCGAGTTGCTCTCATAGCCAGCGGCGACTTGAGTCATCGACTTAAGCCGGATGCGCCCGCTGGTTACAACGCTGACGCGCATCTGTTTGATGATCGAGTGGTTGAAGCATTGCGTCACAACTCTCTCGGCAACATAGTGAATATTGATGATCAACTTCGACGTCTGGCTGGAGAGTGTGGCTATCGCTCGCTGTTGGTGGCAATTGGTGCAGTCGAGTCAGTTTCATCCGACTGCGACGTCATTAGCTACGAGGCCCCGTTTGGGGTTGGCTATCTCGTTGCCCAAATCAGCAACGACAGTCTCGGAGCAGATTCCGTCGCTTCAGAAATTCCAGCGCTCGCTCGCAAGGCGGTTGAGTCCTTTGTTAAGACGGGAGCGGCTCCGGATTTGGATTCGTCGGAATCAAATAGGCTGGGCCAACCGGCGCCCTGCTTTGTCTCGTTGAAGACTCGTAACGGCGAACTCCGTGGTTGCATCGGAACCATTGAGCCCGCCAAAGACAGTCTTGCGGAAGAGATCGTCTCAAATGCGATTGGTGCAGCTACACACGATCCCAGGTTTTATCCGGTAGAAAAGGATGAACTCGAGGATTTGATTTACTCAGTTGACGTGTTGATGCCCGCCGAAGAAGTCGAAATAAGTGATCTGGATCCGAGTATCTATGGCGTGATAGTAGAGTCTGACAACGGATCAAAACGAGGTCTATTGTTGCCGTCGATAGAAGGAGTTGATACAGCAGAACAACAGGTTGGAATCGCTTCGCGTAAAGCGGGTATTACGTCCGGAGAACCGGTTAAGTTGTACAGGTTTCGTGTTGAAAGATTTCCGGAGGCACCGATGGTCGACCGCTAGCAAGGGATTTTTATCTGTCGTTGATTGTCGAGCCATCATCTGTAATTTCGCTCTGGACGCCCAACCACTTAAGAAGATTCCCTAAGCTGCGGGACCGTAAGGCTCTAAAAAATGAAAAATGACAAATGAGAAATGACCGATGAGACTTACCCTCGGTTCTTTCCCACTTGTCATTCTCAATTACACATCCAGGTTCTTCACGTCGAGCGCGTTGTCTTCGATGAATTTACGGCGAGGCTCAACGGCGTCTCCCATCAAAACGGTAAAAATCTCGTCCGTTTCTACCGCGTCATCGATTCTCACCTCGAGCAGCGTACGCTTATCGGGATTCATTGTTGTTTCCCATAACTGCTCTGGATTCATTTCTCCTAACCCTTTGTATCGCTGAATTGTAAGGTCTTTCTTGGCCGCCGCCAGGACCTTTTCCAGCAAGGCATCTCTGGTTGGAACCTCTTCGCTTGCGCCGTTCTCTCCTGAAATAAAGGGAGCGGCAAGTTGATCCTCAAGGGTGCCAAAAATCTCTACGGCCTTTTGAAATTCAACGTAACTGGCAAAGTTCCAGTCAATGGCAACATTGATTCCCGAGGTGGCGACGGCTTCGATTTCCCAAAGACCATGTTCTTCATCGGTCGTGAGTTCGGTCTTAAAGCCGGCTTTCGCCAAAGCTCCCTCGACCTTGGCCATCAGATCTCCATCCTGAAAGAGCTTACGGAGAGTCATACCCTCTTTACGCAGCACTCCCTTTGGTCCAGCGATCGCATCGAGAAGCGCATTGAGCAGGTGCCCATCTCCCGCGAGACGACGAGTGGCGCGCTCGCAATAGCGTTTGAACTCAACCATCTTCTCCAGTGCCTTCGCGAGTTCCCGACCCTCGATAGCTGCAGCCGAACCGGCCGGGGTAATTTGCATATCAGACGTTGCTTGACGCATCAAATAACGGGTCATTGAACCTTCGTCTTTGATGTACTCCTCTTTCTTGCCTCGCTTCACCTTGTACAACGGAGGCTGTGCGATGTAGACGTGGCCTCGCTCTACCAGAGCAGGCATCTGACGATAGAAAAAGGTAAGCAGCAAAGTTCGAATATGCGAACCGTCGACATCAGCGTCGGTCATCAGGATTATCTTGTGATAACGCAGCTTGTTGATATCGAAGTCGTCTTTTCCAATGCCGGTTCCGAGAGCCGTAATAAGCGACTTAATTTCGCTATGGCCCAACATCTTATCGAAGCGAGCCTTCTCAACATTCAGAATCTTGCCTTTGAGTGGCAGGATGGCCTGGTTCTTTCGATCACGACCTTGCTTGGCGGAACCACCGGCCGAGTCACCCTCAACAATGTAAATTTCGGATAGCGCCGGATCTCGCTCCTGACAATCGGCCAACTTGCCGGGCAGCATCGTTGAGCCCATCGCGCCTTTTCGGACTATCTCACGGGCCTTCCTTGCCGCCTCACGCGCTCGCGCAGCATCGAGCGCCTTGCCCACAATCTTTCTGGCGACGGTTGGATTCTGTTCGAAGAATTCCGTTAATCGATCATTAAGGAAGGACTCCACCGCGCCTTTGACATCCGAGTTCAGTTTTCCTTTTGTCTGCCCTTCAAACTGCGGCTGCGGCAGCTTTACAGAAATAACCGCCACTAATCCTTCGCGCACATCGTCGCCGGTTAGCGAACTCTTAAAGTTTTTAGCCAGCCCCGACGACTGTGCATAGGCGTTGATCGTCCTGGTGAAAGCCGATCGAAATCCGGAAAGATGAGTCCCACCGTCAACTGTGTTGATGTTGTTTGCAAACGAGTAGACTTTTTCGTCGTAAGCATCGTTGTACTGAATAGCCACTTCTATCGACAGACTGTCGCTCTCTTTTTCGAAGTAGATGGGCTTGTCGTGCAGTGTCGACTTATTCTTATTTAGGTGCTTAACAAACTCGGCAATACCGCCTTTGTAATAAAATTCGTGCGAACGCTCTGGCTCTTCACGTTCATCCTTGATGGTGATTCGGATGCCCTTATTTAGAAACGCTTTTTCTCGTAAACGTTCTGAAAGCTTGTCGAAACTGAAAGACGTTTCGGTAAAAATCTGGGCATCGGGTTGGAAAGTAATCTTCGTTCCTCGTTTGCGGGTCTTTCCCGTCTGCTTCAAGGGAGCTACAGGAATGCCTCGAGCGTATTCCTGCTCGTAAGTCTTACCGTCACGCCAAATTTCTAAATGAAGGCGTTCTGAGAGGAAATTTACGCAAGAGACGCCAACACCATGAAGACCGCCCGACACCTTGTAGGCGTTTGAGTCAAACTTCCCGCCAGCGTGCAACTTGGTCATTACGACTTCGGCTGCCGAACGTTTTTCTTTCTTTATCTCGTCAACAGGAATTCCTCGTCCGTTATCGATGACGGTAATTGAATTGTCGAGATGGATGGCGACGTCCACTGTGTCGCAAAAACCAGCTAACGCTTCGTCGATTGAGTTATCGACAACTTCATACACTATGTGATGAAGGCCTATCTCACCGGTGGACCCAATATACATCGCAGGTCGTTTTCGAACTGCGTCGCGACCTTCAAGTATTGTGATTGATGACGAATCGTAAGCCATACTCTTTTTGGTTACTTTAGTTCCTGGTGTTACCAATAGATTCTCCTACTAAAATCAAACTATTCTGCTTATTCAAAAATGCTCTAATTACCGACAAATAATGTGTCCGTCGCACACGATTCCCGGACAATTCCCTGCTCAATTTCGAATACTTCTGCTCTGGAAAGGAATCCTTCAACGTGCGTCCTCTTAGAGGTAGTGATGAAGGTTTGAGTGCGATTCTCAAGATACTCAAGGAGATGCCTGATTCTTCCTTCGTCCAGTTCCGCGTCAACGTCGTCTATCACGAAAACCGGAGCGTCATTCGAGTCCAAATTATACAACGAAATCGCCGCTAAGTCTAATAATAACAATGCGCTACGCTGCTGGCCGGAACTACCAAAAACCTTGATTTCCCTACCGTCCAAATGGATCTCCAGATCGTCTCGATGAGGGCCGATAAGAGCATGTCCCGAAGCCATTTCAGCCGGCATCCTGAGTTTGAGTCGTTCGCGCAGAACCTCTTCATAATTGCCTGTGTTTTCATCTCGCGCTATTGAAGATAAATAGCGGGTAATTATTTCCTTTCGATCAAATAATTGACGTTCGAGTGTTTGATTTAATCGTTCCACATAATTGCTACGTTCTCGGTGAACCTCAGCCCCCAAATGGATCAACTGCTCGTTCCATGGTCCAAGTAGATCAGCCAATTGCTCAAGTCGGTATTGGCTTTCGCTCGCAATCTGGAGCAGCTTGTTTTTTTGTTTGAGGACGCGGCCGTAGTCGGCTATGGTTTGGATGTAAGCTGGCTTAATCGAAGCAATGCTTCTGTCGAGAAATCTTCTTCGTGCGTCCGGCATCCCGCGAACAATCTCAAGATCCGCCGCTGTAAAAGAAAAGACCTGCAGTTGTGATAGATACCGTGTTAGCGCTTCTCTCTTACCGTTAACCTGGATCGTCTTAGTGTTGTTCTGCAAGGTAACCTGGAGGTCTCGCTGGATTGCTTGCCCGGCTGTGACTGTACCTTGCACTACAGCCACGTTCTCGTTGAACTTAATCGCTTCCTGGAGCCGCTGGGTACGAAAAGACTTGGTTCGAGCCAGAACATAAATCGCTTCCAGCCAGTTTGTTTTACCCTGTCCGTTTCGACCAAAGATGATGTTGAGATGAGGTCCCCACACTAACTTACCCGTAAGATTACGAAAGTTAGTTACTTCGATCGTAGACAACAACATCCCACAATCTTATCACAGCAACTACGTCGCCTTTCGTTTAGAATCGTGGAGCTAAGCTTCATACTCATTGGGCCAACCGGCAAGAAAAAGCGCCCTCGATTCTTCATCAAGAGCGCTTAGGGAACGACTTCTGTCAAGATTTTCAAATTCTCATTGGCATAACCACGTACTTGTAATCAAAGTCACCAGTTTCGGACGGCTTCAGTTGTGCCTGTGAATTTCCGTCTTTGAATTCGAATGCAATCTTCGAGTCACCAATAACGTTGAGAAATTCCTGTAGATACTGTGCATTGAAACCGATATCAGTAGTTTCGCCGGCGTACTCAGTTTGAATAGTTTCGTTTGCCTCGCCCTCTTCGGCATTCTGTGAACTTATAACCAACTGATTCGGTTCTAGATGAAAACGAATTGCGTGTGACCGCTCGTCTGCCATCAACGCGACTCGACGGATTGCCAGGTTGAGTAAACCGCTATTGAACTCGACCGACTTGTCGTTGTTCTTCGGCATTACCATTTCGTAATTTGGAAACTGTCCGTACAGCATTCTGGAGATTAGCAGGCGATCACCAATCTGGAAGTAGATATGGTTCTCATCCATACCTAGACTGATTTCTTCCTCAAATCCAGTAGTTAACTTGGTGAGTTCTGCAAGCGTCTTTCGTGGTATCAGAGTGTCGATAGATTGAGCAGAACCATTTTTAGTAACACCTTTCTTTTCCACGTAAGCCAACCGGTGGCCATCCGTAGTAACCATCCTGGCTCCATCGTCATCGAGAATAAACTTGGCGCCTGACAGCGTGTAGCGAGATTCTTCCTGGGTGATAGCAAAGATTGTTCTGTCGATAAATGTCTTGAGCACGCTTGCTGATATCTTGGTCGGTGCCGACTTAAACGAGGGGACTTCCGGGAAAGCATCTCTGGCGACGCCAACTAGTTTGAAGCGAGCTCGATCGCAAGTAACCGTTACCCAGTCGTTCTCTTACTTTTTAAACCTAACTGGTGCATCGGGTAATAGTCGGGCAATCTCAAAAAGTTTACGTGCTTGAACACAAATAGAGCCTGGCGTGGTTATCTCTTCCGCATCCATGTCACAACGGATCGTTACGTCGAGATCTGTTCCAGTGATGCGGATGGAATTCTCGCCCACTGATTCGATCAGGATGTTTGAAAGTACCGGTATTGTGTTTTTCTTTTCGACGACGCCTTGGACAAAGCCGAGTTCTTTCTGAAGGTTCTGCTTACTGACTACGAATTGCATCGCTCTTTCACTCCCTCTACAACTTTCACAATCGCATTGGTTTTCTACTAAGAGATAAATACTTTAAAGAATATCTAGTAGTAATAGTAGGTAGCTGTGAATCTGTGGATAAGCGGCTAACTCTAACAAGGACTTCAATTACTACTGAAGACTTGTTGTGGAACCGGCTTGAAAATGCTTCCTACAATTTCGGATATCGAAGCGGTGCCGCTACCTTAACACATTTCCACAAAACGTTCGTTATCGCCTGTGCAAATTATCCTCTAGTTTTCCAGTGACTCGGTTAGTTCACTGATCAACCTTTGCAACGTCCCATCAGTTCTAACCAGCGTTTCGACCTTCTCAACCGAGTGCATAACCGTGGTGTGATGTTTTCCACCAAAGGCTCTGCCGATCTCTGGATAACTATGTTTAGTTAAGTTCTTACAAAGATACATGGCGATCTGCCGAGGATGTGAAATGTGACGAGCGTTGTTCTTGGATAGTAGTTCGTCAACACTTAGTTTATAGGTGCTCGCGACAAGTTTCTGTATTTGCTGGACAGTTATGACGCCGGGATCCTCTTCTTTCGCGATATTTCGAATCGCGTCCTGGGCCAGGAGCTTTGATATGGGTTCTCCGCGCAAAGATGAGATAGCAATCAAGCGAATCAAGGAGCCTTCCAGTTCGCGCACATTACTCTTCACTCTTCCGGCGATGAACATTGCGACGTCATCAGGAATAGAGACACCGAGAAGATCGCCCTTACGTTTGATGATAGCGATTTTGGTCTCAAGATCCGGAGGCTCGATGTCGGCGATAAGTCCCCATTCAAATCGAGAATGCAGACGTTCCTCGAGGGTTGGTATTTCTCTCGGCGGACAATCGGAACTGATCACAATCTGTTTCTGCTGATCGTAAAGCGCATTGAAAGTATGAAAGAATTCCTCTTGAGTACGTTCCTTGCCGGCCATGAATTGAACGTCATCGATGAGGAGCACGTCGACGGAACGATACTTCTCGCGAAAGCTCTGGGTTTTGTCGTAACGGATCGCGTTGATCAAATCATTCATGAATTTCTCTGATGAAATGTAGCAGAGAGTGAGATGATGATTTCGAGATTTGATCGCATGACCACAAGCATGCATTAAATGAGTTTTACCGAGACCCACGCCCCCGTAAAGATAGAGAGGGTTATAAGTTTTTCCCGGAGCCTCAGCGACGGCCATGGAAGCAGCGTGCGCAAACTGATTACACGAACCAACTACAAAACTCTCGTAGGTGTACTTTGAACTCAAACTAGGCTCTGGAGTGTGTAGGCTAGGAACCGGAGCGTTAACTACGCTACTACCATTACCGACAGTTGTTGACGATACCGGCGGTCCCTCCAAATTTGCTGAAGCAGTTCCGGCGGGCTTGGTCTCAAGAATTCTTGCCTCGGAACCTTTTCCAATGACCCAGCCAAAAGAGTAATCAGCCAACGAAACGTCCTGGAGAGTTTCGTTTAAGAGATTGGAATAGTTACTTACCACCCAATCTTTGAGGACTTCGTTTGGTGCGCGCAGATTGATCACCTGCCGCGAACTATCGAGACTTTCAAACTGAATCGGGGTAAACCAGGTGTCGAACGTATGCTGATTGAGTCGTCCACGAAGTGAGTCCAGAATCTCACCCCAAACATTACCAGGAAAAGTGTTGTTCATTCGAAGATATGCGCTGGAGGGGCTTCAAATTGACCAAAGCTCGTGCAATAGAACCGTACAATCGAGATAACAGACCTATTGAGAACTCTAACCTTACCGACTCCAACTTAGATCCCGTAACCAGCAGCCCAATCTTGAGTTTTAACATTTCCACAGCAATTTCCACAGCTAGTGGAAAAAGCAACGAATGCTTAAAGTAGTTCTTTAAAGTCTATGTTTATCAACTAGTTACAGACGTGCTGACTTTCGAGGCGTGCGGAGACTAACACAGAAGTTTCGGAGCGATCAAGGCAATAAACGGAATAAAACAAATCTTCGATACCGGCAATCCGAAGCAGAGTTTTGGGTATCGTTTTGGTACACGGACCACTGCATCCTGACCGTCTCGATTGAAACACAAAACAGGCCTAATCCGTTAAATACAACGCCTCCAAATTGAAAGTAGGAGTGCGGGCTCTGAACGATCTTAGGGGATGTCTGGGCCAGAGTCGTTAATTTTCTAACCAGGCTGCAAATGCTTTAAACAGGCGTCTTTTCTTGACACTTAAAAGGCGCGCGATTAGTCTAAGCGTTTTCGTTTAGAGGAGAACTGCAGACAATGTCGAAGCGAACATTTCAACCGAACAACCGCCGACGAGCGAAAACACATGGGTTCAGAGCTCGAATGGCAACTAAGAATGGCAGACTGGTTTTAAAGCGAAGGCGGGCCAAGGGCCGCAAGCGGTTGACGCCGGCGCATTACTAAGAACCTGTTTTGTCTCATGCAAATTAGTTTGCGGGATCGTTCAGAATTCCAAAACGTATATCGTAACGGCAAGCGATTCGATGGTGATTACATAACCGTATTTGTTATTGACAATGAAGGTTTGCACCACAGGTTGGGTGTCACAGCATCAAAGAAAGCACTCGGAAAGGCGGTAAATCGCAACCGGGCCAAGAGATTAATGCGGGAGGCTTTCCGGTTAAGTGGAGGTTCTTTGCAGATGCTGACCAGAAAGTACGACTGGGTAATGAATGCGAAGTTAGCTATTGTTGATGAGAAGGTTAACGCACCTGGCCAAGAGCTCGAAAAAATAATCAAGAAGGTGGGAAGGCTTGAGATCCGGCGTGCGGTTATTGAGTGACGTTACGTGAAGATAGTCTTAATCTCACTGCTTAGAGTTTATAAATTAGCGATCTCTCCGCTTCTACCTCCTTCTTGCAGATTCACTCCGACTTGCTCGGAATATGCTGTTGATGCCATTTCACGTTACGGATCTCTGCGCGGCACCGGCCTCGCGCTACGCCGGTTGCTGAAATGTCATCCCTTTAACCCGGGTGGGTACGATCCGGTCAAGTAAATAAACTGCGCCAGCGACCCCATCAAACGTAGTAAGAAATAAAGGTCAGTTTCGATCAAGTCATGCAAGAAAAAAGATTGATAATCGCTTTAGTAATCTCCTCGGCCATACTTTTTCTATGGACGTACCTGTCGCCGGTTAAACCTCCTCAGCCAAATCAGAACACGCCGCAGAGCACAGCTTCTCCTAGTTCTACGCAAACAACAACGTCAACACCATCTCCCGGCGCTCAGCAGGCAAGCTCGCCAACCGTTGCTCAGCCAAGCTCTCAGGCTCCGCAAAGAACTATAACGATTCGAACTCCGCTATACATTACAAGATTCGATACGCGCGGAGCTGAGCCAATCAGTTGGATCATCAGCAAAAATAAGAATGGTCAGAAGGACATCTTTTCGGTCGCCGGTGTCGGAAAGGAATTGGAGTTAATTTCCTCTAAGGGGCTCGAGGCGCAACCGCGACAAGTGCCGCTCCAACTTCAGACTGGTGATGCCGCAACAGATTATGCACTGGCAACATCAACTTACGACGTTGCTGGAGTTGAGGGCTCTGGCGACGTCGACTTGAATTTGGGTTCGGGTGAAACCAAAGAGATTACTTTCTCTCTGGATCAGAACGGCGTCCAGGTTAAGAAGAAACTGAAATTTAATGCCGACCAGTATGCGACCGACATGTCGATCAGCCTGATGCGCGGAGCGGAGGCTTTGCCACAAGTTCGGATGACAATTGGTCCAAGCATCGGCGACCAAGGCGTTGAGCACCACACTTTTTATTCTGTGGCGCCGGAAGGAATTGCGTTTGTTAACGACCGTATCGAGCGTCACCCGGCAGCTGGTATAAATTCCAACAAGAACAGTCCCGATAAGCTGACCCTGAATGGACCGGTTGATTGGGCTGGTGTTGGCGATACGTACTTCGCCATGGTTGCCGTCCCGGGCCAACGGACACAGGGTCTCGAATATAGGACGGTTGCTTACGAATACAAATCGAAGAACGGCAGTGCCGAGAAGAGGTATTTAACTACAGCGCTCGTTCCGATCCTTACTGACGGATCGAATACAGTCGTATACGCTGGTCCTAAAGATCACTACCTGCTAACCACTGCTAGCTCAGAGGTATCTGCGATCGTAAAACGTCCGCTCGATCTCGAGCCGATGATTGATTACGGCTGGCTTGCCTGGTTATCGAGACCGCTTGCGGTTCCGATTCTAAAGTGCATTACTTATTTGTATCGCCTGACGAGCAGCTACGGTGTGGCCATCATCCTGTTTACGATTGGCGTCTACTCTCTCTTCTTTCCGCTAAAGTGGCGATCATCGAAAGCCATGAAGAAGGCGCAAAAAATGGCGCCTAAGATGAAGGAGTTGCAAGAGAAGATCAAGGGGATGAAGCAGAGCGATCCTCGCTTGAAAGAACTCCAAATGGAGCAGCTGCGGCTGATGAAGGAAGGCAATCCGCTCGGAGGATGCTTGCCGCTTTTGATCCAGATGCCGTTTCTTTTTGCTCTTTATAGAGCAATCACGATCTCACTTGATTTTAGGCAGGCTCCTTTTCTCTGGCTTGGTGATCTCTCCTCCGGCGATCCAAAACACATCCTCGAATTCATGATGGCCGGTACGATGATCGTGCTCCAGTTAATAACTCCTGCACCTTCAGCAGACCCAGTACAAAGGAAAATGATGGCGATAGGAATGCCCCTCATGATGCTTTATGTGCTCTGGGGTGCTCCGTCTGGTCTCTTACTCTATTGGTTAGTTGGTAACATCGTTGGTTTCAGTCAACAGTTTGTGATAAATCGTTTCACAAAATCGGAAGATGATGAGCCACCAGCGCAACCGTCCGGAACGGGAGGGCGCAAGAAGCCGGCGGACCCGGTAGTTTCTCGAGCATGAGGTAGTTATGGAAGACGTGTCCAGACAAGCTGCGGATTTTTTAGCCGAGGTCTTCAGGCTCTCCGGTCTGCGCCTGGACGTCCGTGTAAAACAGGGTCAGATCGGACCGATCTTGGACTTTGAAGGTGACGACGCAGAGTTATTGCAAAGTCAGACGGGCGAGCTCCTGGAAGCCATCCAACACTTAGTCAATCAGGTTTATCTGAGAAATCTGGAGGGCAGTGCCAGGCTGGTTTGTGACGTTCATGGCTTCCGTGCTACCCGTGAAGCCGAGCTTAGGGCAATGGCCAATCATGCTGCTAACAGGGTAAGGAAAACGGGTTTACCATTCACCTTTGAACCGATGAACGCCAACGAACGCAGAATAATCCATCTCACCCTCGCAGACAGTCCGGACTTGTTTACTGAATCGGTCGGAGAAGGTGCTGACCGTAAGTTGCGTATCGGACCAAAAGCTCCTTCCAAATAGACCATACCGCAGTTTGTCAATTCGCTGAATCCTGCCGCGTATTATCCATGAGCACGATCGTCGCATTATCAACACCACCAGGGCGCGGCGCCGTCGCGATAGTCAGGATCAGTGGACCATCTGCGCTGCGCATCATTGGAAGTCTGTTGAAGATCGAATCGGATCTGGAGCCACGAAAAGCTTCTTTAAGAAAGATCTTCAAGCCTGACAGTAACGATCTCCTCGACCTCGTCTTAATAACCACCTTCCCT